>JBPPMC010000228.1:0-16206 GCA_051305835.1 Sphingobium sp.
GGCGGTCCGTGATCCACTCACCTGGCATCAGCTTTGCCCCCTGCGATCGCAGGGGGCAAAGCTGACACAAATGTATCACGATCCGGCCATCTCGTTTGTCGTCAGGCGGCCAACATAACTGTCGTCACACAGCAGAACGAGTCCTGCGCCCTTGCCGTGTTCCGGGCAGATCGCGCCGAAGATGTAGGCCGATTTCGTCCGCTGATCTTTCGGGGCCGATGGCCTCGTCCCTCGTCTGGCCCAGCGCCGCGTGATCTTGTTTTTCTGACCGACGCGGGCTTCGTCCTGGAACCATATCTCTATGGGCGTGCCTTTCGTGAGGGTTGCTCTGACCTTTGCCAGTTCGGCAGAGAAGCCCCTTTTCTGAAGGCGTCCATGGCAAGTTCGTTCTGGGCATGGTGGCGAGGCCGCGCCGTCAGCTTGACGTAGCCCAGCTTCTTCAGCTCCCGCCCCACGGTGGTTTCATCGAGCGACACCGAAAACTCGTCGTGCAGCCACTGGACCAGATCGATCAGGCGCCAGCGAACAACGCCGTGGATCGCCGGGATCGGGCCGCGTTCGACAACCTCGACCAGCGCCCGCCGCTGGACATCATCGAGGCGCGATGGATCGCCCGGCGCCTTGCCATCAAGCAGTCCATCGGGACCACGGGCGTTGAACCGAACCACCCAATCGCGCACGATCTGCAAACCAACTCCGCCGATCCGCGCCGCCGCAGTCCGGCTGCCGCCGTCGTAGATCTCAGCCAATGCCAACAGCCGCCGGGCCTGGTTCGCGCTCTTCGACCCGCGCGCCAACCGCCTCAATGCTGGGCCGTCAAAATCATCCCGCAAGCCGATCGCTGATCCCATGGGTGCTCCCTCCAAATGCTGGCCACCATTGATTCAGACTTTCGGCAGTTTGGGAATCCCCTACCTGAGTCAGCCTCAGCGCAGGTGGGTATTAGGCGACCGGTGCGATCGATAATGTTCCGGCAAGCTTCAACGGTTTCCGCTCCGTCGGATACGGAGAAGTCGGACACGGGGACGAGGTGCGGTTAAAAATCTGACATCACCGATCGCGTGTGCGACTAGTGGAGCACTGTGCAGGGTACAGGCGGACGCGCGGGAGTCGTTTGGCGACCTGCTCTGCGCCAGTCGGAGTCTGAGCCTAGAGCATCCGGGCGCGGAGCGTCAGTAGATAGGCGATCGCGCCAGAAGCGATGGCCAGTGGAACTGTCACGATGAGCACGCCAACAGCGCCACTTGGCAAGGATGCTATCCCCCCGCTCAAGATATAGCCTCCCAGGAGCGGTCCGACGATCGATCCTGCCCGACCGACCGCCACCGATGCGCCTATTCCCAGTCCCCGCGCTGCCGTAGGATAGTAAGCGGGTGCCAGGCCGTTGAGCGAGTAGCCGGATCCAAGGATGAAGAAACCTGCGACCGCAGCGAAAGTCAGGATTGATGCAGGCGCTGCGGCGAAAGCCAGCCCGACCACCCCGATGGCGACACCCCCATATCCCAGCGGCAGCACGCTGCGATAACCGAACCTGTCGACGGCGGCGCCGATCGCCAGCGTGCCGACACAACCGCCAATGCTGAAGAACGCCGATGAGCGGTGGGCAAACTGAACGGTGAAGCCTCGATCGGTCATCAAGCTTGGGAGCCAGTTGAGGATCAGGTATAGAATGCAAGAACCAAGGAAGAGCGTGAGCCAAAGCAACATCGTGCTGATCCCGCGCCCCTCCCCAAACAGGGCATGAAGCCATTCCTTGCCGACGCCGTCCTGCTTCTGCCGGTGCGGCCGCATGTTCGGGATGAGCAAAAGGAAGGGGGCGATGAGCAGGGGAGCCAAACCGCCTACAAGGAACAGCGAACGCCACCCTGAGCTTTCGATAAAAGCATGACCTACAAGAGCGGCGATCGCTCCACCGGCTGGCAAACCGGCCAGAGTGATCGCCACGATCTTGGCACGATGCTTCGTCGGCGCGATCTCGACCGTCAGGCTGATCAGGTTGACGACCACGACCCCAATTCCGAGTCCGGTGAACAGGCGTGCGGCAAGCAACGTATCGAAACTGAAGGTGTATATTGTCCCCAAGCTGAATGCGCCCACGCAAATGACACCGCTCATCAACGCGTTGCGTCGACCAAGCAGATCGCTGAGTGCGCCACCCAGCAATGCTCCCGCGACGAACCCGACCTGTGCGCTTGAGAAGATTTGCCCGGCGTGGATGGGATCAAGCTTCAGTTCCGGGAAAAGTACAGGGGCGGCAATGCCTATGGCCTGCACGTCGAAACCATCCAGCATCGCAATCAACACGCACACGGCGACGGCTACATAGAGCCGCATGCCATTCAGCCTTGAGGTTTCGTCTCCTTGGGCAAGCCGTGGCGCTGAAGTCTCTGGACGCATGCGAGATTGATCCTTGGAGGCAAGATTTCGACGAAGACATGGGTTCGCGCGGGAACGGCCGAACTCTACGGGAAGAAGGCGAATGTGGGAAAATTGGTCGGAACGAGCGGCTCGACGCGTAACGGCAAAGCATGGCTGTCAGAGGTTCCGTCTCGTCAGGGAGCTCCATGAGCAGCGGCTGTCGAGCGCCATCTACCGCGGCGCTGCCCTAATTTCGATCGGCTCGGTCGCGATGGTTTACGCGGGTCCCCCATACATCGTCCCCCGATTTTCGCCGCGGAAGCGGGCTCTTGCGATACAGCGCCAGAGCTATCAGATTGATGACGCGCGTCAACTAAAAGAGATGAAAGTCCCACAATAGGAGATATGATATTTTATAGCTATTATGATACAGTCCGCGATTGTGATCTAGGCTTCTCTCAATTACCCGCGTGGGAACCGTCGAATGCTGCCGCTGGTGAGTGCGTCGAAACCTGCGATCGTTCGTTTCTGAAGCGCGATGTTACCGCACTCGCCGAAATCGGAACATCCTGAACGAACTCGTTGCGTTCGCGGCGGTTATGACAATATCGTCGTCTGCGAATATGTCCTGTTCTGCTCTAGACCGTATCGGTTACAGTGCCAGACGTGTTCACTGCCTGCTGGGCCTCCGAGGGCGCCTGATACCCGCTCGGCGGCGATTGGAATCCGAGGAAGCGTACAGGCGCGCGGCGACTATTCTGATGCTGCAGACACATTCCAGTCCTGGCGGGAGAAGTCGATTTCCCCTCTTCCGCGGCCTATTTTTTGCAAACGGGCCGCCTACTAACGAGGCGGCCCGGCTGCTGTTCTTTTTCGACTTAGCGGCGGATGGAAAATTGCAGCGCGACAGTCCTGGGCATCGCGATCGAAGCGGTCGATGCGCCGGTCACGAAGGTTGCCGTACGGGCATAGGACAGGATGTCCTTATCCAGCAGATTCTTGCCGATCAGCGAAACCTGCCAGCGGCCATCGCGTGGCCCGATGGCGAGCCGACCGTCAACCGTGGCATAGGCATTTCCCGGTAGAACATTGGCATCGAGATTTGTGGGAGAGCCATAGCCCAGAGTAAGAGACTCTGGTGCATAAAATACCCGGGACTTGAAGTTCATGCCGGCGTCGGCGGTGAACTGGAGATCGTCGCCGACAGGCTGTCGGAACGACGCCGTGACGTTGCCGCTCCATTTCGGTGCATTGACCGGTTCGGTGCCGTCATCACGCCGCGCGTGCAGGTAGGTGAGCGATCCGGCGAGGCGTAGGGCGTCGGAGACCTCATAGACCGCCTCGGTCTCGACGCCTTTCGCCTTGAGATCCTGCGGATCGAACCTGAACGTGCCGCCAAGGAACACGCTCTGCTGGAACCCGTTCACATTGGTCTGGAACAACGCCACATTGAAATGGCTTCGGCCAAACGTGAACTTGCCGCCGACCTCATAATTGTCGGCCTTTTCGGGATCATAGCGCGCGAGATCGGGATTTGTCGGCGAACTCAGGAAGCCGCCACCCTTCGTGCCACGCGAATAGGATGCATAGAGCAAGTAGTCCCGATTCAGCTTGTACTGCACGCCAACAGAACCATCGACGTTCGTTGCGTTGATCTTACGGGTGGCCGGCGCGATGGCGGGATAGAGAACCGAGGTCAACACGCCCGGAACCAGGGTTTCCCGGAAGAAATCCGCGCTCCGCCGTTCATTGGTGACGCGCACGCCTACGCTGAACGTCAAAGCGTCCGTCACATTGAAATTACCCTGGCCAAAGCCCGAGACCGTGTTGGTCCTCAGCCGGAAATCCTCGAAGAACATCCCGGTTATGGGCAGTACGCTGGCGGGCAGGTTTCCCCGGACGACATCGACAGTCCGGACATATCGCCACTTCTCGTGGAGGTAGAACGCCCCGACGATGAAGTTCAATCTTCTGTCGCTTGGCGACGATAGCCGGATTTCCTGAGTGAACTGGTGATTGCCATTCACGATATCGGAGTCTGTATATTTCCCCGGAAGCTCATCATTGTCGAACTGCGGCCGATCCTGCGTATATTCCGAGTAGGCCGATACGGATGTGAGGGTGTAGTCGCCCAAACGATAGTTGAGCGTTCCGATCGCGCGTTTTCCATCATTGGTTTCGTAGGAGTCACCAAATGTCGCTGAATTGCGCGCCGTCCGGCGATCGAGACGCGCTTCAAATCCGGTGTAGCCGGCGGCCGTCGCAAGCTGCTGCGCGCGGCCGATAAGGTCCACCGCATATTGTTCGTTCAAGCCCGTATTATTGACCCGATATTGCTGATAGAGAAGCGTGGCGTCGAAATCCGCGGTCGGCTTCCACACGGCCACTATGCGTCCAGCGAGGCTGTTTGTCCGGGGAATTTCCTTGTCCGTCAGCTCGTTGCGTATCCAGCCTTTCTGAAGATTGGCCTGACCGGACAGGCGCACGGCAAGGGTATCGCTGATCGGAACATCGACGCCGCCATCCAGCAGATGGGACCCCAGCGCAAACTCGTAGCTTCCGGTGAAGTTGAAGGCATATTCACTGCCAGGTTTGCGCGTTGTGGTACTGAAGGCGCCAAGGCTTGTGTTCTTGGCGAGCAGGGCCGCCTGCGTGCCCTTGATGATCTCAACCCGCTCGAGATCGAATATGGGTTGGTTACCCTCCGGCGGGCGCCCGGCATAAGTTCCATCGATGAACAGCGCCACCGAGTTCTCGAACGAATCGTTGCCGGGGCCGGTGCCGAGCCCCCGGACAAAGAAGGAGGCGACGTTGTTCGCGGTGCGCTGAACGGTGACGCCACTGACCAGGGTGGTGAGAGAATCGAGATTGGCGATCCCGCGCTGCTGCAGCATAGTCCCGCTGACGGCCGAGACGGAGATTGGTACATCCTGCACGGACTCTGCGCGCTTGCGCGCGGTGACGACAATATCTCCGGCATCAAATCCGCTCTGGGCCGTGGCGGCAGGCGGCGCGCTCACAGATGGCTTGTCGGCCTGCGTCTGGGCGATTGCTGCGCCCGCAAAAGACAGGCCGACCAGCGGAAAGACGACACCCAGCGAAAGTCTTGTATTACGATTGTTCACGTTGGTCTCCCCCAAAATTATTGCTGTTGATTGTGATTGCTGCTCGACTGACCCGTCGCTCGGGAAACCCCGTCGGGCGTTTGTCCATAGACGAACGGCTCGGCGCTTGGCCGCACTCGTCACGCGCTTTTGAAGGGCTGCCCCAGGGACCGGAATCGATCCATTCATCCTCACCTCCTGCTTCGCTGCCAGCTTCTGATGACCGGTCGAGCTAAGGCCGAGATTTACGGAGGCAGACAGTTGCTGTCAATCAAATTTCGCATATTGTGCGACTTGGAGTATTGTCGCGTAGTGCGGGATTGACGGCGGAGCTTCGTTTGCCAGATCAGGGCCGAAACGCGCCACTGCGTTCCTGCGGGGTCCTATAAGCAGCAAGGCAACGTCCGGAGGAGAGTGTGATGCGGGTGATAAGCTACGAAATAGCTGGATGTGGTCCGCGGCCGGGCATGCTGGTGGAAGAAGGATGGGTTCTCGACCTCAACCGTGCAGTCGTTACCGGAGGAATGCGGCGCGGGGGTCAGGACCTGGATCTCGCTGGTCTCATCGCCCTGCACGACAAGGAGACACCTTGTCTTTCGATACTGAATGAAACTATGCTGGGTTCCCGTTATGACGAGGCATTAGTGCCTCGAGCGAGCACGACCTTGCGAGCGCCGATAGGCAAACCACGCAAGAACATCTTTTGCGTAGGTCGAAACTATCTCGACCATGTGGCAGAGGGCGACAGGGTCAGAGGCGTATCAACCGATCTCCCTGCATATCCCCAGTTCTTCACCAAACCTCCCACCGCCGTCATCGGCCCGGATGAAAGGGTCGAGGTCGATGCGCGGATCTCCGGCCGGCTCGACTATGAGGTCGAACTTGCCATCGTGATAGGCCGGGGCGGAAAAAACATTCCAGAGAGCGAGGCACTGGACCACATCTTCGGCTACACGATCATCAATGACGTGTCCGCGCGCGATCTCCAGCAAAGACATGGCCAATGGTTCAAGGGAAAGGCCCTCGACAGCACCTGCCCCGTGGGACCATGGATCGTCACCGCCGACGCCGTTGGCGACCCGCAGAATCTATCGATATCACTTCAGATCAATGGCGAGGAACGTCAGCGCGCGAGCACGTCGCAGATGATTTTCAGCATTGCGCGTATCGTCAGCGAGCTATCGCAAGGCCTGACCCTGGAGCCCGGGGACGTCATCGCCACGGGGACGCCCTCGGGCGTTGGTTTCGCCATGGAGCCGCCCCGATATCTCGAGGACGGGGACGTCATGACCTGCCGCATCGAAGGCGTCGGCGAACTCAGCAATCGCGTCAGGATCTCATGATGGCGTGTCCATCTGATGCGGCAACCGGCCCCCTGGTCGGTATCAGGGTGGTCGAGATTGCGAGCCAGGGCCCAGGACCTTTCGCGGCCATGCTGCTTTCCGACATGGGCGCCGACGTTGTGCGGATCGATCGCCCCGACGCGCAACCTGGATCCAGCATCGATCTGACAAGCCGTGGGCGCACCACCATCCTACTCGATCTCAAGGATCAGGCGGATCGCGAACATGCGATCCGCCTGATCGAGCGCGCCGACATCCTGATCGAGGGTTTCCGTCCCGGCGTGATGGAGCGTCTGGGTCTGGGACCGGAGGCGATCGCGGACTGCAATCCAAGGCTCGTCTATGGCAGGATGACCGGATGGGGCCAGGAAGGGCCGCTAGCCAAGGCTGCCGGCCATGACATCAACTATATCGCGATTACCGGTGCGCTCGATGCGATCGGCCCGGCGGGAGGTCCGCCGGTCCCGCCGCTCAATCTTGTCGGCGACTATGGTGGGGGGGCGCTTTATCTTGCTCTTGGAACACTGGCCGCTCTGATCGAAGCACGGCAATCGGGTCAGGGGCAAGTGGTCGATGCGGCGATCTGTGACGGCGCGACCTCCCTTATGACCAATGCCATGGCCCACCGCCTCAGGGGCACAAATTCCGGCGTCCGGGGTAATAATCTGCTCGATGGCGGAGCGCCCTATTATGGCGTCTATGAGACGGCGGACGGCGGCTATGTGTCGATCGGGTCGATCGAACCGAAATTCTTCCGCGAACTGTGCGAACGCCTGAACCTGCCCCCCACCCTCTATGGCTCCCAGCATGATCGTACGCGGTGGCCGGAATTGCGCGCTGCCATAGCCGCGATGTTCCTGACGCGATCGCGTGACGAATGGACCGAGATGCTCGAAGGGACGGACATGTGCTTCGCGCCGGTTATCCCGCTGGCTGAGGCGACCGCCCATCCTCATCTTGCCGCGCGCGGCTGCTTTGTCGAAGTTAATGGGCTGGTTCAGCCCGCCCCGGCGCCCCGCTTCGCCCGGACGCCCTCGGCCGTTCAGGGGCCGGCTCCGAACGCGGCAACCAGGCCGGAGGATGTGCTCTCCAGATGGACGTGAAGAAGTGCTACGCCGACGAATTATGTGACGGCTCTGCCGTTATCGAGCCAGTCGGGCAATGCGGCTAGCCTGTCCGCGGCGCGGGCAGGACGACCAGCGGGTAGGGGATCGATCCTCAGACGGGAGAGGCGGGAGTAGGCGATGCGCCAATGTCCTTTCTCACGGCGATATTCTTCCTCATAGTAGCCGTACCCGATATACCCGGTGGAATCCGGGGCTTCCCGCGGCGCTTCGTCGGGCGGGAATTCCAGATAGTCCATCAATGGAAAAATGCCGCGAGCTCTGTCCGGTTCGATGATCACGATCTCCGGCAGATGCAGATGATGGACGGAAATCGCGTTCCGCAGTCTTTGCGAGACGCCTGCCACGAACATATCGCGGTTTGCCCCAGGCGGTGCCGATCCGAAGCCGTCGAACGTCGCATCCTCGGTAAAGAGAGTTGCGAGCAGATGCCATTGCTTGGTGTCAATGATATGGCAGTAACGTGCTTTGAGCTGCTTGATGGCCTCTATCGACTGCAAATCTTCTGCTGGTATCATGGTCCTATGTCCTCTCGCTCAGCCGTGAAGGATCAGTCGGGTCGCTGTAGGACGCAAAGCCATAGACGGTCCCGGATCGAGACCCGCGTCCTAGCAGGTTGCGATCACCGCTTTCGACGCCAGCATGAACGCGGCTCCCGGCGCTCGACGACCGATTTCGTTAAGGTTCGAGCACCATCTTCAGCGTGCCCGCCTCGCGGCGGTCGAAAAGGCGATAGGCTTCGGTCCCTTCAGACAGTTTCATGCGGTGACTGATCTGCCGCTCGGGATGCAGGCGACCGGAGCGGACGAGCGCGATGAGTTCCGGCATGTAACGCTGGACCGAGCAGACGCTCGGGCGGAAGGTGATCGCCTTTCGGAATGCGGCGAGTAGAGGAAAGTCGTAGCGTTCGAGACCCGCCCCGATCACGGAAACGGTACTGTGCTGTCCGGCGAGCTCGATAGCCAGATCCGTCGTCGCCCGAGCACCGACCACTTCGATTGTGCAATCGAGCATTCGCCCCTTCGTGGCCTCACGCACCGTTTCGACCGCGACCGCGGGATCCAGGGGGATTGCACCAAGCTCCGTTGCCCGGGCGCGGCGTTCGGGCACGAGATCGATGGCATAGACGGTGCTCGCGCCCTGAACGAATGCGATTTCGACCGCGTTCAGTCCGATCGGACCAAGTCCGATAATGCCCACGGTGCTACCGGGGCGGATATCCGCATTGACACAGCCGAGATAGGCCGTGGGCAGGCTGTCGGTCAGCATCAGCGCCTGATCATTGCTGACTCCATCGGGAATGATGAAAGCGTTGAAATCGGCCGCAGGCACGACCACGGCTTCGGTCTGGCAACCGCCAAGCCCTCGACCGATGCCGTAGACGCGCAGTCCGCCGTTCTCGCACTTGTTGATCAAGCCCGACATGCACGGCCGGCAGGCGCCACATCCCACAGATCCAGGAACCATGACCTGGTCGCCCGCCTTGAGACGCGAGACGCCGCGGCCGGTCTCTACCACCTCCCCAATGGCCTCATGGCCGATACTGAAGCAGTGTGTCGGTGAGCCGAGCCCGCCGTGGTAAAGATGCAAGTCGCTGCCGCAGATGCTGCAGCTCGTTATCTTGACCAGCGCATCACCCGATTCAGCCAGTTCCGGATCAGGCAGCGTATCATAACGTACGTCGCCCGGAGCATGAAATGCCAAACCCTTCATTGTAGTTCCTCTCTCATCCGCGCCGCTTGGCTTGCGGTCGTCATCAAGTAATCAGCGATGGGTCGATATCGGCTGGCTCAGGCCGTCTTGATCCACACTGCCTTGGTTTCGAGGAACTCCTCGATATGCTCGCGGCCCGACTCACGGCCATAACCGCTCATCTTGTAGCCACCGAAGGGAACCGCAGGATCCATGGCCTGATAGCAATTGACCCAGACGGACCCCGCGCGCAGCCCTTTCGCGACGCGATGCGCGTTGGAGAGATTCTCCGTCCAGACCCCACTGCCCAGGCCGAACATTGTCGCGTTGCCACGTTCGATCGCTTCTTCAGCCGTGTCGAAGGGAAGGGCAGAAATGACCGGTCCGAAGATTTCCTCCTGGGCAATTTTCATCTCGTCGGTGACATTGGCGAACACGGTGGGTTCGACGAAATAGCCATCCCCCAGATCATCCCCCATGATGCGGCGGCCGCCGCTCGCGGCGCGCGCGCCTTGTGCCTTGCCGCTCTCCAGATAGGCGGTTACCCGATCGAGCTGACCTTCGGAGACGAGCGGCCCCAGCTGCATATTGGGGTCGAGCGGGTTGCCGACGCGCAACTGCCTGGCAAAGGCGGCCACCTTCTCGACAAATTCGTCATAGATGCCGCGCTGGACGAACAAGCGGGTTCCGGCCGAGCATATCTGCCCCGAATTCGCGAATACCGCCATTGCCGCCCCGGGCACCGCCGCCTCAAGATTGGCATCGTCGAACACGATGTTGGGGGACTTCCCCCCGAGCTCGACCGAGACCCGCTTCACATTCCCGGCCGATGCGCGGATGATGGCCTGACCGGTCGCGGTCGAGCCGGTGAACGCGATCTTGTCGACGCCCGGATGTGCCGCGAGGGCTGCGCCAACGGTGCTGCCAGGCCCATGGACGATATTGACAACGCCGGCTGGAAATCCTGCCTCGAGGCAGAGTTCGCCGAGCCGCAGTGGCGAGAGCGGCGCCTGTTCGGCGGGCTTGAGCACGATGGTGCAGCCGGCGGCGAGCGCGGGGGCGATCTTCCAGACCGCCATGCCGAACGGGCCGTTCCACGCGTTGATCGCGCCAACCACGCCGATCGGTTCCTTGAGGGTATAGGAGAAAATCTCGCCCGCGGCCGAATTCGAGATCGTGTCGCCGTGAATCGCGGTTGCCTGACCGGCATAATAGCGCAGCAGGGCAACGGCGCGCTGCTTGCGTGATCGCGTGCCGGTGATCGGCGCCCCCATGTCGAGTGTATCGAGCATGGCGATCTCGTCGAAATGCGCTTCGACGAGATCGGCAAGGCGCAACAGGGCGGCCTGGCGGTCGAACGGCTTGAACCGACTCCACGGCCCTTCCTCGAACGCACGACGCGCCGCCGCCACGGCAAGGTCGACATCCTCCGCACCGCCTTCGGCCACCTGGGCAAGCACCTTTCCGGTTGCGGGATTGATGCTGTCGAACGTCCGCCCCGAAAGCGCAGGCACCAGCTTGCCGTCGATCAGCAGGAGCTTCGGCTTGCCGTCCAGAAAGCCGGCTGCGACTTCGGGGGAGAGGTTCGCGTTCAACATGACGAATTCCTTATTTGAATAGGATGACGGGGAGAGATCAGGCCATCGTCCCGCCGTCAACCGGGAGCACCGCGCCGTTGACGAAGGACGCCTCGTCGGAAACCAGCCAGAGCGCCGCGGCCGCGACCTCTTCAGGTCGCCCCACGCGGCCCATGGGAACGCTGGCCCGCGTGCGGGCCTCCGACTGCTTTGCGAGCTCGGCGTCAAAATCGGGATCCATGAACTGGGAGAGCATCGGCGTCTCGATCGGTCCCGGGCATATCGTATTCACCCGGATATTCTCGGCCGCGTAGCGCTGGGCCAGCGAGCGCGCGAGGCCGATCACCGCGAACTTCGCCGCCGAATAGACGGGACTGACCGACGCCCCGCGCAAGCCCGCGATCGAAGCCGTGAACAGCACCGAGCCGCCGCCGGCGGTGCGGAAATGCGCGATGGCCGCGCCGGTCGTCAGCAGTCCGGACCGGACATTGAGATCCATCGCGCGGGCATAGGCATCGAGATCGAGATTCTCGACTTCCCGCTTTCCGGGCAGGCCGGCATGATTCCACAGGATATCGAGACCGCCGAGCCGCTCCGCCGATTCGCTCACGACCTGTCGGCAGGCTTGGGGGTCGAGCAGGTCGGCGACGAGCGCTGTGACCCGGCCACCTGCATCGCTTATGGAACCGACCAGTTCCTCCAGCTTTGCCTGATCGATGTCCACCGCAACGACATCGGCGCCTTCACGCGCGAATGCCTCTACGCCTGCCCGGCCCATGCCGGACGCAGCCGCTGTGATGATGGCGCGCTTGCCTTGTAACCGCATTCATCGCTCTCCCGAGGTTCTGACGACCGCTTTTGAAGTGGCAGCAGGATCTGCCCGGCCGTCTCAATTTACGTGCATCATCTCCAAATATGAGATTGTTGTCAATTGTGTTTAGGTGATTGCTGACGCTGGACCCTCACGCTGAGGGACGATAAGTGCTTTCTTTGCTGTGGAGACAATGAGGACAATATCTTGGTGACCAAATCGGCGCAGATACCGGATGAGCAAGCAGAACCGGGCCAAATGCCTGGCGATGGTGAGCATGCGGCCGAGCCCGTGCGCGGCCGGCCGGACAGCAGCACCACGCGGGTTCTGGGTGTGCTCGATCTTTTCACCGTTGATGCGCCCTCGTGGACCGCGGATATGCTGGTCGAGCGGCTCGGTCTCGCTCGCGCTACGGTCTATCGCTACGTCAAGGCGCTCTATGATGCCGGTTTTCTCGTGCCTGCGGCAGGCGGCGGCTATGTGCTTGGACCACGTTTCATTGAATTCGACCGCCAGATCAGGATAGCCGATCCACTTTTGCAAGTGGCGCCCGCAGTCATTGCCGAACTGCGCGATAAGGTCGCCGGCGCACAGGTGCTCTGCAGCTTCTATGGCGATCGCGTCCTCTCGGTCCTTAACGACCGAACCGATCCCAAACTGACGCTCCAGATGGAAAGGGGGCGACCATTTCCACTGTTCTTTGGTGCGCCGTCGCGCATCATCGTCGCCTATCTTCCCACCTACCAGCTGAAGAACCTGCTCCTCAATCATGGCAAGGAGATTTCGGACGCCGGCCTGGGCGACAGCTGGCCCGCATTCCGGGCCAAACTGAAGGCCATTCGCCGTGCCGGCCACTATGTCGGCAGCCAGCTCGACAAGAATGTCGTGGGCGTGGCGGCACCGATCTTCCGGGCGCCCAATGCCGTGACCGCCAGCATCTGCCTTGTGCGCCGCAAGAGCGTGGTGAAGCCTGAACATATACCGGAGATGGCGCAATGGGCCATGGACGCTGCGGCCCGGATCAGCGACCGCCTGCAGGCATTCCAGGGCGGAGCGAGCAATATCTCCGCCCCGAACTTCCCTACGCCGCGCCTGGGCAGATAGGTGTCCTGTCGATTCACCGCTTGATAATATGGCAATGTCGCATATAAGGAGAATTACTAAAAAAATGATTTAGGGGAGATCGGCACATGATTTTGCGGACAGGCATCATCAGCCGACGTCAAGACCTTGATCCCCGAAGCTTTGCCGAACACTGGAAAAGCGTCCATGGAAAATTGGCGTGCAAGATGCCACGCCTGCGGAGCTATCGCCAAAATCACGTCGTCGCGCGCCTCTATGAGATGCGCCCGTCGCCGATCCAGGCGGTCGATGGATTCTCGCAGCTCCGGTTTGACAGCATCGAAGATATGGAGTTTTCCGAGCGCTCTCCTGAATATGCGGCGGTTCGCGATGATATCGCGAATTTCCAGGGCGGTATTACGATCCTGGTCGTAGAACCCCAGGAGTTGCACACAGCAGCGCGGGGCCCCGCAGCCAAGCTTCTGTGCGTGTCGCGCGCCCGCTCGGACACGGCTGAGTGCAGATCCGGCTGGAGCACCAGCGCGCGCGCAATGATCGAAGGCGCGCCCGAGGTTCGCAAGATCGTCCAGAACTGGGTGATCGACAAGGATCACCCTGTATCGGCGGGCGTACCCCAGGGCGCGCCGGACGTGGACGCGCTCACCGAATTGTGGTTCGATGATAGCGAGACGCTAGCTCGGGCGGTCAACTCCAGTTTGGGTAAACGGCTCTTTCACAGCAATCCATGGCTCGAACCGGTGGCGATCTATGAAGTCGCAGAACTGGTCATGGTGTGACCTGCCATGATCGTTGAACAGCGCACCTACACTCTGAAACCGGATCATACACCGGCGCAGTTCATAGCCGTCTACGAGCAGCTTGGCCTGACGCTTCAGGTCGCCCATCTGGGCAACCTGATCGGGTACTTCATGTCCGATATTGGCGTGCTCAACCAGATCGTGTTCCTGTGGGGCTACTCTGATCTGAACGATCGCGCTGGCCGCCGCGCATCTCTGGCAGCGGAGCCGGAGTGGGAGGCTTATCTCAACAAGGTGCGGCCCATGTTGGCGGCGATGGAAAGCCGGGTGCTGGTCCCTGCATCGTCGTCACCCTTGCGCTAGCCGATGTCTTTCTCAGGAGATCCAGGATGACCGATCACGCAGGTCATGTAGGCCAGGCGCTCGCGCGCACCATCATCGACCGCGACGACGGGGCACGCATTGTCGTGCTCGATTCGGCGACTTTCGTGGAGGGTTTCTATGCGCCTGCGGCGAGCAACGGCCGTGATGTGGTGGTCAACGCCTCTTACGCCGGCGTGTTCTGCGCCAAGCTCATCATACCCTTCGGACCGCTCGCGACGATCGGGCTCGATTGTGGCATCGGCAAGGACGGGGCGGGCATCGCCGGCCTGTTTTATTATGAAGCGCTTGGAATCGCCGCCGCCGCGGCGGACAGCATGACGGCCGAGATGGGCAACGGCCTCGACCTTTATGAAGAGGGCGTGATCAGCCGGATCAACGCTCTCGCCGAAGATGCCGGCGTCGTGCCGGGCATGACCGTATGCGAAGCCGCGCAAAAGCTGGGTCGGCCGGTCGCGCGCGTTGAGGGCGTGCGTACCAACCGGCTTGTCGTAAAGACAAGTCCGCAGGGCCGGAGCATCGTCTGCACCGATTCCATCGCTTATGCGCTTGAGGAAGATATCGGCCGCAACGTGCTGTGCGTCGCGGGACATACCGGCGCTAGCGTCATCGGCTATCTCCGCCATTTCCGGCCGCATGGCTATATCTCCTCGGACGGCGGGATCGGGAAGAACCGGTCCGGGCTGGTCGCGCTCGATGCCACGGACGAGGATGGCATCCCGGGAGCGTCCGTCAGCGCTCTCAGCGCGCGCATGGGTGATGGCCGAAGCACCTATTTCGATGGGGTCGTAAGTGCCGCCAACGCTGCAGCCCGCGCAAAGGGCGTTGATGTCGGGCAAAGCGCAGCGGAGGCGGCAGATTTGCTGCTCGCCGAATGAGGCAGCCCACATGAAGCTGGAAGATATCCGCCGGCCTGGCGGGCCGGTCTTGACCCCTAACCTCCGCGGCGCGCTGTGGATGCTCGGCTCGGCCGTCAGCTTCACCTTCATGACCACGCTCGTGAAGTTCCTGGGATCGGACTATCCCGCCTCGCTCCAGGCCTTCTATCGCTCCGCCATCAGTTGGCTCATCCTCGCGCCCGCGATCCTGCATAACTGGCGGGCGGCCTATGTCACGCGCCAGCCCGCGATGCTGATATTCCGGTCGGCCACCGGAACATTGGCCCTTATATTCGCTTTCTATGCCTATCAGGAGCTGCCGCTGGCCGAGGCCAATGCGCTGTCCTTTACCCGTTCGCTCTGGATCGTGCCGCTGGCGGCGGTGCTTCTCCACGAACATATCGGACGCGCGCGTATCCTGGCGACGCTCATCGGTTTTGCCGGTGTGCTCGTCATGCTGAGGCCATCGGCGGGCGGCGTCCCGTTCGGACTTGGAGAAGCCGCGGCACTCGCCTCGTCTTTCCTGTTCGCGTTCACCATCATCAGCATCAAGTTCATGTCGCGCGATAACAGCGCCTTCACCCTGATCGTCTGGGGCACGACCCTGGGAACGGTCTTTGCGCTGCCGGCCGCATTCTTTGTCTGGCGCTGGCCTGGCCTGTGGGATCTGCTGTTGCTGGGGACGATGGGCGTGATGGGGGTCATCACGCAGGTCTGCTACGTCAAGGGCATGCACGTGGGAGAAGCGGCGGCGATGGCGCCGATCGATTATGTGCGCCTCGTCTTCGCGGTTCTTATCGGCCTCGCGCTGTTCCACGAAATTCCAGACGGCCTGACGCTTGTCGGCGCCGCCGTGATTGTCGGAGCAACCCTTTACATCACGTGGCGTGAACATCGAATAACCCGACAGTTGTCGGTCGAACGCACGATGGAGTGATCTGCAGTCAGCTACTGCTTTGGGAGACTATCACTATGATCAAACGTCTGAGAGCGTGTTTGAGAAGGATTCCCAAGGCGGCTTTGGCATGATTCATAGGGCGTCGGACCAACGACGCGAGCCGCCGCCCGATGCCGAAGAGAAAGCCGCCAGTGAGGCGGCGCTACGATACCGATCTGAC
>JBPPMC010000270.1:0-14083 GCA_051305835.1 Sphingobium sp.
CCCTATGAGAGTGCGACCGCCAGAACCATGGAACGCCTGGCGAACCGGGCATTGGAGCAGGCCATGAGTCGTCCACCGACGGTCACGATCAATCAGGGGACGGTGTTGAATGTTTACGTTGCCAAGGATGTGGACTTCTCGGCAGTGCTGCCGGGCCAATAGGCGCTGCTGCTGAACGGACCCGCTTCTGGACCGAAAGGATGCCAATGACCAGGCCACGCTTGACAGTGATCGACGATTCCTCTGTTGCCGACATCTCGGACGACTTCCTGAACTACCAGTACGACGTGCTGGGCATTCGGGAATACATGAGCTCGACGGAGGTGACGGAAATCTGCGTCAACCGCCCGGGTGAGTTGTACCTGGAAGGTCGGGGAGGCTGGCGCCGGGTTGAAGTGCCGTCGTTGACCTTCGAGCGTGCTCGCCAGTTCTGTACCGCGGTGGTGAACGAGAGCAACACCGGGCAACGGATCACCGACGCGGATCCGATGGTGTCGCTGACCTTCCCGACTGGCCAGCGCGCGCAGTTCGTGATCCCGCCGGCTTGCGATCCAGGCAAAGTCTCGATCACCATTCGCTTGCCGTCGCACCAGACGCGAACGCTCGACCAGTATCAGCAGGAGGGCTTTTTTGCCCAGATACTGGAGGAGAACCAGGCGCTGACGCCGCATGATGAGGAATTGCTGGAGCTTCGCTGCAAGCGCGAGTACGCCGAGTTCTTTCGCAAGGCCGTGTTGTACAAAAAGAATGTCGTCGTGGCGGGCGCCACGGGCAGCGGCAAGACCACTTTCATGAAATCCCTGGTCCACCACATCCCGCGCGACGAACGGCTGGTGACCATCGAGGATGCACGCGAACTGTTCATTGAACAGCCCAACGTGGTGCATCTGCTGTATTCCAAGGGCGGCCAAAGCATGAGCAATGTCACTGCCAAGACCTGCATGGAAGCGTGCCTGCGTATGAAGCCTGATCGCATCATCCTGGCGGAGTTGCGTGGTGACGAGTCCTTCTATTTCATCCGCAATTGCGCTTCTGGTCATCCGGGATCCATTACCAGCTGCCACGCCGGGAACATCAACCAGACCTGGGATCAGCTGGCATTGATGGTCAAGGCCTCGGCTGAAGGGGCTGGTCTGGAGTTCTCCGTCATCAAGCGTCTGCTGATGATGACGATCGACATCGTGGTCCATATCAAGGCGCACGCCGGCAGCCGCTACATCACGGGCATTGACTTCACGCCCGATAGAAGTTTTCAAGAGTGAGCCGACGCACAGCCTCTCCGGCCTTCTGGTCGTACTCGCGCGCTGTCCTCCCGCTGGCGCTTGGGTTCAATCCAGCGGCTCCGTTGTGCGATGCGGCGAAAATGTGACGTAATTCCTCATGAACGAATTGACAATGCCGGCCGAGTCGCCAACTATGATCTCGCCGGACCGGAATCCGGTGTAGCGCGTAACGCCTTCACGGTTCAACTAGGGACCAGCGACAGGGAGCATTTTCAATGCTGTCAGCAATTGAAATGGCCCAGTGCCCGAATCTGGAAGTTCCCATCCAGGTGATGCGACATGTCGTGGAAGTGGAGTCATCCTTCAATCCGTATGCTATCGGCGTCGTGGGTGGCGCGCTCGTTCGGCAGCCTGAAAACCTTGCCGAGGCGGTCGCGACGGCAAGGGATCTGGAGCAGCGCGGTTACAACTTTTCCGTGGGGCTGGCGCAGGTCAACCGTCATAATCTGGTCAAGTATGGCCTGTCATCCTACGAGCAGGCGTTTTCCGTATGCTCCAATCTTCGGGCCGGTACCCGTATCCTCGCAGAGTGTCATAGCCGCGCCGCTGGCGATTGGGGCAAGGCATTCAGTTGCTACTACTCCGGTAACTTCAGCACCGGCTACCAGCACGGCTACGTGGGCAAGGTTTTCGCTTCCATGCAAGGGGACAATCGCTCGCCCACTGGCGCAGGACTGGCCATTGCCCTGGCCCCACCGCCCAGACGCCCCGATCGGCAGGAATCCGGCTCGACCAGCAAGGGGATGGCTTCCGGTGCGGACCTGACCCCTCGGGAGATCGAACGCCTCGCCGATCCAGCTTTTGTCGATGCGGCGGTCACTGGTCCGGCGCTGCCGCAGACGACGATGCCCCCGCAGACGGACTCGCGTCGGAGTGCTCTCGATACGGTGCCTGCGTCCCTTTCCGGCAAGCTGGCTGCTGATGGCGTTGCTTCCGGGCCGGTTGCGGGCACACGGGATGATGGCCCAGTGGTTCTCGCTGCTGCGGTGCCCGCAAAGTCATTACCTCGGTCTGAAGCCATTGAAAGTAAAGCCGAGGTGGAAAGTTCTGCATCACCGCCTTCTCCGCCGGCGGTGGATCAGGCGTTCGTGTTTTAAGAAGGCGGTCCGACGAGTTGTTGAAACCCATCGTGCGCAGCGCCCGGTCCCTGGACCGTCCTGCTGCAACCACTTGATCAAGGATACCACCCATGAAAAATCGCTTTTACTCGCAGGAACGGGCCGGCCAGGCCAAGACACTGGTTTCCGGCATGGGTATGGCAGTAATGTTTGTCGGTGCCCTGCTACTGCCTGGGTTGGCCTTGGCCCAGAGTGAAGGCGGGGATTTCACCGCGACTGGTGAGACGGTTTGCGGATTCTTTGAAAACGTAAATGGTCTGCTCAATATCGCATCCATCGCCGTGGTCACGATCGCAGTGATATTTTCCGGCTATCAGATTGCGTTCAACCACAAGCGTGTCGGCGAAGTGGCCACCATCTTGATCGGAGGAGTGTTGATCGGAGCTGCAGGCCAGATTGCGCGGATGCTGCTGGGAGATGAGGGGGAGTCTTGCGGTTCAACAGGTGCCGACGCGCCGGCAGGCCTCGTTCTTTTGGTGCCTTGGTTGACGTAATCGTTGGTGCGTCGCGTCATAGGCAACAGGGCGTAGGGTGCGCACATGAACAAGAACGTCATGTTCCGTGGTTGTACTCGCCCGGCGATGTTCATGGGCGTGCCCTATGTTCCGTTCTTCATCGGGGCGGGTGGGTGCTTGTTGCTTGCGATGTACACCAACCTGTTTTACCTGCTGCTGATGCCTGTCGTCATCGGCATCATGCGGCAGATGGCCAGGCGCGACGAAATGATCTTCCGGCTCCTGGGATTGCGCCTGCAGATGCGCCTGCGGGTTCGCAATCTGAGGGAGCACCGAGGGGCATGGGTCTTCACTCCCAATTCCTACCGCAGTAAGCCTGCCGGGAGGGCCAGAAAATGATGGGCTTCCGCGCATGGCGCCCTGGTCGCTCAACGGCCACCCGGGACTGAGTGGCCGGGCTGTCAAGCGGTGCGCACAGAGCAGCGCGTTCGCTTGCTCTGGCCACACCAGAGCCAAAGCATGGCCGGCATCCCGGGCTATGCCGGACGGTTCAATCCTAGCGAGACGTTATGTTCACTCCCGACACTGCCATTGGCGAATTTGTGCCCTATTCAAGCCATGTTGCGAGCTCCGTGGTCAAAACGACCGGCGGCGATTACATGCTGATCTGGCATCTGGAAGGACTGCCGTTCGTCGGTCGCGAGGAGTGGGAGCTCGAGCACAAGCACAACACATTCAACCGCATGCTGCAAACCTTGCGGGCTCCGGATTTCGTCAATGTCGCTTTCTGGGTGCATGACGTGCGGCGTCGCGGCCGCATCGGCACGCATAGCAAGTTCAAGCATCGCTTCAACCAGGAGTTGTCCGACGGCTATTTCGGGCAGTTGTCTTCGCAGAAGATCATGCGGAACGAGTTGTACCTGACATTGGTCTACCGACCGGTCGTGGGCGGCAAGGCCTTCGTGGAGAAGACGGCCAATACCGACCGCCTCAAGCTCATGCAGGACCAGGCGGTGGCCAAGGTGCTGGAGCTTGCGAGCAATGTGGAGGCCGTGCTCAAGGACTACGCCCCTTATCGACTGGGAATGTACGAGGCCGCCAATGGCGTGGTCTTTTCAGAAACCCTGGAGTTCCTGGGCTACCTGCTCAACCGCGTCAATGAGCCGGTCCCGGTACTGCCCGCCTCGGTCAACGCCTATTTGCCGGTGAGCAAGCACACGTTCTCGTCCAAGACCGGCGACTACCTGATCACCACGCCCGACGGTATCAACCACTACGGTGCCATTCTCAACATCAAGGAGTATCCGGAGGGCACCTACCCCGGCATTCTCAATGGGTTGAAATACCTGGATTTCGAATACGTCGTGACCCATTCGTTCAGTCCGATGGGGCGCCAGGACGCATTGCGCGTGCTCGACCGCACCAAGGGCATGATGATCTCTTCCGGCGACAAGGCGGTCAGCCAGATCGTTGAACTCGATTACGCGATGGACCAGCTGTCCTCCGGCAACTTTGTCCTGGGCGAATACCACTTCATCATCGCCCTGTACGCCGACAGCCAGCCCCAGCTGCAGCAGCACATCGCCATTGCCCGCGCGGAACTGTCCAACGCCGGCTTCGTCTCGGCCAAGGAGGACCTGGCCGTCGCGGCCTCGTTCTATTCCCAGTTGCCCGCCAACTGGAAGTTCCGCACCCGCCAGGCGAACGTGAGTTCGCTGAACTTCCTGGGCCTTTCGCCCCTGCACAATTTTGCTACCGGCAAGAAGGAAAACAACCCCTGGGGTGAATGCGTCACGACCCTGCAGACCACCAACGGGCAGCCCTACTATTTCAATTTTCACGCCACCCACCCGGCGGAAAACTCGCTGGGTGAGAAGGCCATTGCCAATACCATGGTCATCGGCAAGTCGGGCACGGGCAAGACCGCGTTGATCAACTTCCTGCTCAGTCAGGTGCAGAAGTTCGAGCCGTCACCCACCATTTTTTTCTTCGACAAGGACCGCGGTGCGGAGATCTTCGTGCGCGCCTGCGGGGGCAACTATCTGGCGCTGGAAAATGGCCGCCCGACCGGCTTCAACCCCTTCCAGTGCGAGCGCAGCGAGGGCAACATCCAGTTTCTGGCCGAGTTGGTCAAGCTGCTTGCGGCCAAGCGCTTTTACACGGCGCGCGAGGAGGAAGACATTTTTCGTGCGGTGGAAAACATCCTGGATACCCCGCCGCACCTGCGCACCATGACCAATTTCCAGAGAAGCCTGCCCAATATGGGTGATGACGGGCTGTACGCGCGCATACGGAAGTGGACTGCGGGCAATTCCCTGGGCTGGGTGTTCGATAACCCCATGGACATCATCGACCTGCAGAAGGCCAACATCATCGGGTTCGACTACACCGACTTGATCGACAATGCCGAGGTGCGGGCTCCTGTCATCAACTACCTCCTGCATCGCCTGGAGGAATTGATCGATGGCCGCCCGCTGATCTATGTGATGGATGAGTTCTGGAAGATCCTCGACGGTGCTGGCGGTTTGAAGGAGTTTGCCAAGAACAAGCAAAAGACCATCCGCAAGCAGAATGGCCTGGGTATCTTCGCCACCCAGAGCCCCGAGGATGCGCTGTCCAGCGATATTTCGGCCGCGCTCATCGAGCAAACCGCCACCTTGATTCTGCTACCCAATCCCAACGCCAGCCGCGAGGACTACATGCAAGGCCTCAAACTGACCGAAGCTGAATACCAAGTGGTCGTCAGCCTCGACGAGCGCTCGCGCTGCTTCCTGGTCAAGCAGGGCCATGGCTCAGTCGTGTGTCAGCTCAACTTGCGCGGTCTGGACGATGCCCTGTCGGTCATCTCTGCGTCCACCGACAACATCGAGATCATGCATCGCGTCCTGGAGGAGCAGGCCGCCATCCACGGCGTGGCGCAGAGCGAGCTGACCCCCGAGCAGTGGCTGGACGCCTTCTACGAGAACCGCAAGGGCTCGGGCAAAGGCGGGTTGAAGTCTTCTGGCCGCCGTGGGGGGGCGTCGGTGAGGATGGCCTCGTAGGCAAGCACCTGTGCAGCGGCCGCCTTGGGGCTGTTCGGGTCGAGACGTTCCGGTTCGTGATCACGCAAATCCGGAATTCATTGAAGACATGAAGGAAAGTCAATCGTGAACATCAAAGATACAAAGCGGCTGGATCGCAAGCCCCTCCTCTTGCTGCTCCTGGCGTCCTTGGCGACGCTCGCCCCCGCTGCCAGTGCGCAAGTGATCGTGTCGGACCCCGTGACGGAGGACGCTACCACCAGCAGCTTCGCAGGGGAGCTTGGGGAATACGCCGAGACCGCCGACCGCTACATGCGGCAAGTCGAGGAGTATCAGAAGCAATTGGAGCGCTATACCAGCACGATCAGTGACCTGACCAGTCTCACAGAAAATCTCAACGGCCTCGG
The DNA here is from genome assembly GCA_051305835.1 of Sphingobium sp. Taxonomy (GTDB): domain Bacteria; phylum Pseudomonadota; class Alphaproteobacteria; order Sphingomonadales; family Sphingomonadaceae; genus Sphingobium. Next base: position 6,284 of record JBPPMC010000270.1, read on the forward strand.
TCTGCCCTCTGGGCAGAAGCTCGAAAAAGTCGACGAAAGCGCGGGCGTTGCCAGCGCCTGCAATATCAGCACCGGAATTACGGACCTGTTTTCGTTCCAGAATTTGACCAAGGCGCTGGGGATCGGTGAGGAGAGTGGACTGGATGAGCAGAAGACAATCTGCGCCATGCGCGTCACCATGCAGAACCGCAAGTACAACGAGTCGGTCGATTTCATGAATGAGACGATGCCATCGATCCAGAACACCATGAAAGAGTTGATAGCCAGCATCAAGGGTAAGGGCGAGACTCCCGGCGCCCAGGATCAGCACCAGACCGACACGCCGGCCATCGATGCCGACACCCAGAAGAAGATCGAAGAGTTTCGTTCCCGGCAGGACCAATACAATGCCCTGATCTCGGCGCTGAACGATCGGCAAGTCATTCTCGCCCAGCAGCTGATGCGAGGGAAAAGCAAGAGCATCACTGGCGAGGTCATCGGCGTGGTGGTGCAGAGCGCCGCACTCGAGGCCGCTTTGCACTACAACAAGTAATCGGAAAACCTGAGGCCTCGGGGTGATCGGCGTGGGTTGGCTGGCCAGATCTATGAAGAACCAGGAAGCGGTGGCGGGGTGACCGCCTGCCTCGAACGCAGGCCGGAGCCGCACCAAGGGAACAACCCGAGGGAATGATTGACATGCTGACTTTCGCGACAATGGGTGTGTTGGACGGACTTGGGAGTTGGTTCCGTCCCCAGGCGTCGCTGGGGGAATTCTACTTTTTCCATGCGATCCTCGATTACCTGACCGAGGCGATCAGCGATTTCGGCTACGGCATGATGGGGCGGATGATGGATTGGGTGGGCGCGATCGTCCTGACCCTGTTGACGCTCTGGGTGCTGATTCAAGGCTTCCGCATCGTGACCGGCCAGTCGCGCGATTCGATGATGGTGCTGGTGGCCAACGCAGCCAAGGCGACGCTGATCGTGTCGGTGGCGGTGTCGATGGGGATTTTTGGCGCGGACATGCACCAGTGGCTGACCCAGAAGCTACCGGACGAGATCACCGCGCAGGTGACGGGCGAGGACGAGTCGGCGGCCGATCAGATCGACGAGAACATGGCGTGGATGTCGGTGGCGCTGACGACGATCAACGCGGTGGACGTGGTGGACAACCCGACGCTGGCCGATGAGAAGACCCGGGCGATGATCTTCGCCGGGATCGGGACCGGCGGTCCGGCGCTGGTGGCCGGAGCGATGCTGTTGCTGTACCAGGTGGCGATCGCTTTGTTCGTGGGCCTGGGCCCGTTGTTCATCCTGTGCCTGCTGTTCGACGTCACCAAGTCGCTGTTCCAGAAGTGGCTGTTCTATGGGCTCGGGACGATGTTCTCGATGGCGGTACTGGCGGCGATGACGAGCATCGCGCTGAAGATGGTGACGGCGGTGTCCGAGGCGTTCTGGGGTGCTGCGCTGGTGGGCAGCTTCCTGGACATGGATGCAGTGGACGGCATCAGCAGCCAGGCGATGCAGCAGGGCGGGCTGGGGCTGCTGCTGACGACGCTGATCATCACCGCCCCGCCGATGGCAGCGATGTTCTTCCAGGGGACGCTGGGTGGTTTCTCGCCGTATGCGACGATGGGGCCACACTTGGACAAGCAAGGCGGCGCGCCGGGTGGGCACCCGGGCAATGCGGGTGGCGGGTATGCGCAGCAGCCGGAACGAAATACGACTGGTCCGGGAGTTGGCGCAATACCGAGCCGAATTGCAGGTGCCCCAGCGACTCCCAGCGCTTCCGAAGGTCAAGGCACATTCGGTGCAGCAAACAAGCTGGACAGGGGATGATGGAAACTTCGGATAAGGGGATGAACGTGTCAGCCAACCTGAGTGGAGGTTCCATGAAATTGCGAATGGCATTGGCGTGCGGGCTGTTGCTGAGCAGTGATTGGGGGTTGGCGCAGAACCAGGCCCAGCAGAACCTGCAGCAACAGCAGTGGCAACTGGAGCAGACGCGTCGAGGCTATCAGGCACAGCAGGATGCTTATGCAGCGGCAGCGCAGCAGCTGCCGCCGCCCCCGCCACGCCCCACGGGAAAGTGGATCAAGACATGGGGGGCGATTGCGGCGAACGATAAAGGCGATGGTGGTGTTGCCATAGGCAAGCTCACAAAGAAAGAAGCTGAGGCAGAAGCAGTGCGACAGTGCCTCACCTGGGGGGGTGGGGGCTGCAAGCCGACGTTGGTCTATCAAAATCAGTGCGCTGCGGGTGCAGTTCCCAACGCTGGTTCATCAAATGGCAGAGCAGCGTCCGCATCCTCACCCGACCTGGCTAAACAGGTCGCGTTAAAGGCATGCAGTGACGTCAATGGCGGAGCCACCTGCAAAATCATTTACTCCGCCTGCAGCGACCCGATCTTCAGGCATTACTGATGGTAGGTTGTAGGCCGAGCTCGGGTTGGCCGTGCAGGATGCAGTGAGTGAGGAGGCGTTGGACATGGCAGTAAAGGTAGTGCGCCGATGCTGGTGCTGGCTTGCCGGCCTGTGTGTGCTGGTGATACTGGGCGGGTGCGGACGGCAGGTTGGCTCCGAAGCTGCTGGAGAACATACTGTGGCGCCGGCTTCGGCCGGTTCGGCAACCTCGGAGCAAGACGGCGCCACGGCGCCATCGCCGCCGAAAGCAGTGGACAGTCGAAGCGGACTTGCGTCGGAAGGGACAAGCGTGGCGCCGCAGGAAGTGGCAGGCTTGGTTGCCCAGGACGATCAGGTGGTGGCGCAAGCCAATGAGGATCTGGATGGCGACGGAGCCGTCGATGCAGTTCTCATCGTGCGTCACCAATCCACCGAGAGCGGAGCCAATCCGTGCGAGTTGCTCGTCTTGCAGCGCCAAGCGGGGCGACTGGCTGTTTCCGCCCGAAGCGGCCATGTCGTTGAGTGCCTCTACAACACTGTGGCCCGCAATGCCGCGAGCTTGCAAGACAATTTGAAGGTAGCCCGAGGGGAGATCATCTACACCAACCAGCGTGAAAAAGGGACTTCAATCTACCGATTCGATTATGACCAGGCCAAGCAGGCATGGTTTCTCAGCGAGGCAATCAATTCGTATCCACAGTACAACGAGGCCGCTGACAAGGTCGATCTTGTGCGCGAGGCCGTGAGTTATCCAAAGGATGTTGGCTGGACGACACTGGACCTGTTCGATCCTGACGCCCTCGAAGAGGCGTTCGCGAAGAACAGGAAGATCATGGAGTGAACAGGAGAAAGCGCAATGCCGCAATTCAATGAAAGCTCTGCGTTGTTGTTCACGACGGCAGTGGACTCGGGAATCTGCTCGCCGGAGGAGTTGGCCAACCTCATGGGGAACGCGACGGTGGAAACAGGGCACTTCCGGCGCATGCACGAGAGCTTTGCCTATTCGTCGGCTGACAATGTGATTGCGGCGGTTGCGTCTGCCGATGACCGTTTCACGTGGCAAGAGGTCGAGGCGGCGGTGGCCAGCGGGGACCCCAAGCAGATTGCCAAAGTGATGTACGAGAATCGTGCAGATCTTGGAAATGCCGAGCTGGGGGACGGTTGGAGGTTCCATGGCCGCGGCTATTTGCAGTACACCGGTCGGGATAACTACGAGCGCTATGGCGAGCGTTTTGGCGTGGATCTTGCCAATAATCCTGACTTGGCAGCCGATCCGCAGACCGCGGCCCGGTTGGCCGTCGCCTATTGGCAGGATCGGGTGCCGGAGGCCAGCCGGACGGATCCGGTGGCAGCCGGACGCATCATCAATGGCGGTGACAACGGCAAGGATGCGCGCGTGGCGGCTTCGCGGGACTGGATCGGGACGATCACGCCGGAACTGGTCGAAGACGTGCGGACCGGCAGGGTGACGCTGGAGCAGCTTGCGACGCTGGGGAGCAATGTGCGCAACCCCATGGCCGACGGCATGCTGGTGCAGAAGGAACACGGCCAAGCGGTCAAGTCGATGCAGGAAAAGCTGTCCGGTCTGGGTTACGTCGGCACAAACGGCACGTCACTGGTTGCGGACGGCGACTTCGGCCCAAACACGCGGCAGGCGGTGGAACAGTTCCAGCGCGACCAGGGGCTGACGGTGGACGGCAAGGCCGGGCCGAAGACGCTGGAAGCGCTGACGGCGGCGATGCAGTCCAGAGAGCCGACCACCACGGCCGACACACCTGCAGCGCCGAGCATGGCCGACCCGGGGCGCCCGGACCATGCCCGCTACCGCGACGTGCTGGAGAAGCTGCAAACCCTGGAACAGCAGCGCAATCTGGGCGGATTGCCGGCGCTGTTTGCCGACCGCCGGCAGCTGGAGAACGCGGCCGGGCAGGTGGTGTTCGAGTCCAGGGTCTCGGGCATGAGGCAGGTGGACAGCGTGCTGGCGCGCCCGGACGGCCAAGGTCTGTTTGCGGTGCAAGGGCAACTGGAGGACCCGGCCTCGCAGCGGGTGTACGTGGACCGGGCGCAGGCGGTGGGCCAGGACGTGCAGGCCAGCACCCGGCAGCTGGAGGCGCTGGCGCAAGTGCAGGACCCGGTGCTGGCCCAAGCCCAAGCCCAAGCCCAGCAGCCGACGCGCTGAGCGAGGACATCAGGACGATGAAGATGGCAGGGACATGGGTGCCACAGGCCAAATGTCGGCGGTCGCGCCGAATGCGGCGTGCGGGCGCAGGATCGGCCATGTACCGTTCTTCCCCGACGGTGCGCCTGGGTGGGGTTCTCGCCGTATGCGACGATGGGGCCACACATGAACACGCCAGGCAAGGGGCTGGGCGGCCAGCCAAATACAGCGTATAGCGGTGGTGCTGGGAATGCGCCGCAGCAGGTGGGAATTAATCAGGCAACATCGCGAGCCGATAGCAGTCCACCAACCCATACCGCGGCCACCGAAGGCGCAGGCGCACGTGGCGCGGCGAACAAGCCGGACAGGGCATGAAGAGGAACTTCGGATCAGGGGATGAATGTGTCAGCCAACCCGAGTGGAGGTTCCATGAAATTGCGGATGGCATTGATATCCGTGTTGCTAGCTGCTGGTGCAGGCGATGCGCTGGGCCAGCAGCGTCCTGGAGGCAACGGACCGTTGCCGGGTGATCCTGGTTATGGCGGGGGCGCGAGGCAGCAGCAGATGCCGCCCCCGCCACGCCTCACAGGAGGGTGGGTCACGAACTGGGGGGCGATCGCGCAGGGAACCAACGGACTGGGTGGTGTTGCGGAAGGGCAGCTTTTCAGGGTGACCGCGGAGAATGAGGCAGTGAGTCAATGCACCCGAGGGGGAGGAATGAACTGCAAGTTAATTTTCACATATTCCAATCAGTGCGTTGCCTTGGCTCACCCGGGAGGTAGGGCAACGGCGGATTCTATAGGGCTGGCGGAAGAGCGGGCTAAAAATGTGTGCAATGAGAGAAATTCTGCCGGTACTTGCCGAATCGTCTACTCCGCCTGCAGCCTCCCGTACTTCGCGCGTGCTGTTCTCCCATTGGAAAGACCTGGGGGGCGATAGAGCTGGCTAAAGAGGTCGCGTTAAAATCATGCAGTGACGTCAATGGCGGAGCCGCCTGCAAAATCATCTACTCCGACTGCAGCGACCCGATCTTCAGGCATTACTGATGGCAGGTTGCAGGCTGAGCCCGGGTTGGCCGTGCAGGATGCAGTGAGGAAATGGCGATGGATAGAACAGAAAAGGTAATGCGCCGAAGCCGATACTGGCTTGCCGGGGTGTGTGGACTGGCGCTGTTGGCTGGGTGCAATCAGTCCCCTTCCGATGGAACGGCGGAGCCGGTTGCGGTGAGCGACGGCGGATCACCGGTTGCGGCACAGACCAGTACGCCGGACAAGACGACACAGCCGCTGCCGGCTGCTGATTCCCCCGCCGTGCAGGCGGCAATCAATGGGTTGATGAATGCCGCGTACGGCGCGGCGCATTACGATGCCGACCGGGCATGCTGGATGCTCTCGTTCGAGACGCCCAACGATACGCTTGACTACTGCATGAAGCCTGCATCCCCGCAGGTGGTCGCCAGCGAAGACGGCCCGCAAGTCTATGTGCTGGCCTACAGCGATCCGGATGCCGGGATGTATTCGCAGGTCGATCCGGGGCTGATGGGATTGCTGGCGGCATCACTGAAGACCGATGGCAGCTGGGCAGTCCTGGCTTCCAGTCCGGCCATCGATGCGGGGCAGTCTGGGGATTGTGCCTGCCGCGATGCCCGTCTTCTCCAGGTGGGTCCATCCCGATATGGCTGGGTGTCGACCGAAGGCGGCGTCTGGCAGGGGGTGGCTGTCCAGAATTATGTGATCCAGGTTCCTGTGGATGGCGGGTTTCGTAATGTTTCGAGGATTCCAAGGATCACGGAAGGGAAACAGGACGAGATCAACATCATCGACGTAGACCGTCAGGGTAATGCTGTGGCGGGCATGTACCCACTGAGGGTGACCCGCAAGCGCGGCGATGCCGTGGTGGAGACCAGAACCGTGATGTTTGACGCCGGGACCGGCGTCTATCCATGGAGGCCGTGAGACCACGGCCCCACTCATTGGACGTAAGGGAACAAGCACATGGCAAGGATTGACGAGCGCTGGAATGGGCACCGCGAAGAGTTGGAGGCTGCCGCGCGAACGGCGGGCATCGACGTGGGCGTCATGGTCAAGATCGCGGGGTTCGAATCCGGCTTCAACCCTGGCGCCCGGCCGATCGCGGTGAGCCATCCCGAGAACAATACGGTGCGGCAGTTTGACGGGACGATGGCGGTGTCTTCGGCTTACGGGTACGGCCAGTTTCTGGATGGCACCTGGCAGGAGATGATCAACAGGTATGGGGAGAAGTATGACGTAGCGGGAGCGGCAGACATGACCCGCACTCAGGCCAATGCGCCAGAACTTCGCCAGGACACGCGCCTGCAGGCGGCGATGCTGGCTGAGTTCACGCGCGAGAACATTGCGCGCGCGTCGCAGATCGGCGGCATCGACGAGGCGGCCAATGTCTATGCGATGCACAACCTGGGCACTGGCGACGGACCCAGGTTCCTGGAGGCATTGCGCGACAATCCGGATGCGCGCGTGGGCAGTGTGCTGAGCGACAGGGTGATTTCCGGGAACCCCGCGCTCTATGGGGATGGAAGCAGGACCATCGCGCAGGCCTATGCGGCAATGGGCGAGAAGATGAATCAGTACGAGCCCTATGCCCAGGAGGCGGTGCAGGGACTCCCCAGCGGTACCTTGAGTGCCGGTGGGCCAACGGCCCCGGTACGCAGCCCCATGGCCGACGGCATGCTGGTGCAGAAGGAGCACGGCCAAGCGGTCAAGACGATGCAGGAAAAGCTGTTCGGTCTGGGCTACACCGGCACGGACGGCAAGCCATTGGTTGCGGACGGCGACTTCGGCCCAAGCACGCGGCAGGCGGTGGAACAGTTCCAGCGCGACCAGCGGCTGACGGTGGACGGCAAGGCCGGGCCGAAGACCCTGGAAGCGCTGGCGGCGGCGGTGCAGGCCAGAGAGCCGGCCACCATGGCCGACACACCCGCAGCGCCGAGCATGGCCGACCCGGGGCACCCAGACCATGCCCGCTACCGGGACACGCTGGAAAAGCTGCAGACCCTGGAACAGCAGCGCGCGCAGGGCGGATTGTCGGCGTTGTTTGCCGACCGCCAGCAGATGGAGAACGCGGCCGGACAGGTGGTGTTCGAGTCAAGGGTGTCTGGCATGAATCAGGTGGACAGCGTGGTGGCGCGCCTGGACGGCCAGGGTCTGTTCGCAGTGCAAGGGCAACTGGGGGACCCGGCCTCGCTGCGAGTGTACGTGGGCCATGCGCAGGCGGTGGGTCAAG
>JBPPMC010000296.1:0-10612 GCA_051305835.1 Sphingobium sp.
CGGCGGCTCTGGCTGGGGCGGCGGAGGCGGATTTGGCGACGGCGGTGGCTTTTCCGGGGGCGGCGGCAGCTTCGGCGGCGGCGGCGCCTCGGGGGATTGGTAATGGTCCAGTTCAGACGCCTCTCCGAAGCGGATCACACGCTGGTCACCAACGCCGTTACGCGCGCCGAGGAAGCCAGTGACGGCGAGATCGTGACGATCATTGCCCGCCGGTCCGACAGCTACCATGATGCGGGGCTGCACTGGGCAGTCGGCGCAATGCTGCTGGCGCTTTCCCTCGTCGCAGCTTTTCCTAAGCAATTCGAGCATCTCGTGCTGACGCTCCTCGGAAGCTGGGAGCATGAGCTGGAGGACTGGAAGTTCCTGACGGCGCTGCTCGTGCTGCTGATCGTGAAGTTTCTGGTGGTCCGATATCTGCTGGCCATCATGCCGCTGCGGATGCTGCTGACGCCGAAATCGACCAAAGCACGGCGCGTGCGTCGCCGGGCCATTACGCTGTTCCGCGCTGCCGTCGAGGCGAGGACACGCGCGAAGACCGGCGTGCTTATCTATCTTTCGCTGGACGAGCATCGTGCCGAGATCGTTGCCGATGCCGCAATCAACGGCAAAGTGGCTCCTGAAGTTTGGGGAGATGCCATGGCGGCGTTGATCGAGGACGTCCGGGCGGGGCATCCCGGCCAAGGCATGGCGCGTGCCGTTGAGATCGTAGGCACCGTGCTGGCCGAGCATTTCCCGCGCAGCACGGACGACTATAATGAATTGCCGGATAGACTGATCGAGATATGACTACGGACGCGCCCGAAGAAATCATGTGGGAAGGCCGGTTCATCGCGGCCAAGCGACGCGGCCAGTGGGAATATGTCGGCCGCGCGCGTGGCATCAAGGCCGCAGTAATCGTAGCGGTGCATGACGATCATATCCTGCTGGTCGATCAGTATCGCGTGCCGTTGGGACGCCGGTGTCTTGAATTGCCGGCCGGTCTGGTGGGTGACGGCGATGTTCCAGACGAGGATGCGGCACTGGCCGCGGCGCGCGAACTGGAAGAGGAGACCGGCTTTCGCCCTGGCAAAGTCGAAAGCCTCGGAGAATTTTTCAGTTCGCCAGGTATGGTCTCCGAAAGTTTCACCTTGTTCCGTGCGACCGATCTGGTGCAGGTCGGCGACGGCGGCGGTGTGGAGGACGAGGATATCATCGTCCACCGCATACCGCTGCATGCGATCCCCAACTATGTCGCGGATTTCCGGGCGCAGGGTTATGCGATGGACGTGAAGTTGCTACTGCTACTGGGAAGCAACTTCCTGAAATCCAGCGCCTGAATACTTGCTGCCATTAGCTACTAGTAGCGGAATCGAAGTTCATCACATAAGGGATCGTCACGTTTCAGAGCGCCGGTTCGAGCGGCTTGATGGATGCTGAAACGAGTTCAGCATGACGGTGGTTATGAGCCGAACTTCAGATTCAGGTGACTAGCGGAAGTTGTCCGCATAGGCCTGGATTTTTAGGGTCTTGGGTGGCGTAATCACGACCGAATATTCGATACCTTCACGCTCTGCATATGCTTTCGCGGCGTCTTGGGTCGGGAATTTCAGGATCACCTGCTCGGGCGTGTTGCCAGAGCCTGCCCAACCGGTCAGCGGATCGGGCTTCTTGGCTTCGGTCGGAACGAATTCCAGCACCCATGTGCTGGTCCGCGCCTTGCCCGACTGCATCGCGTTCTTCGGCGTTTGATAGATACGTGCAGGCACCATAGTCTCCGATCTTCGGTTCATGTTCGGCTTTGCCCCGGAACGTCTCATGCCGTCAAGATTTCCCGCGCGCATCGGCTCTTTTCGTGCGCAGCGTGGCCGCTGCCCCGGCGGGATCGTCAGGCCAGGGGTGACGCGGATAGCGCCCGCGCATCTCCTTCGCCACAGCCGACCAGCTTCCCGCCCAGAAGCCAGGTAAATCCCGCGTGGTCTGGATCGGGCGCCCTGCGGGAGACGTGAGGCTCAGCACCAGCGGCACCTGCCGCTCACCAACGCACGGATGCATGGCCAAGCCATACAGCGCCTGCACCCGCAATTCGACACGCGGGCCGCCCTCCGCCGCATAGTCGATCGCATGATGACTGCCAGCAGGCGACATGAAGTCGGGCGGCGCGAGCCGATCGATCTTCTGCTTGCCGTCCCAGCCTATGATATTCTCCAGCGCCTGCGACAAGGCGGAACGATCAAGGTCCGACAGTCGCCGCCGCCCCGCCAGCAAAGGGGGAAGCCAATCGTCCAATGCCGCCATCAGCGCAGCATCCGACAGTTCTTCCGATCCCGCATAGGCAGCGCGCACGCGCAGCGATTGCGCCGCTTCGGACCAGGGCAGCAGATCAAGCCCCCCTGCCCGCACGCCTTCCAGCAAGGCGCTTGCGATGGCATCCGGATCAGGGCTGTCGTCAGAACCCGAAGTGAGGCGCAATGCTCCAAGCCGCCGCTCCCGCAATGCCTCGATGCCGCCCGTCTCGGGTCTGAAACGCACGACACGATGCTCCGCCACCCGATCACGGAACAACGCCAGCACATCTGGCTCGGAGATAGGCGCAGCGGAAAGGATGCGCGCACCGGCGGCGCTACCCTGCACTTCGCCAACCGCCAGCCATTCCTCGCGCGCCAGCGGACTGAGAGGGTCGAGCTTGAAGCCGCGCCCGCCGACGCTCGCCCACTGCGCCCCATCGGCAGAGCGCCGCTTGGCCACCCGATCCGGGAAGGCCAGCGCAAGACACAGACCGACAGCTTCCGGATTACTGCTACCGCCGTCACCCCCAACCAGACCGGTCCAGCGCTTCACCAGCTTACGCCCCGCCTCGGCGCGCGGGCCAGCTTCGCGCCGCCAGCGCGCCAGCCGCTGCGTCAGATCCGTGTCGCTCCCGCCCAGTCCGCGCTCGCCGAGCAGCAGCGCGATTTCCGCGGCGGTACGCGCCAGCCCGCGCTCGGCGGCACGAACAAGCATATGCGCGATCCGTGGCGCGAGCGGAAGCGCCGCGATCTGTCGCCCATGCGTCGCGATCCGGCCCTCGGCGTCCAGCGCCTCCAACGCCTGCAACCGCTTGCGCGCCTCTGCCACGGCAGCGGCTGGCGGCGTATCGATCCATCGCATGGTCGCGGGATCGCCAACACCCCATAAAGCACAATCGAGCAGCAGGGCCGACAAATCACTTTCCAGAATTTCGGGCGGATCGAACGGCGGCATGCCGGCCGTCGCTGCCGCTTCCCACAGGCGATAGGCAACCCCCGGCGCCTGTCGGGCAGCACGGCCCGCCCGCTGCGTGGCCGATGCCTGGCTGGCCTTTTCCGTGACCAGTCGGGTCACCCCCGCAGCGCGATCATAGCGCGGGCGGCGGGCAAGACCGCTGTCGATCACAATCCGCACGCCATCGATCGTCAGGCTGGTTTCGGCAATACTGGTCGCCAGAATGATCTTGCGCTCCCCCGGCTGAGCGGGTTTGAGCGCCGCCCGTTGCTGGGCAGGTTCCATTGAACCGTGGAGCCGGTGTACGCGCGCAGTCTCCGGCAATCCCGCCAGCCGCTCCGCCGTACGCTCGATCTCCATGACGCCAGGCAGAAAGGCAAGAATGTCGCCCTGCGGCTCTTCGAATAGGGCGCGCTTGATTGCCGCTGCCATCTCATCCTCGATCCGTTTTTCGGCAGCGCGCCCAATGTGGCGCAGATCGAGCGGAAAGATGCGGCCTTCGCTTTCGATCACCGGGCAACCGTCCATCAGCGCCGCAAAGCGCGTGCCATCGAGCGTCGCCGACATAGCGACTAACCGAAGGTCAGGGCGCAAGGCCGCCTGTGCATCAAGGGCCAGCGCAAGACCGAAGTCACTGTCCAGACTACGCTCATGCACTTCATCGAACAGCACGGCGGATATGCCCGCCAGTTCGGGATCGTCCTGAATGCGATTGCGGAATATGCCTTCGGTCAGGATCAGCAGGCGCGTGCGGGCCGATTGTCGGCTGTCCATCCGTGTCGCGTAACCCACGGTACTGCCGACCGGCTCACCCAGCATGTCGGCAATCCGCTCCGCAGCGGCGCGTGCGGCAAGACGGCGTGGTGACAGCAGCAAAATCTTACCCGTGCACCAAGGTTCGGCAAGGAGCGCAGGCGCAACCGCCGTGGTCTTGCCCGCGCCCGGTGGCGCAACAAGGACCGCATTGCTGCTCAGGCGCAAGGACGCCAGCAACTCCGGCAGCACAGCATAAATGGGTAGATCAATCATCGCACAATCACCCTCTACCACCGGAGAGATCAGAGCGCCTCAATATGCGCGCGCGATGGCGAACTCTACGGCTTCGGTGAGTGCTGCCTTCGCCTGCCCGTTCGCAAACAGGCCCAGCGCGTCGATCGCGCGTTGGCCGTAATGGCGCGCGCGCGCCATGGTATCAGCAATCGCGCCGGAGTCCCGAAGCAATGTGGTAGCATGCGCAAGATCTTCGTCGGACGTCTTGTGCCCCGCAATCGCGGCTTTCCAGAATGCGCGCGATTCGGCATCACCGCGCGCATACGCCAGGATCACCGGCAAGGTGACTTTGCCATCGCGGAAATCGTCGCCCGCATCCTTGCCCATCGTCGCGCCGTCGGATTCGTAATCGATCGCATCGTCCACGAGCTGAAACGCGATACCCAGATTGCGGCCATAGGCGTCCAGCGCCTGCTCCTGCGCATCGTCGCGTTCCGCAACGACGGCAGCGATGCGACAGGCGGCGGCGAACAGGGCGGCCGTCTTGGCGCCGATAATTTCGAGATAATGGCTTTCATCGGTCTCGATCCGGCGCTGCGCCGTCAACTGGCTGACTTCGCCTTCCGCAATTACGGCGGAGGCGTTGGCGAGGATCTTCAGAACCTTGAGCGATCCGTCCTCGACCATCAGTTCGAACGAACGGCTGAACAGGAAATCGCCGACGAGCACGCTGGCGCTATTGCCCCAGATGATATTCGCGGTGCGCCGACCACGGCGCAGTCCCGATCCATCCACCACGTCATCGTGCAACAATGTGGCGGTGTGGATAAATTCAACAGCAGCGGCGAGCTTATGGTGACGCGTGCCGGAATATTGCAGCAATTCGGCGCAGGCCAGCGTCAGCATCGGGCGCATCCGCTTGCCCCCGCCCGCGATCAGATGACCCGCCAGTTCCGGTATCAACGGAATGCGCGACTGCATGCGATCCAGGATAACGCTGTTGACGTTATTCATGCCGCTGGCAACGAGCGCCATCATGGGATCGAGCGACGGTTCGCTATCGCGGCCCAAGCGTACTACATTTCCGGAGGTCGTTGCGGTCATGACAGGGCGTAAGTGGCGATCCGAAGTCAATTAGGCAACCGCTAATTGATGTTAAAACGGACCTTGCGCTTGCCATGGCGCGCTGATGCAGCAAAAAGCCCCCGGACACATGGGAGGCCCGAATGGACGACACGCTGCAACGCTATCGACAGAGCATCGACAATATCGATGCTGCGCTGGTGTTCATGCTGGCGGAGCGCTTCAAGGTTACGCAGGCGGTTGGCGAGCACAAAGCGCGACATAGCCTGCCCCCCGCCGACCCAAGCCGTGAAGAAAAGCAGATCGCAAGGCTGCGCCAGTTAGCTACCGACGCGGATCTGGACCCGGACTTCACAGAGAAATTTCTGCGCTTCATCATCGATGAAGTGATCCGCCACCATGAGCGCGCCCGCGACAAATGATCCGCGTCGCGCTTGTCCTGCCGGTCCTCGCATTGGCGCAGCCTGCGACAGCCGCCACGCGGGGATATACGATCACGCGCTTCGACAGCATCCGGGTGGATGCACCGGTCCGCGTCACGATTGCGACGGGAACCGGTGTGACAGCCAGAGGCGAAGGTGATCGCGACGCATTGGATCGCGTTGACCTGCAAGTCTCCGGAAATCTCCTGGTCGTCCGGATGAAGCCGCGTCAGTCTGGCGCAAAAGGTGGCGGCGGGCCGGTAACGCTACGCCTTTCCACCGACGATCTGCGCCGCGTGACGCTTTCGGGCGGTGGATCGCTTGCCATCGACCGGATGCGGGGCGCGCGGGGCGATATCATGCTGGGCGGCGGTGGCGATGTCACCGTCAATGCCGTGGCGCTCGATCAGGTCAACATACTGCTGTCCGGCAGTGGCCGCATCACTCTGGCGGGCAAAGCGGGCCGCGCCGATATTCGCGTTTCCGGCACCGGCGCGTTGGCGGCTGACGCGCTGGCGGTGCGCGACGCGACGCTGTCAAACGAAGGCACTGGCACAATCACTCTCGCCGCGTCTGGCACTGCGGACATACGCGCATTTGGCTCCGGCGACGTGACGGTCTCAGGCGAGGCAGCCTGCAAGGTCACGCATAATGGCGCTGGCCGGGTGCTGTGCGGCGGTGAGGAACATTAGTCGCAAACTACTATGGCGGAATCGAAGTCCATCACATTAGGGACCGCTACCCTGAACTTGTTTCAGGGTCCATTTCTCGTTCCAGAGCGCCGGTCTGAGCGGCTCGATGGATGCTGAAACGCGTTCAGCATGACGGTGGTTATGAGCTTCAGGTTCAGGTGACTACGTTGCTGATCATATTACCCTCGCACTCCCGCAATCCGCAGTCGATCTAAACCCGGTCTGCCTGCACAACGATATCCAGCGCCCGTAGCGCGGAGAGAATCCGCATCAGATGTTGTGCGTCATTGACTTCAAGGTCGATAACATCGGTGTGAAACGGACCTTCGCGATTGACGAGTTGCAGGTTCAAAATGTTCGCCTTGTTCGCGCCGAAAATATTCGCAACCGCCGCCAGTGCGCCGGGCTGGTTTTGCACGATAATGGCGAGGCGCGCCGTGCCGCCTTTCGACTTGGCGTCCCACGCCAGATCGACCCAATCCGCATCCTGGCCGCCCTCCAGAACTTTGCAGTCGATGGTATGCACTTCGATCGGCACGCCAACGCGGCGTAATCCCACGATGCGATCTCCGGGGACGGGGTGACAGCAATCGCCCAGCACATAGGCAATGCCGGGCGTCAGGCCGCGGATCGACACTGGTTCATGCTGGCGGGGATGCGCTTCTTCCGCGCCTTCTGCCGTGGTCGAGCCGGGAATCAGCGCTTCCATGACTTCGGCATCGGTCACGCGGTGCGTGGCGATGGCGATCATCAATGCCGCCCGGTCGTCCAGCTTCAAGCGTTTCAGGCCTGCATTTATGCCCTTGTCGCCAATCTCCACGGGCAATCGGCTGGCTATCTCGGCGTATAACTTCTCGCCAAGCTCAATCTGCTCGCCGCGCTGCTTGTTGCGGATGTAACGGCGGATCGCCGCGCGGGCCTTGCCGGTGATGACGAAGGTCAACCAGCCGGGCTGCGGCTCCTGCCCGTCGGATTTCAGTATTTCAACCTGATCGCCATTTTCCAGGCTGGTGCGCAGCGGCACGACCCGACCGTTGACCTTCGCGCCGACAGTCTGGTTGCCGAGCCGGGTATGAACGGCATAAGCGAAATCGACCGGTGTGGACCCTTTAGGCAACTGATGCAGTTCGCCCTTGGGGCTGAACGCGAATATCCGATCCTGGTACATCGCCATGCGCGTATGTTCGAGCAGTTCGTCCGGATCCTGGCTCTGCTCCAGAATTTCAACGAGATCGCGCAGCCAGGCCGCTTGCCCATCCGGTCTTTTTTGAACCCCACCGCCTGACTGTTTGTAGGCCCAGTGCGCGGCGAGGCCGAATTCGCTGTCGCGGTGCATGTCGCTGCTGCGAATCTGCACTTCGATACGCGCATTCTCGCTATGGATCACAGTCGAATGGATCGACCGATAGCCGTTCCGCTTCGGCGTCGAGATATAGTCCTTGAACCGGCCCGGCACCATTTTGAACTTCTGGTGGATGACGCCAAGCGCGCGGTAACAATCCTCGGTATTTTCCGTGATCACGCGGAACGCCATCACATCGGTCAGCTGTTCAAAGCTGATATGCCGTTCCTGCATCTTCTTCCATATGGAGAACGGATGCTTTTCGCGGCCCGACACCGTAACCTTGATATCGCTACTTCCGAGCAGGAGTTGCAGCCCGGTGGCGATGCGCTGAACCTTGTCCTCGCCGCCCTCCTTCAGTTGCTCCAGCCGCTTGGTAATGCTGTCATAGGCTTCCGGCTCAAGTTCGCGAAAAGCCAGAAGCTGCATCTCGCGCATGAAGTCGTACATCCCGATCCGCTCGGCGAGCGGCGCGTAGATGTCCATCGTCTCCTTGGCGATGCGCCTGCGCTTTTCGGGTTTCGAGATGAAATGCAGCGTCCGCATGTTGTGCAGCCGGTCGGCGAGCTTCACCAGCAACACGCGAATATCGTCGGACATGGCGAGCAGGAACTTACGCAGATTCTCGGCGGCACGCTCGTTTTCCGATTGCGCCTCGATTTTCGATAGCTTGGTCACACCATCGACAAGCCGTGCGACATCCTTGCCGAATGCTCCCTCAATTTCCTCATAGGTGACGAGAGTATCTTCGATCGTATCATGCAGCAGCGCGGTGACGATCGTCTGATCGTCCAGATACAGGTCCGTCAATATGCCTGCGACTTCGATGGGGTGACTGAAATAGGGATCGCCACTGGCACGCTTTTGGCTGCCATGTTTTTGGACGGAAAAGACATAAGCACGGTTGATCATGGCTTCGTCCGCGTCCGGATCGTAGCTTTTGACGCGTTCGACGAGTTCATATTGGCGTAGCATATTCATCCGTTGTGCGATCTTACGCCGGTTTCGCAACAAAAAATTACAAATTTGCAGGGTTAATGCCCGATCAATGTGATCGTCTTTATCAATTGCTTTTTGCAACCAGACACGATTCGGAATACTGTTCCCGGTCATGAGCCAGAAAATCGAGAAGATCGTCGAAGACTGTCCCTTCCCCAATGCCCTTGAGGCGATGGGGGAGCGATGGTCATTCATGATCATGCGCGGTGCGATCAGTGGCCTTAGACACTTTGAAGAGTTTCAGAGCAACCTGGGCATCGCCCGTAATATCCTGGCCAATCGGCTGACTCGCCTGGTCGAAAAAGGCATTTTGTCACGCGAGCCCATGAGTTGCGATCGACGGAAAGTGGAATACCGCATCACGCAAAAGGGCAAGGAATTGGCCCCCATGATGGTGGCCCTGCGGCAATGGGGCGAAAAATGGGAATGTGGTTCCAAGGATAAACCGCAAATCTGCGACAAGCGAGATGGCAAACCTGTGCAACTCATCAAAATCCTGGCCCATGATGGACGCGAACTCACGTTGGACGATGTGGCCTGGGTTCTGTCCAACGGTAATCCGTTGCCTGACGATATCGCGAAAGAGCTTGCCGCCTGATCCGCGCCTTACGTCGAGCCAGAGCCATTACAAGCCTTCTCGCTCCCGCTAAAACCCGCTAAGCCTGCCGCATGTCGGTCAATCCCCTCCAGCCGCAGCCCTTTTTCGCGGACAAGAACCGGGCTTTCTGGAACCTGCAATCGCTTGGCTGGCTGGGCACGTTCGTATTGCGTGGCGCTTCGGGCGTTGCCAATGGTCAGGATCTGGCGTTCCTTGTGCCGGTGCTGATTTCGACTGTTTCGGGCTATTCCGTGACATTGCTGATGGCGGTCATATTCCGCGCTTTACTTAAACAGCGGCCCATCGTCACCTGGGGCGTGTCCATCGTGGCAGTGATTACCTCGGCAGCCTTGTGCGCGTTCATCGATGCCTGGGTTTTCGCGACGCAAAATCAGTCCAGCGCGACAGCCGGTCTGCAATTATTCCTCGGCGCATTCTACCTGACCGTCACGTTGCTCGGTGCCTGGTCGGCGCTCTATTACGCCATCAACTTTTTCCTGACGGTCGAGGAGCAAGCGGACCAGCTACAGCGGCTGGAACTGCAGGCCAGCAATGCGCAACTGGCGATGCTGCGTTACCAGCTCAATCCGCATTTCCTTTTCAACACGCTCAATAGCATATCGACGCTCGTGCTTTTGAAACAGACGGACCGCGCCAATGCCATGTTATCGCGGCTGTCCTCTTTCCTGCGCTATACGCTGATCAACGAACCGACAGCGCAAGTGACGCTGGAGCAGGAGGTCGAGACGCTGAAGCTGTATCTGGAGATAGAGAAGATGCGATTCGAGGATCGGCTCCGGCCAAGTTTCAGCATCGATCCCGCCGTCGCGCATGCGCGGCTGCCATCGCTTCTGCTGCAACCGCTGGTGGAGAATGCCATAAAATATGCGGTGACGCCGAAGGAAGAAGGGGCCGAAATCACCGTAGTTGCGCAACCCGCCGGTGAAAACGTCCGGATCGTCGTGTCGGACACCGGTCCGGGATTGAACGAAATCGTCGTCCGTCCAAGTCTGTCCACGGGCGTGGGACTGGCAAATATTCGCGATAGGCTGTTTCAGGCCTATGGGGAACGTCATAGCTTCGAAGCGCGTTCCACGCCCGGAGGCGGCTTTTCGGTCACCATCGAAATGCCGCTGATTACGGAAGATCCAATGAAAGTGGCCGCATGACAATCAGAACAATCCTCGTCGATGATGAGAGCCTTGCCATACAGGGCATGCAGCTCCGCCTCGAACCCCATGAGGATGTGGAAATTATCGAAACCTGC
>JBPPMC010000309.1:0-17263 GCA_051305835.1 Sphingobium sp.
GTATTTGCGTAGTAGCCTGATCGTGAAACTGACGCTTGAAAAGGATGCCGCATGCGCCACGCCCCCCTCGCCATCGCCCTGCCCCTTGCCCTGATAGCGTGCGGCGGCGGCGGTTCCGCCAACGGCCAACCCGCAAGTAGCGCAGCCAAGCCCTTCAAGACGTCGATCATCGCGGATTTCGATTCTCCGTGGGCAATGACCTTCATGCCGGACGGGCGCATGCTGGTTACGGAAAAGACGGGCACATTGTTCCTGTTCGATCCGAAAAACGGCACCAAGATTCCCGTCAGCGGCATACCCAAAGTCGACAGCGCCGATCAGGGCGCATTGATGGACGTCGTGCTGCATCCGCAGTTCGCAACCAACAAGCAGGTCTATGTCAGCTTTTCCGAAGTCGGCCCCGGCGGTAAAGGTGTCGCGCTGATCACCGGAACCTTCGCGCAGGCGAACGACGGCACGACGACACTCTCCAACGTCAAAAAAATATTTCAGGCAACGCCCTATGTCGAAGGCGGTGGTCATTATTCCGGACGCATAGCTTTCTCGCCAGATGGCAAATATCTGTTCTTCACCAATGGCGAGCGGCAGAAATTCACGCCCGCGCAAGACCCCAAGACCACGCTGGGCAAAGTGCTGCGCCTGAATCTGGATGGCACGCCCGCCGCAGGCAATCCGCTCGCGGCTAAGGGATTCAACCCGGCGGTCTGGTCCCATGGCCACCGCAATTTGCTGGGAATAGCGTTCGACGACAAGGGCCAGCTATGGGAGCAGGAGATGGGGCCGAAGGGCGGCGATGAAGTGAACCTCATCAAGCCGGGCCTGAACTATGGCTGGCCGCTGGCGTCAAACGGCACACATTATGATGGCCGCGACATTCCCGATCACAAACCCGGCGACGGCTTCGAAGCCCCCAAAGTTAGCTGGAACCCGGTAATTTCGCCGGGTGGCCTGATTTTCTACAATGGCAACCTGTTCCCCGCATGGAAAGGATCGCTCTTCATAGGTGGGCTGTCGAGCCAGTCGCTCGTCCGCGTGAAGATCGACGGCAGCACCGCCAGCAAGGCGGATCAATGGGACATGGGCGCGCGTATCCGTGAAGTCGAACAGGGACCGGACGGCGCGCTGTGGCTGCTGGAGGATGGGGAAGACGGATCACAGGGTCGCCTGCTCAAACTGACGCCGGCCTGATTTACCGGCAGGCGCGCCAGCCCATCGCCCCCCGCTCCGCCTGATCGAGGTGGAGATGGTCGGAATGGGCGGCGTTGTAATCCGGCGAAAGGACGGTTGAAAACAGGCCGCACGCTCCATCGCGCACGTCCCGCAGGAACTGCGCGTCCTTGCCCGCACCCTTCCAATCGCGAACGACGCGGATCCTGCGCCCGTCGGCCAGCACAAACCCGGCAATATCGATTGCATCCGCGGTCGCATGTTCGCTGAAATCGCCGCTCGATCGCCCATACATCCGGCGGCAACTGAAACTGCCAAGATGATCGATCCGCCGCACCTGCTGCCCGAACAGTTTTTGGGCGGCGGGCTGCACGACATTCCATTCCCACATTTTGAGCGCGGCCACCACTGGACAGGAAGGTGCAACCGACGCCGGTGCATATGTCACAGCGCCACTGGCAGGCCTCAATCTCACGGAGTCCGCATGGGCGCACTGCCCACTACCTTGCGCACCGATCGCCTTGTAACTGATACCCGCCCGGTCGAGCAGCGCACGGCATTCCTGCATGTTCTGCGTCAAATTCGCGATCTTGCGCCCGGTAAAAACACCAGGCGGCTGAGCGAGATCAAGCGGGGTCCAAGGCAGATCCTGTGGACGCCCGCGTAAGAACGCATATGCCGCCAGAATCAGGCACCCAACGATGATGAACCAGATCAACCTGCGGCTCCATCGATAAACAGCCCGCATCGCCTATTAACCGCTGCTCACCTGCTCACTACAGATGGGGTAGCCCAGATGATCGGGGATGCACAAGAAGCGTCCATTGGGACGCTCCTCTACCCATGGCACGATCTTCTCGACCGGCGTCGTCCTCGCATGTTGCTCGATCGCGGCAATGGAATCGAACTGCGCCAGTCGCTCAAGGTTGCGCCTAGTCGGAAATATAATGTGCCCCTGCCCCGCGTCACAGCGGTCCAGCACGCCAGCCGCCGTTTCCCAGAAAAGATCGACATGCTCGGTGTCGTCAACACTCGGTTCTGGTCCGGCCTCATCATAGCGCGCAAGGTAGAAGCGCGTATCAAAAATCCGGCGTACCGTTTCCACTGGCGCAGGGTGCCAACGCGCGAACGGAATTATTGCGTCTATATGCAAGGGGATTTTGTGCTGTTGTAGCAAAGTCGAAAAGGCAGAGTTGCTACCCATTTCAGCACGCAGCGACGCCAAAATTTCCGCATCAATCATGCCCAATCCCGGCGCAATACCACTTTCCTCAAGCGTTTCCCGGATTGCTGCAACACGCGCTGATGCCTCGTCGACAGGCAGGTTCTTAGTCACATTTTGCGCAATCACGGCGTCATCCGGATCGACGGCTCCTCCCGGAAACACTAATGCGCCAGCGGCGAACGCCATCGTCAGCGCCCGCTGAACAATCAGGATTTTTGGCGCAAAAGGTCCATTTTCACGCAATATTATCAATGTGGCCGCTGGACGCGAGATATTCGGTGCAACATGATCATCAGTCATAGCGAAGCCTTACGCAAGGTTCGGGACAAGCGATAGCCAAGATTATGGATGGCGTCCGCCGACAGGGTGCGCTAGCGGTGACGCCGTGGGGATTTCATGATGAGCCAAAACGAAGACGATCGCGTCACGCAGTTGCTGGATACGCCACAGTTGGCGGACGCGCTGGAAAGCGATCGTTTCAAGCAGTTTCTCGATCACGTGCCCGTGGCGATCGCGGTTTCGGAATTGCGGCCCTCCGAAACGGTCACTTATGCCAACCTCGAATTTGAACGCCTGGTGGGCCGCAAAGCGGCGGAAATCGAGGGGCAGAGTTGGCAGGTATTGCCGGGCGTGGCCAGTGGTTCGGGCGATGACCGAAAGCTGCGTGAGGCTGTTGCCGACGACGAGGAATATCTGGGCGCTTTCACGATTGCGCGGGACGATGGCCCCGTTACGGTCGACGCATGGTCGAACACGATCGAAAATGAAGCCGGAACGCCGATGTTCCGCCTCGTCGCGTTGGTCGAACTTGGCCAGCGGGATCGCGACAACGATGAAGCCGCACGTCTGTTGCGCGACAAGGACGTGCTGCTTCAGGAGTTGCAACACCGCGTCAAAAACAACTTGCAGATGATCACAGCGCTGATCCGTCTGGAGGCACGGAATGTCCCCGACGGCGAGACTGGCGAGCGTTTCGATCGATTGGCGGGGCGGATCAATTCGCTTGCCCTGCTGTATAATGCATTGGCTGGAGACGGTCTCGACGGCAGTGTCGATCTGGGTATCTATCTCAGCCAGATCGCATCATCCGTCATGCAGGCGCACGCCAGCGAAGGCATCAGGCTGGACATGAAAGTGGACACATGGCCTGTGTCGATCAACGTGGCGATGCCGACCGGCCTTGTCGTGAACGAGTTGCTCATCAACGCCTTGAAGCACGCCTTCGTCGGACGCGATGGCGGCACGATCAAGCTGCACAGTCTGGTCGATGAAACCGGATGCCGAGTTACCATCGCCGATGACGGCATCGGCCTGCCCGAAGGGATCACATGGCCCAAACAGGGCAAGCTCAGCGCCGTCATCGCCCATTCCCTCGAACGCAATGCCAAGGCAAAAATCGACATCGATTCGCGCGCCGGTGAAGGCTTGTGCGTCACGATCATCTTCGAACGAGAAGCCGCCGCACCGGAGGCGTGATGATCGGCGCGGCCTCTTATCCGATCATCATCAGGCTGGCATTGCCCCCGGCGGCGGTCGTGTTGATCGAGGTGGATACCTCCTCGACCAGCCATTCGAGCCGGTAAGGTAGCGGTTGCTGCAGGTCCGCCGAGTGTACTGACACGATTGGTCCCGGCATTCCGGCGACGTCTTTCATCAACGCAGCAACTTCCACTTCACCGCCTTCGACCAAGGCGGCGGTGCATCGTTCATCGCCATTCACCGAGAACATCGCCGCGACATTAGTGGGAAGTCCCTCGGGCAGTGGCATGCCACCCACGACCCCGTGGTTTCCCGTAGCGAGAACCGCCGCCATCTGTGCGAACAGCCCTGCACGCGTCGTCGCCCGCAACAGAATACGCCCGCGCGGATGCAGAGCATAGACGTTGCGCTCGCCAACCGGCCCCGGCAGCGCCTCCGCATGTCCGACCGGCGATGCTGCGGCAAACGCCCGTGCCATCGCTGCCGCCTCCGGCTCGTCCTTCTGCTCCAGCCATGCAATGTAGTCGCGAAGCGGCTCAGGTGTTACGTTTGTCGACAGGTTCACGTGCGGCGCCACGTTCATAAGGCGCCCCAGATACATCGGCCCACCCGCCTTCGGCCCGGTCCCCGACAAACCGCGCCCGCCAAAGGGCTGCACGCCGACAATCGCCCCGATCACGTTGCGATTGATGTAGAGATTGCCTGCCTTTATCCGTGAACTGACATGCGCGACCGTCTCATCCAAACGCGTGTGCAGGCCGAACGTTAGGCCGTATCCCGTATCATTGATGGCATCGATCAATTCGTCCAGCCGCTCCCGCTTATACCGGATGACGTGCAGCACCGGGCCAAACACTTCGCGCTCCAGATCGGAAATTTGCCCGATCTCGATGATCGTCGGCGGAACAAATGTGCCGTGGACGTGCCCGGCCGGAAGCGCTTGTTGCTCGACCTGATGGCCGCGATCGCGCATGGCGGCGATATGCCGGTTGATAATATCCTGCGCCTCGGCCGTGATAACGGGGCCGATATCGACCGCCAGCGCATCGGTCCGCCCGATGCGCAATTCCTTCAGCGCGCCCTTCAACATGGATAGCGTCCGGTCGGCCACTTCCTCCTGCAAACACAGCACGCGCAGCGCCGAGCAGCGCTGGCCTGCGCTGTCGAAGGCAGATGCAATCACATCGGCCACCACTTGCTCCGCCAGCGCAGATGAGTCGACGATCATGGCGTTCTGGCCCCCCGTCTCCGCCACCAGCGGAATGGGTTTGCCCGATGATGACAGGCGCGTAGCCAGTTGCCGCTGGATCAATCGTGCCACATCCATCGATCCGGTGAACATGACTCCGGCTGTCTCAGGCGCAGCCACCAGCGCCGCCCCGATGGTTCCATCGCCGGGCAACAGTTGTAGTACGTCCGCCGGGATTCCGCCCTCATGCAGAAGGCGTACAGCTTCGGCGGCGATCAGTGGCGTTTCTTCAGCAGGCTTGGCGAGAACGGGATTACCCGCGACTAGCGCTGCCGCGACTTGCCCGGTGAAGATCGCCAGCGGGAAATTCCAGGGGCTGATGCAGGTGATGGGGCCAAGCGGCACCTGCGCAGGCCCGAAAGTCGAGCGTGCCTGCGCCGCATAATAGCGCAGGAAGTCAACGGCCTCCCGCACTTCGGAAATGGCATTGGGAAGGGATTTGCCCGCTTCCCGCATGATCAGGCCAAGCAGAATCGGCATACGCGCCTGAAGCAGATCGGCAGCACGATCCAGAGCAGCAGCCCGCGTCTCGACCGGCGTAGCGGCCCATTGCGGAGCCGCCTCGGCAGCAATGCGCGCGGCTTCGACGGCATCGGCCTCCAACGCGAAGACAACAGAACCGATGCGATCACGGACATCCGCCGGGTTTTGAACCTCGTGCGAAACGCGTTCATACTGAAAGCCAGCGATCAAAGGCTGTGCATGCCAATTCATCGTTGCGCTTTGCCGAAGAGCTGCGCTCAGATCCGCCAGCGCGATCTCGTCACTAAGATCCATGCCGTCAGAATTGCGCCGATCGAGAAATAATGCCCTGGGCAACAATATCCGGTCATTGCGCGCGCCCGGTTCCGGCATCGCCCGGATCACCGCCACCGGATCTGCGATGATCTCGGCCACCGACACTGCCGGATCAGCGATACGATTGACGAATGAGGAATTCGCGCCATTTTCCAGCAGACGACGCACCAGATAGGCCAGCAACGTCTCATGGGTGCCAACCGGAGCATAGATGCGGCAGGGGCGGTTCAGCTTATCCTTGCCGACGACCTGCTCATACAGCGCCTCGCCCATGCCGTGCAGGCACTGAAACTCATAATCTCCGATCGCAAAATCAGGACCAGCAAGATGATAGATGGTCGCCAGTGTCTGCGCATTATGCGTCGCAAATTGCGGGAACGCGGCATCGGGCGCGGCGAGCAGTTTCCGCGCGCAGGCGATATAGGAAACATCGGTATGAACCTTGCGCGTAAACACCGGAAAATCACTGAGACCGTCGACCTGCGTGCGCTTTATTTCCGCATCCCAATAGGCGCCCTTGACGAGCCGAACCATGATCCGCCGCTTGGCCCGCCGCGCGAGATCAACGATCCAGTCGATCACGAACGGGCAGCGCTTCCCATAACCCTGCACCACGAATCCCAGGCCATCCCAGCCACGCAGGTCCGGATCGAGCGCGAGGCTCTCCAGCAGGTCCAGTGACAGCTCAAGCCGGTCCGCTTCCTCGGCATCAATATTGAAGCCGATATCATAGCGTTTCGACAACAGCGCCAACGTCCGCACGCGAGGCAGCAGTTCGTCCGTCACGCGCTCGGCCTGGGCACGGCTGTAACGCGGGTGAAGCGCTGACAGTTTAATGGAAATACCCGGCCCGGTGTAGATGCCGCGCCCGTTCGACGCCTTGCCTATGGCATGGATCGCCGTTTCATAATCGCAATAATAGCGCTCTGCGTCCGCTGCCGTGGTCGCCGCTTCACCCAGCATGTCATAGCTGTAGCTGAAGCCCTTTGCCTCAAGCGCGCGGGCGCGCTTCAAGGCTTCCCCGATCGTCTCGCCGGTGACGAACTGCTCGCCCATCATGCGCATGGCAAGATCGACACCGCGCCGGATCACCGGTTCTCCCGCGCGCGCGACCAGCCGCGTCAGCGCCGCGCCAAGCCCGGCGCCGTCGACGCTGCCGACCAGCTTGCCCGTTACGACCAGTCCCCATGTCGCTGCGTTCACGAACAGCGACCGGCCGCCATTAAGATGTGCACCCCAATCGCCATCCGAAATCTTGTCGCGGATGAGCGCATCGCGTGTCGCCGTGTCCGGAATACGCAACAGCGCTTCGGCAAGGCACATCAGCGCGACGCCCTCTTCGCTGGAGAGCGAATATTCCTGCACCAGCGCCTCTACGCCTGTGTTCTTCCGATTCGCGCGGAGCGAAGTCACCAATGTACGTGCCGTCTCCCGCACCGCGCCGCCCGTTGCGGGGTCCAGCGTTGCCGCTTCAAGCAACGGTGCCATGCAGTGCGCTTCATCGCGGCGATAAGCAGCGGTGATTGTCCGGCGCAGCGATGATTGCGTGTGCACTGGCGGGGCGAAGGCAGTGAAAATGGGAGGCTGGTTCATTCCATGAGAATAGCGTAGCTGGATAAATCAATCAGACTTTTTGTGGCACCCTTTTTATCCATATCGACTTAATAGATGGAACCTCGTGGTAGTATTATATGATAAAAGACATACCTGTAGGCGATTTGGACGAATTTGATCGCAAGATCATCGCCGTGCTGATGGAAAATGGCCGGGTGACGGTCACCGACCTTGCACAGCGCGTAGGGCTTTCCAAAACACCCTGCCAGATCCGCCTCCGCAGATTGCTCCAGAACCGGGTAATTCTGGGCTTTCGGGCGATCGTGGATCCCGCACAACTCGGGCTGGATCATGTCGCCTTCACGGAAGTAAAGTTGTCCGACACCCGAGAGGCCGCGCTGGAGGAATTCAACACCGCTGTTCGCCGCATCCCGGAAATCGAAGAATGCCACATGATCGCAAGCAGCTTCGACTATCTGCTCAAGGTGCGGACAGCGGACATCAAGCGTTACAGGATGGTGCTGGGCGAAAAAATCTCCAGCCTCCCGCATGTAGAAAGCACATCCACTTTCGTTGCGATGGAGACTGTGAAGGACCGAGGTCTCTTGCAGCGGTTGTAGCCGTTTCGTGATGGAGAGTATTCAGGGCGTGGCGAGTTGCGATCCGCCCCACCGCCAAAAGGACCGCCGCCGAGTCGGCACATTTGCACCTTCCAGACCCTCTCGCCAATAAGACCCCAACAGCACATCACCGGCCGGCGGGTCGAAAATTCCCATTCCATCGGCCGTTGTAAAGGTCATCTCGCCGAAATAAATTCTTCCCTCAACATTATAAAGGTCGACGCTAACATATTCGAAACCATCAGCTAAAATTTCTGCCAAGCGGATCATTTCTTTGAAGTTAGTTGGGGGAGCGGGAATGACCGGCCCCCTCTTTTTCGCAAACTCGTAAGGAAGCAAATTCCAGTCCACGTCGAAAGAATAGGCTTTTAGATTCTGAAGCCGATCCTGCATCACATTGACGACACGCGCCCGTCCGTTGAAGCACTGAATCTTTATGTCGTCGGGCGCCGCGTCTGGCTCTCCAATATAGGGTTCGACCAAAAGTCTGGGCTTGATCCGTGCGTAATGCCATTCACGGCCCCTTTCGCCGAACGTGCCTGCAAGCCATTCCTCGCAGCGGCTTTCGATAGTATCCCAGTCCTCCTGATCGTTCTCATGGACTATGACATATGCTCCGGATCGGTGCGCCGCCTTCAGAACATAGGGCTTGGGCCAATTTCGTTCCTGGCGCTGCGGCAACTTCGATCCAGACCAATATGTCGGTATGATATGCTCCTCGCCGATCTGCGCCATGACAGCGTTCTTCACGGCGATCTTGTCGGCAAGGACCGGTAATCTGCTGTCTGTCCTGGAACTGAGCTTGTATCGCAGAAGATGCTCGTTGAAGGTTAGCGGCTTGCGCAGATTGGGCCACCGTCCAAACCTGCGGCGGAATCGCACACGCAGATACCATTCGTCAGACACTCGCCCTGCGACCCGCTCCGCGAATTTCAGTAATCGATCCCAGCCGCCCATATCATCCCCCCGATCGTTCTGTGGTCCTTGCCCTAACTAAGTCCTGACTTCGAACGCCTGTGCTTGCGAGGCGACGATCGCCTGCACGCGGGCCGATGTTCGCGGACAATTTCTACTCGCTACGCTGTTTCGCACCTGATGCTCCCCGCCTCCGCCGTACCGATCCAAGAACAACGCAAGGTGCTGATCATCGTCAATCATGAAAGGCGCATCGAACACAGTCATATGGCGGATCGACAGGCAAACGACGGGCGTCTGCAACGGTCTGAAAGCCGCATTGTGAAGCCCCGGCGCAGGACAATCGGGGTAAAATTCCCCGATCATCAAGCCACTGCGCACAAACGACGGCTTCAATGATTTTTGTACGTGATCGATTAGCCTTGCGCCTTCGACGACAGGCAGATGGGGGAAGACTACCGTTATCGATCGGAACACCTCTTCCGGATCATCGTCAATTTTCTTGCTGAGGAAGACATGCCGCAACAGGCTCATCGCATCCGATAATATACCCTCGTCAATATGGCGCAGGCGGCTGGCCGTCAGGCGCATCATTCCGCGCCGAAGAGAACCGGAAGAAAAGGGACAGACCGCGCCAGCACGCCCCAGATCATCATGGGCGCGGGGCAGTACCCCGGTCATGAATTCGGCCAATGCGCGCAGGTTGCTTATCTCGGTTTGCGAATAATCGCCTAATCCCGCTTGTGTCGAGTTGGCGGCAAGATCGCGCGGTGTGATTAAGGGGCCGAACATCATGTAGGGCTGAGCGGGAGTTTCCCACTTTTCGTCAGGATGCATGTCCAAGTCTGTTTCCCCTTTTCAAGAAACCCGGATCAGCACCGGCGGACGAACCACGTGTCTGATCGAGCTTCTCTCCAAGTGCCGCCGACGCGATCTCCTTGACCCTCGAGCGGGGCGTTCAGAGAATTGTGCGGTTGCACAATCAGAATGTAAGACGGCCAGTCGAAATGGTTCCAGTCGTAAGTTCCTAACGCAAATCAGCGGGCCTGCTGATCACCGGCCGACGCACCATGATTGATACCATCACACGCCGACAAAGGGGGCATTCGGATGCCATACACTCTGGCATACATGGTCCAGTCACTTTAGGTTATCAGGTCATGGCACAGGACATCCGCAACATCGTCGTCCTCACGGGCGCAGGTATCTCGGCCGAAAGCGGTCTTGCCACTTTCAGGGGGCCTGATGGTCTTTGGGAGGGGCATCGCGTGGAGGACGTCTGCACACCGGAGGCACTCGCTCGCAATCCGGAACCGGTGCATCGTTTCTACGACGAGCGGCGGGCAAAGCTGGCGGAGGTTGTGCCTAATGCGGCGCATGAAGCGCTGGCGGAACTCGATCACAATTGGCCGGGAGAATTGCTGATCGTCACGCAGAATGTGGACGACCTGCATGAACGTGCGGGGGCGAACCGGATGCTGCATATGCATGGCGAGCTGATGTCCGCGCTGTGCGCGGCTTGCGGTACTTCGAAGCCATGGCACGATGCGATGCCGCCGGGCACTACATGCCCCTTCTGCAACGCGCCCTGCCTGCGCCCGGACATCGTATTCTTCGGCGAAATGCCTTATGAAATGGACCGGATCGACGCTGCGTTGAGGGAGGCGGACCTATTCGTTTCCATCGGCACATCCGGCGCGGTGTATCCGGCGGCAGGCTTCGTCCAGACTGCGCGTCATGTAGGGGCTGAGACGCTGGAGCTTAATCTGGACCCGTCGGCGGGCAGCATCTATTTCCATGAGACACGGATCGGCCCCGCCAGCACGCTGGTGCCCGAATGGGTGCGTGGCTTGCTCGCTGCTTAGTCCAAGTCGCGGTCTATCAGGCTGTAATTCTTGGTATCGCGCATCCAAAGATACGCGATCAGCGACACGCCGATCATCCCGGTGACATACCAGTAGAACGTCGATTCGATACCGCGGCCCTTCAAGTCGAAGGCGACATATTCCGCCGTTCCGCCAAACAGTGCGTTAGCGATGGCATAGGGCAGCGCCACACCCAGCGCACGAATGCTGGCGGGAAAAAGCTCCGCCTTCACCACTGCGTTGATGGCGGTGTAGCCGCTGACGATGGTGAGCGCGAGCAGCACCAGCAGGAACGCCTCAACCGGGCTGCGCACAGTTTCGAGGGTACGGAAGATCCACACGGTGCTCAGCACGCCCAGCACACCAAAGCCAATCATGATGGGCCGCCGTCCGATCCGATCGGAAAGCGCACCCACGACCGGCTGGAGCAGCATATACACGAACAGCGCGCAGGCCATGATCCCGGTTGCCGTCTCCCGGCTGAACCCGGAGGTGTTGACCAGGAATTTCTGCATGTAGGTCGAGTAAGCGTAGAAGGCGAGCGTACCGCCTGCGGTCAGCGCGATGACCAGCAGCGCCTGTCCGGGATAATGTTTGAACAGCGCGAACATGCTAGATTTCGGCCCTTCGCTTTGCTTCGATGCCTCGAACGACTGCGTTTCCATCAGGCGACGGCGCAAATAGAGCACGCCAATCGCAAGCGCCCCGCCGATCAGAAACGGAATGCGCCAGCCCCAGCTTTCCAGCGCAGCCTCGGCCATATTGGCTTGCAGCACCAGCAGCACCGCCAGCGCCAGCAACTGCCCCATGATGAGCGTCACATATTGAAAGCTGGAAAAGAAGCCGCGATGTTTCTGGCTCGCCATCTCCGAAAGATAGGTGGCGCTGGCGCCATATTCGCCGCCCACGCTTAATCCCTGCATCAATCGCGCAAGGATCAGCAAAGCGGGCGACCAATAGCCGATGCTGGCATAGCCCGGCGTCACTGCGATCAACAGCGATCCGCCACACATCAGGCCAACGGATAAGGTCAACCCGGATTTACGGCCATGGCGGTCCGCATAGACGCCCATGATCCACGCGCCGATCGGACGCATCAGGAACCCGACTGCGAACACCGCCGCCGTGTTCAGCAGTTGCGCCGTGGAGTCACCTTTAGGGAAGAACACCGGGGCGAAGTACAGCGCAAAGGCGGAATAGACGTACCAGTCATACCACTCGACGAGATTACCCGCCGATCCGCCGAAAATCGCGAACAGGCGATTGCGCTGCGTCAGGGCGGGGGGAGCAGTGTCGGCCATGCATATCCTCTGGATTGTATCTGCTCGTGATCAACCGCTTTGCCCCGGCAGGTCAACCGCCGATTGTTTCGCTTAGCGCGTGCCGAACGGCAGGATGCTTTCCAGTGTTTCGCGCGGCGGCGCGCCGGGAACCGTAACGCCATGACGCAACAGGAAGACGTGCCGCACGATCTCGGCCTGCTGCTCCAGACCATAGCGGCTTAGCGTCCAGCCCGGTTTGATCGTATAGCTGTAGCGGCAGAATGGATGGCGTTTGAGCACCAGATTGACGCCACGCTGGTGTTGCCAGACATGGACGAGTTCGTGGACCAGATGCCCTTGCAGGCCAAGGTTGCTGCTGGCGAAGCAGTCGCAGTAGCTGTCGCCCTCGGGATGAAAGTATATGGAACCGCGCGGCGCCATAGTGACATTGCGCGGATGAAAGGGCCACCATTTGCGCCGATAGATCCGCACTGGATCAAGGTTGATGGTCTGCCCGAACATACTTGTCGCCATGGCGCGTTCGGCTGGCGTAAGTGGACGTCCCTGATCTGGTGATGGCAGTCTCATGCCGTTTTGGACGTTGTGCCCTGTTCCAGCTTGTGCTGCTGCTGCAAGCTACGCGCGAACAGCGAACAGAGCGTGGCCCACGTCGCCCCGACGATCCATCCGGCCAGCACGTCGCTTGGCCAATGCACGCCCAGATAGACTCGTGATGCACCGATGATCAGCGCGAGGGTAATCGCCGCCAAAAGCAGATAGATGCGCAACGCACGCACTTGCTGGGTACGCGCCAGCACCGCGCCAAGGGTCAGATAGACGATTGCGGAATTCATCGCATGGCCGCTTGGGAAACTCGTCGAATGCACGTCGACCAGATGGGCAACGATGTCAGGCCGCGGTCGGTTGAACAGCGATTTCAGCACGGTGCTGAGAATGGCACCGCCCGCAATCGCGAACACCACGAACAACGCGGTTGCCCCCCGCCGCGCTATGAACAGAAACCCCGCGACTGCCACGGTGATCAGCGTCAGCACCGTCCACCCGCCCAGCGCCGTCACATCCCGCACCATCCGCAACAGCCAGCGTGGACCGATCGGCGTGGTGGGATCGCCCGACACGCGCAAGGCCGATATTATGAAATGATCCAGCGCCAAGGGATCCCCGTCCATCACTTCCGAAGCCAGCTTTCCGAATATAAACAACGCTACGCAGATCGCCAAAAAGGTGATCAGCAGCCGCGCATCGACACGGACATTGTCGCGCCAGAATGCGCTCAGACGTTGCATCACAATCACCGGGTGTCCTCGACCTTCACACGAACGCTACAAATAGCGCCGATGTCCACTAGCGTTCAACCGCTGACGCACTACAAAGCTGCAACGCGACTGCGAAAGGCTTGACTGTATGATATACATAATACAGTATGGATATCCTGCATGACATCTTTCCCCGAACCGATCACCGATAGCCCGACGCCGCCCACCGGCTTTGGCGCAGGGCCGCCCAGCAGCTTCGCGCCGCGCACATCCTGGCGGCGCAGGATCCGCATCGCGGGCTGGGTGCTGGCGGCGATGCTGGCGATCTTCATGGCGTTAGTGGCGTGGCTGGCGATCACGGCCCCTCTGTCTCGCTCCCTCAAACCCATTGCTCCCCCCAGCATCACGCTTAAATCGGCCGATGGCGTCGTGATTGCGCGCAAGGGTGCGATCATCGACAAGCCGGTGACGATCACGGAGCTGCCGAAGCATATACCACAGGCCTTCATGGCGATCGAAGATCGGCGCTTCTATAGCCACTGGGGCATTGATCCGCGCGGTATCGCGCGGGCGCTGTGGAGTAACACCTTTTCCGGCACGCATCAGGGCGGAAGCACGATCACGCAGCAGCTTGCCAAAGGCGTGTTCCTCAATAGCGATCGTACGGCTGGACGAAAGCTGCGCGAGGCGTTGATTGCATTGTGGCTGGAGGCTTGGCTGACCAAGGACCAGATCTTGGAGCGCTACCTCTCCAACGTGTATTTTGGTGACAATGTCTACGGATTGCGTGCCGCGTCGGAGCATTATTTCAATCGCAGTCCGGAAAAGCTGACGATCCCGCAGGCTGCGATGCTCGCAGGGTTGCTTAAAGCGCCTTCACGGCTTGCCCCGACATCGAACCTTTCCGGTGCACGCGCACGGGCGGCGCTGGTCATGCAGGCGATGGTCGAAGCCGGGTTCATCACGCAGGCGGCGAAGGACGAACTGCGCCCTGCGCGACTGGACGTGACCGAGACGCCGGAAGCAACCAGCGGCACTTATTTCGCGGACTGGGTGCTGTCTGAAGCGCGCGATCGTGCCGGAGCGGTGTACGGCGCGCAGGATATCGCCACGACGCTCGACAGCAAATTGCAGAAGCAGGCGGAGGCGGCCGCGCGCCGGGCGCCGCTGGGCAAGGCCCAGATCGCGATCGTATCGATGAGGCCGGATGGCACCGTCGTCGCAATGGTCGGCGGCAAGCGCTACAAGGACAGCGCCTTCAACCGGGCGGTGCAGGCAAAGCGCCAGCCCGGATCGACGTTCAAACTGTTCGTCTATCTCGCCGCGTTCAGGGCAGGCATGACGCCCAACGACATGATCGAGGATACTCCGATCACCGAAGGCGAGTACCGCCCCTCCAATCACGAGGGCCGATATCGCGGGCGGATCAATTTGCGGCAGGCTTTCGCCTCATCGAGCAATGTCGCGGCTGTGCGACTGGCGCAGAAAGTCGGTATTCGCAACGTAATAAAAGTCGCGCGCGATCTTGGCGTGACCAGCCCGATCGCCGAGAATCTCTCCAGTGCGCTTGGCACTTCGGAGATAACGATCCTGGAACTAACGCAAGCCTATGCTGCCATCGCGGCAGGCGCTTATCCTATCGATGCCCATGGCCTGCCGCCCGAAGAACGCAGTTGGGTCGCATCCATTATGGAACGCCAGAAGTCCATACCTGAGGACGAGTTGGCAATGATACGCGATCTCCTGTCCTCAGCTGCCAATCGCGGAACGGGCATAGCCGCCGCTTTACGCACCGACACCTTCGGCAAGACCGGCACGACTCAGGACAATCGCGATGCGATCTTTGTGGGTTATGCAGGCGGACTGGTGACGGCAGTGTGGGTCGGCAATGACGACAATTCGCCCCTGCCCGGCTTTGCGGGCGGCGGTGTGCCCGCGCGCGTCTGGCGAGACTACATGTCGCACGCCCTCGATGAAGCGACGCCTCAGGTCGTCATGCCAGAGAATGGCAGCGACATCGTCAATGCGGTCGCCAATGTGAGTGTCGCGACGGAGCTGGGCAACCTTAGCATCGGCGTCGGCCCGGATGGTATCAATGTCGGTCTTGACCCGAACATTCCGCCGATCCCCACCATGCCATCTGTGCCAGCACCAAGGATCGTGCCGACGCAGCCTGTCGATCCGGACAATCGCCCGCCGCAGTAACCAGCAGGCACAAAAAAGGGCGCCCCGCAGGCGCCCTTTTCAATGTCGGAAGACCGAGCTTACTTCTTCAGCGTCAAACCGCCAAAGCGCTTGTTGAAGCGTGCAACCTGACCGCCCTGATCCAGCTGACGCGTGCCACCGGTCCATGCCGGATGCGACTTGGGATCGATGTCGAGCGCCAGCGTATCGCCTTCCTTGCCCCAGGTGGAGCGCGTGCGATAGGTGGTGCCATCGGTCATCTGGACAGTGATGAAGTGGTAGTCTGGATGGGTATCGGTCTTCATGGATATTGCTCCGGTGATGGCCGGTTCCGACCGGCCTGAAGGATGCTTTGAAACTTTGCGAAGGCGCGCGGTTAGCGAGTTTCCCCGCAAAACGCAATACACCGTATGTTACTTCGGCGGATCCGCAATCATCGCCGTGCAATGCGCTTCGGCGGCCAGCTTGCCATCCACCATCGCCTTGCCTGAAAATTTGCAGATCGAGCCGCGCAATGTGGTGAACTCAACATGGATGTCGAGCAGGCAGCCCGGCTCGACTGGCGAGCGGAATTTCGCATTCTCGATCGCCATGAAATAGACGAGCTTGCCCGTGCCGGCCAGCCCCATCGATTCCACCGCAAGCACACCAGCCGCCTGCGCAATCGCTTCCACGATCAACACACCCGGCATGATGGGCCGCTCAGGAAAATGCCCGGCGAAGAACGGCTCGTTGATCGTCACTGCCTTGACCGCATGGATGCTCTTGTTGGGCACCATGGAAACAACGCGGTCGATCAGCAGCATCGGGAAACGATGCGGCAAAGCGGCCATGACCCCCCGGATATCCAGGGGGCCACGGGTTTCCGTTGCTTCAGGACTGGCTACGTCCGTCATTCGAATCGTCCGATCAGCGCGTGGTCGGCTTCTGCGCCGGATTGGCGGCAGCGGCTGGTGCAGGTGCTGCCTGGCCGCGCTGTGCGTTAGGCTGCCAGCCGGCTGGCGGCGTGATGCCGACGCTTGGAACCAGAGCATTAAGCTCGGTCACAACGGCAGTCGTGATGTCCACACCGGGCTGATAGGATACGGTCGCTTCGGGCGATAATACCAAATCGACCTTCGCCTTGGTCATCGCTGTCTTCAGCGCATCAGACAGCTTCGCCGTGATCTGCTGCTCGACATAGGCGTTCGCCAGCGCGATCGGCTGACCAAGGCGCTGCAGTTCCTGCTGATAGGTCTGCTGCAATCCCTGATACTGCTCATACTGGGTCTGAAGCGCCGGAGTCGGCTTGCCACCAGCGGCCGTGATAGCAGCCTGAAGCGTCTCGCCGCGCGTCTTCAGGTCAGCATCGATAGTGGCCTTGCGCGCATTGAAGGCGTCAATCTGCGCCTTGTATGTCGTGTTCATCTGCGTACGCGCCGTGGTGTAGGCAGTGCTGGTGCCGACAGCCTGTTCCAGATTTGCGACAGCGATACCCGTCTTGGACTGCGCGACGGCAGGTGCTGTGGTGAGAGCAATCGCGGTCAAAGGCGCAATCGCCAGAGCGGCAGCCTTGAAAATCTTCTTCATCAGAATTGAGTCCCTACGTTGAAAGTAATGAGTTTGTCGTCGTCCCCTGGTTCCTTGAGCAGCGCCTTCGCGATGTCGATCCGGAACGGGCCGAACGGC
>JBPPMC010000224.1:0-2346 GCA_051305835.1 Sphingobium sp.
GAAGGCAGGATCTTTTCCATTCGAGCGCGGAGAGACAACCATTCCTATCCCGCATCATTTTGATCCGTCTTTTTGCCGCGAAGCGGCTCAGGCATTTAGCCGGGGGTGGAGCGAAGTCGAGCGCAGCGAGACGAGCGGAACCCCGGAAAGTGTCCTTCAAAATATTCTTCGAGTCCCGAAGGGACGACGGAACAATCCGTCGTCCCTTCGGGACTCTTGGGTTTCAGAGAATGTCTCCGTACCGGGGGTTCCGTGTCGCGATGCTTCACATCGCTCGCTACACCCCCGGCTACACGCCCCCGCCGCTTCGCGGCGAAGAAGTGTTGACGATCACAATTGAAGTGGGTTCGTATTTCCAATCTGTGAAATTGCCGACCGGCTATCCAACGTAGATATACACACTTCGCAAGGGGAAGCGAATCCGCATTTCCGCATCCAGTTTTTCGTAGTGGGCGAGAAACAGCGATACGAAACGATCAAAATCCACCAAGATCAGATTCGCGTCGTTTTGCTGGACATGACGGGCATCAATCGAGAATCCACCAAGGGAAACCAATACCCCTTTTTCGCCGGTGTTCAACAAACCCCTCAACTCCTTGACAGTCTTTGCATCCGTCTTTCCCGTGCCACTCTTGACTTGGATCTTCAGTAGCGGTGGCTGGACGCCAAGGGGGTCCGGATGGGCAATTACGTCGACTCCGAGGTCGTGGGTACCCTGTTGGACATCCGCGGAATATCCCATTGCGCGAAAGACGGCGGCAACAACCACCTCGAAGCGTTGTGCGGTACGCGACCATTGGCGAAGTAGGAAATCCTTGGTTTCTTCCACAGCTCGTTCGGCAAGGTTGACTTTCGATGCTCCAGAATCGATAGGATTGGTGCCTGAGACAGGATCGACGATTTTCGGAGCGGTGGGTTCTGGAACGTCCAAGTTCAGAACGGCGTTGACTTCTTCGAGATAGTCGCTTGAAGTGGAAACGGACGTGAAAGCTCCAAAGCTATGGAGCGCATCCTGAGTAAATGCGACACGTTGAACTTGCTTTAGCCATTCAACTCGGCGTAGGTTGCAGTAGTCGTTCTCAAAGAGTTGCCTATCATCGTCCGCCCAGCGGTACGGGCCAACGATCTTCCCGATCAACAACTCTCGCGAATCCTTAATCGGGTAGACAACCGGATCACCCACCGCCATCTCGTGGGCAAAACGGAAGGGCTGACCGTAAGAAGCGCGAACCGCGCCATCCCCGGCATCCGGAAATGCCACCTTATACGCAGCCTTCATCATGTCGCGCGTATCCAACATTGTGAGATTTCCCAATCTCGTCCAACCAATGCAGATGAAGCCTTCCTTTTGGGCTCGAAGTGCGATGTCTTCATTGTTGGAGATATGGACCACCCAGAGGGTTTTATCGTTTTCGAACATCGGAGTTCCCTGTGGATAATCGAGTGGTAGCTACGCGACTATCGTATCGCCTCAAACATCTTCTACCACGTTCTATTTCTCCATCGCAACAACTTAGATTTCCGCTCATGCGCTACCTTAGTAATCGTGTTTTGACCCCGCCGCAACACGTTCTACCCTTCGCCGTCAATCCTTTTCGTGGCCCAGGGCGGGGCAACCCATGTTGAAGCTGGAACAATTGGAATCCCGCGACGTACCGTCGCGGGTCTGGTACGTCGCGCCGAACGGCACCGGCGACGGCAGCCTGGCCCACCCGGCCGGCACCGTCGCGGCCGTGGAATGGCAAGCCGAGGCCGGCGACGAAATCCACCTGCGCGCCGGCACGTACGCGCTCACACAATCGGTGGCGCTTTGGGCCCCCGGCGTGGCGCTGAAGGCTGCGCCGGGCGAGACCGTCGTGCTCGACGCCTCGCAACTGCCGGCGGGCACGACCCAGGCCGTGGCCGTCACCGGCAACGGCGTGGTCGTCGAAGGGCTTCAGATCGTCGGTTCGCCGCGCACCGGCATCGCCGTGTGGGGCGCCAGCGGCGTGACGCTGCGGAACAACACCATCCGGGATTCGCAGGGGTCGGGCATCTACGTCGGCTTCGACCATGCCGGCGTGGTGAAGGGCGTGGTCGTCGAAGGCAACACGATCCAACACAATTCGCTGGCGAACGCGGCCCTGACCGCGGAAGAAGGCTGGGCGGCCGCCCTCGCGGCCCAATACACCAGCGGCATCCAAATCCGCAACAACACCGTGGACCACAATTTCGGCGAAGGCATCGACATCGTCCTCTCGGACGGCGCCCAGGTGCGCGGCAACACCGCCTTCGACAACTTCAGCGCCAACTACTACCTGGACAACGCCACGAACACCATCGTGGACGGCAACCTGTCCTACACCA
>JBPPMC010000369.1:0-4254 GCA_051305835.1 Sphingobium sp.
GCGGCGCGGAGTGCGGCTACGTTGGTTCCGATGACAGTCATGATAAGTTCCCTTTATTCGCTAAAACTCAGGTCGCCTCTTCCAGTGACGGTTGCGGCCTCGAAAGTGTATAACGGTGCGGGCACATGGTCCTTTAACCATGACAGTTATTTTTTCATATCACACTGAAATAGAACAGAAATTTGTGAAGAGAGAATTGCTTTCTTGGCCTTGGATCGAAAGGTGGACCCCCGGCACGGTGGGGACCGTTGAGTGCCGGGGGTCTTATCGAGCAGCGTAATGGACCAAGACTGCGCTGTTCAATTCAGCTTAGTTGTTTAGCGGATCAGGCTGAGCACGTTCTGCTGTGCCTGATTCGCTTGGGCCAGCATCGCGGTGGATGCCTGCGAAAGGATCTGCTGCTTGGCGAGCGCGGTGGTTTCAGCCGAGAAGTCGGCGTCTTCGATCCGCGAGCGGGCTTCGGTCAGGTTGGTGACGGTCGAGTCCAGGTTGGAGATCGTCGCTTCCAGACGGTTCTGTACGCCGCCAAGGTTAGCGCGGCCTTCCGAAACCATGCCCAGCGCACCCTTCGAGGCTGCCGTCGCAGCAAGTTCTGCCGCCGTGGGGCTGGCCGGGACTGCGTAGGCCGCAACGGCTGCGCCGGTTCCATCGATCAGGCCCAAAGCAAGCGTAGCGTTTGCAGCGGTGGACAAGTCGATCGTCGAGAGGTTCAGGCCGACGAGGCTCATGTCGGCGACCTTGAACGAGACCGTATCCGTTGCGCCGGTGCCGGTCTGTAGCTGGAAGCTGCCGCCGCTCAGCGTGTTGCCGTTGAACTTGGTCGTGCTGGCGATGTTGGCGATCTGCGCGGTCAGGGCGTCGGACTCTGCCTTGATGCCGGTGCGGTTCGTATCGCTGATCGTGCCGTTGGCGCTTTGCACGGCCAATTCACGGATACGCTGCACGATGTTGGAGATTTCGCCCAGAGCGCCTTCTGCGGTCTGCGTCAGCGAAATGCCGTCCTGGGCATTGCGCGAAGCCTGAGCCAGGCCGCGAATGTCTGCGGTCATCTTGGACGAGATGGCGAGGCCCGCTGCGTCGTCCTTGGCGCTGTTGATGCGCTTGCCGGTGGAGAGGCGTTCCAGAGCCTGCTGAAGGCCAGCGTCGGCTTTCGAAGATGCGTTGGCGGCGCGGAGTGCCGACACGTTGGTTCCGATAACAGTCATGATAATCTGCCTTTATGTGTGTTCAGATGCCCCGGCACGTCGAGAATATTCTGAGTGCCGAGGCAATGAACGAGGGGATTGCGTCGATTAACGGATCAGGCTGAGGACGTTCTGCTGAGCCTGGTTCGCTTGAGCGAGCATCGCGGTGGATGCCTGCGAAAGGATCTGCTGCTTGGCGAGCGCGGTGGTTTCGGCCGAGAAATCGGCGTCTTCGATCCGCGAGCGGGCTTCGGTCAGGTTGGTGACAGTCGAGTCCAGATTGGAGATCGTCGCTTCCAGACGGTTCTGCACGCCGCCCAAGTTGGCGCGGCCTTCCGAAACCAGTGCGAGCGAACCCTTGAACGCCGCCGTTCCGGCGGTAGCCGTGGAGTCACCGTCGATCTTCGTCAGTGCTGCCGTCGCGCCAGCCGCCGTAGACAAGTCGAGGCCGCCCAGGTTGAGGCCAGCAAGGCTCATGTCAGCGATGTTGAACGAAACCGTGTCGGTTGCGCCGGTGCCGGTCTGCAGCTTCACGCCGGTCGCGCCGCTCAGCGTGATGCCGTTAAACTTCGTTGTCGTGGCGATGTTGGTGATCTGCGCTGTCAGGGCGTCGGACTCTGCCTTGATGCCGGTGCGGTTGGTGTCGCTGATCGTGCCGTTGGCGCTTTGCACGGCCAGTTCACGGATACGCTGAACGATGTTGGAGATTTCGCCCAAAGCGCCTTCTGCGGTCTGCGTCATGGAGATGCCGTCCTGGGCGTTGCGCGAAGCCTGAGCCAGGCCGCGAATGTCTGCAGTCATCTTGGACGAGATGGCGAGGCCGGCGGCGTCGTCCTTGGCACCGTTGATGCGCTTGCCGGTCGATAGACGCTCCAGCGCCTGCTGCAGTCCGGCATCAGCCTTTGACGATGCGTTGGCGGCGCGCAGGGCGGAGACGTTGGTTCCGATAACAGTCATGATAGTTCCCTTTTCCCGAAATACTCAGGTCGCTTGTCAGTGACTGTTGCGGCCTCGAAAGGGTATAACGGCGGGCGGCAAACCATCTTTAGCGGACCGGCAATTATTTTCCGGTCTCAGGGCAAGGCGCTGAAAAGACAAGATTATTCCGATGAAAAAGCGGCAATTCCGTTCCGCTTCCCGGCAGATCGCATAATTTTGAGCCAGCATTTTGGCAGGCATTTGCCGCCCCCGGAACATTCTTGCCGCTTTCCGGCAAACCTTTCCATCTGTTAACCATATCCTAAGGTCTGAAGGGCAAATTGGGTCTATCGAAAGAGATGGTGCGGCACGGGGGTGCCAGGCCGTCGCACATAGGGACCATATTGCATGTCGGTACTGGACATGAGCCTTGGCGTTTGCACGCTGCTTCCGGGTTTGCCGGTATGGCTCGATAATGCCTTCTTCACCGTCAATCAGATTGATGCCGCAGCCCCGCGTGAAAAGGGTTCGGCGCGTATCCTGCTTGCCAGTGAAATCGCCCATGCAACGCACCGTGACATATTGATAGAGATGCGCGATGGCGCGCCGCTGTTTCAGCCTGCCGCTTCCGGCATGCCTGCACGGATCGCATTCGCTCTCGAAGACATGGGCCTTGCCATGGCGCTGATCGCCGAGCTGGCGCGCCCAACCGGCATGCCCGCAGTCGGCGATGTTGGCAGCGCGAAGCTGATGCGCCTCGCCAGCCGGATCGCACGCAGCGACGCCACTGTTCTTGTGCAGGGCGACACCGGCACCGGCAAGGAAGGCCTCGCACGCTTTCTGCATGCTAATAGTGCCCGCGCCGACAAGGACTTCATCGCCGTCAACTGCGCGGCTCTGCCCGAGACAATGATGGAAGCGATGCTGTTCGGCCACCGCAAGGGCAGCTTCACGGGCGCCGCCGCCGCATCGGACGGACTGTTCCTCGCGGCCGATGGCGGCACGCTCTTCCTAGACGAAATCGCCGAGCTGCCACTGGCTTTGCAGGCCAAGCTGCTGCGCGCATTGCAGGAAGGCGAAATCCTCCCTGTTGGTGCGACCCACCCGGTCCCCGTCAATGTCCGCGTGATTGCCGCCTGCAACCGTGACCTTGCTGCCGAATGTGAAATGGGCCGCTTCCGGAACGACCTTTACTGGCGCCTGAATGTCATGCCGCTGGAATTGCAGCCGCTGTCGGTGCGCCGCAATGATATCACTGCGATCGCCGCCGCCCTGCTGCTGCGTCAGCACAAGCAGATGACACAACTCGGCGCGACCGACGCTTTTCCCTGGCCCACGCCACAGGCGGTCGAGAAGTTGAAGGCGCATAGCTGGCCGGGCAATGCCCGCGAATTGGGCAATGTGCTTCAGCGCGCGATGGTGCTGCGTGAAGGCGAGCGGATCGAAGCCGACGACCTCCACATCACGGGCGCCGTCTCGCAGGAAACATTGAAAGCCCGCGCGGCGGCGACGTTGCCGGTGAAGCTGCAGGAAGTCGCCCGCATGTCCAAGATGGATGCGATCCGCGTCGCCCTGCGCGAAACGGATGGGCACCGCGCCATGGCTGCGCGCAAACTCGGTATTTCGGAACGCACGCTGCGCTATCGGCTCGCCGAGATGCGCGAGCTGGCTGCGGCTTGAAGAGGGGCTGACCGATGAGCGGCATATCCACTGATGGCGTGATGGCGATCCGCAACGCCATCTTGCAGAAGAACACGGCGCTGCGCGATGTCTCTGCCCCACAGACGGGTGGCGCAGGCGGTATTGGCGGTGCAGGCGGCACGAAGCCCGGCGACTTTACCGATGCGCTGAAATCGGCGCTGCAACAGGTCGATGGGCTTCAGAGCAAGGCAGGCGACGCCGCCGCCGCGTTCGAAAGTGGGCAGACCACCGATATCGCTGCGGTCATGCTGGCCAAGCAGCAAGCCTCGATCGGCTTTGAAGCCACGCTTCAGGTCCGCAACAAACTCCTGTCCGCCTACAAGGACATTATGAGCATGCCGGTATAAACGATGAGCGACGCAAACCTCCTTCTCGATGGCGCCGGGCGCGCCGGTTCAGGTCTTCCCGCGCTGTCCGGCGGTGGTGTAGGCGGTGGCATAGATGCCGTCCG
>JBPPMC010000059.1:0-30354 GCA_051305835.1 Sphingobium sp.
GGTCGGCAACGAGACGCCGGTCGATGATGGCGCGGCGATTGGGCAGGCTGTCGAACAATGTGGGCATGGCTGCTATGTAGGGATTGTGCGGGGGTGAGGGAACCGCTGATTCATGCCCCGTCCAGCAGCGCCTTCAGGCGGTACAGCGCGTCGAGCGCCTCTCGCGGGCTGAGCGCGTCCACGTCGAGCGCAGCCAGCCCTTCTCGCAAGGGGTCAGGCGGCGTCTCTTCCTTGGCGAGAGAGGCCGCAAATAGCGGGAGATCGTCCAGCCCGGCAGCGATTCCGCCGGTCTTCGCCTTGCCCGCCTCCAGACGCTTCAGCACATCCTTCGCGCGCGCCAGCACCGCAGGCGGCAGACCCGCGAGCCGCGCGACGGCAAGGCCATAGCTGCGATCGGCTGGCCCTTGCGACAGTTCATGCAGCAGGACGAGGTCGCCTTTCCATTCGCGCGCACGGACATGATGGAGCGACAGCGCGTCCAGCTTTTCGGCCAGGCGCGTCAGTTCATGATAGTGCGTAGCGAAGAGGCACCGGCAGCGGTTCACTTCATGCACGGCTTCGACCACCGCCCAGGCAAGGGCCAGGCCATCATAAGTCGATGTGCCGCGCCCGACTTCATCGAGGATGACGAAGCTGCGCTCGGTCGCTTGCGACAGGATGGCGGCGGTCTCAACCATCTCCACCATGAAAGTCGAACGGCCCTTCGCCAGATTGTCCGACGCGCCGACCCGGCTGAACAGGCGGTCCACCAGGCTGAGGCGGGCGGAGGTGGCGGGAACGAAGCTGCCCGCCTGCGCGAGAATGACGATCAGCGCGTTCTGGCGCAGGAAGGTCGATTTACCGCCCATGTTCGGGCCAGTGACGAGCCATAGCCGGTCTGTTTCGGAGAGGCGGCAGTCATTGGCGACGAAGGATTGTCCCTCACGCGCTAGCGCGTCTTCCACCACCGGATGACGGCCGCCTATGATGTCGAGGCAGCGCCCTGCGGCAAAATCCGGGCGGCACCATCCTGCTTCTGCGGCCCTTTCAGCCAGGCCTGCCGCCACGTCTAGCCGCGCCAGGGTGCGCGCTGCGGCGTCGATGGCCGACTTGCGTGTCAGGACGGCCTCGATCAGTTCCTCCAGATGCGCGGCTTCGGCGGCAAGCGCATGGCCGCCCGCTTGGGCTACACGGCTGGCCTGTTCGTGGAGATCGACGGAGTTGAAGCGGACCACGCCTGCAAGCGTTTGCCGATGCGTGAAGCCGCTGCCCGCGCGCATCAATGCGTCACCATGCTTGGCGGGGACTTCGACATGATAGCCGAGCACGGCATTGTGGCGGATCTTCAGAGAGGTGATGCCTGTCTGGTCGCGATAGTGCGCTTCCAGCGCGGCAATGGCCCGGCGACCGTCACCGGCGAGGCGACGCAATTCGTCCAGCGCCGCGTCATAGCCATCGGCGATGTAGCCACCGCTGGCGCTTTCCGTCGGTGGTGTCGGCACCAGCGCGCGGGACAGGCGGTCGATCAGATCGGCATGGCCATCCAGCGCGGGGAGCAACTCGTCGAGCAGAGCGGGGTGGTCGGGCAGCGTACGCAGCCGATCACGCAGCAGCCGCGCCTCCCGCAAGCCGTCGCGCAACTGCCCCAGATCGCGCGGCGAGCCGCGTCCAATGGCGACACGCCCCAGGGCACGGCCCACATCCGGTAGCGCCTTGAGCGCCGTCCTCAAATGATCGCGCGTGCCGCTATCCCGGTGGAGCCATGCGACCAGCGCCAGCCGCGCCTCGATCGGTGCTTCCTCCAGCAAGGGCGCCGCGAGGTCCGCTGCAAGCAGGCGCGCGCCCGCCCCGGTGACGGTCCGATCCACGGCAGCGAGCAGGCTGCCCGCACGCTGCCCCGCCATGGTCTGCACGATCTCCAGGCTTTCGCGCGTGGCGGCGTCGATGGCCATATGCGCGTCGATGCTGCGACGGACCGGCGGAGCGAGAAACGGCAGCGTGCCTTTGCCCGCATGATCGAGATAGCCAAGCAGCCCGCCCATTGCCGCGAGTTCGGCGCGCGAGAAGGTGCCGAAGCCATCGAGCGTCGCGACGCCATAATGACGCCTGAGCAGCGCTTCGGCACGACTGCTGTCGAACGCGGCCTTGTCGAAATGATGCGCCGTCATCGGTAAGTTGGTGGTTAAACTCGGGGAGATTATAAGTTCGCTGGGACGCAGGCGGGCGATTTCGGCCGATAGTTGCGATTCCGAAACGAATATGGTCTCGAAGCGTCCGTTGGAAATGTCGGCAGCGGCAAGACCATAATCCGGACCGACTTGCGCCACCGCGACGAGCATATTGTCGGTACGCGCATCGAGGAGCGCGTCTTCAGTCAGCGTACCCGCCGTGACGTAGCGCACGATGCCGCGCGCCACGAGCGACTTCGACCCGCGCGCCTTGGCTTCGGCGGGTGTTTCGGTCTGTTCGGCAATCGCGACACGGTGCCCCGCGCGGATCAGACGGGCAAGATACATTTCCGAACTATGCACCGGTACACCGCACATCGGGATCGGCGCGCCATCATGTTCGCCGCGCGACGTGAGCGCGATGTCCAGCGTA
Organism: Sphingobium sp.; assembly: GCA_051305835.1. Lineage (GTDB taxonomy): Bacteria > Pseudomonadota > Alphaproteobacteria > Sphingomonadales > Sphingomonadaceae > Sphingobium. The sequence goes on from JBPPMC010000059.1 coordinate 2,581, forward strand.
GCCGCCGCCGCCTTCGCATCGTCGAAGAATAATTCGAAGAAGTCGCCCATCCGGTAAAAAAGCAGGCAATCCAGTGCCTCTGCCTTCAACGCCAGATATTGCACCATCATGGGTGTGGGAGAACCGGCGGCGGAAGAGGAACTGCTTTGAGCCATAGCGGCTTGCGATAGCGAGTTGGGCGCGGGTGCGAAAGGGACGCAAATGCAAAGCGACCCTTGATGAATGTCACAAAAAGCCGCTAGGGCACTCATGAGCGCGCGGCGGAGGGCCTTTAATAGATGACCGATAAATCGAACGTGGAATTTTCCGAGCGCGAGGCGCTGTTCTTCCACTCCTCGGGCCGCCCCGGCAAGATCGAGATCATTGCCTCCAAACCGATGGCGACGCAGCGCGATCTGGCGCTTGCTTATTCGCCCGGCGTAGCCGTCCCCGTCCGCGCCATCGCCGAAAATCCCGCACTGGCTTATGATTACACGGCCAAGGGGAATCTGGTCGCGGTCATTTCCAACGGCACGGCAATCCTGGGCCTCGGCAACCTCGGTGCGCTGGCCTCCAAGCCGGTGATGGAAGGCAAGGCGGTGCTGTTCAAGCGCTTCGCCGATGTCGATTCCATCGATATCGAACTGGACAGCGAAGACCCGCAGGCCATCATCGACGCAGTGGCGCTGATGGAGCCGAGCTTCGGCGGCATCAATCTGGAAGATATCAAGGCGCCCGAATGCTTCATCATCGAGCAGGCGCTAAAAGAGAAGATGAACATTCCGGTCATGCACGATGACCAGCATGGCACGGCGATCATCTGCGCGGCGGGCCTGATCAACGCGCTGCATTTGACCGGGCGCGACATCAAGGACGTGAAGATCGTCGTCAACGGTGCAGGCGCGGCCGCAATTGCCTGTACCGAATTGATCAAGGCGATGGGCGTGCCGCACGATCAGGTGATCATGTGCGACCGCAGCGGCGTGATCTATCAGGGCCGCGTCGAAAGCATGGACCAGTGGAAATCCGCGCATGCCGCCAAGACGGACGCGCGGACACTGGAAGAGGCACTGAAAGGCGCGGACGTGTTCTTGGGCCTGTCGGCGGCAGGGGCATTGAAGGGCCATATGGTGACCGATATGGCGCCACAGCCGATCATCTTCGCCATGGCCAATCCGGATCCGGAAATCACCCCGCCCGAAGCCAAGGCGGTGCGTCCTGACGCCATCGTTGCCACCGGTCGGTCGGATTATCCCAATCAGGTCAACAACGTGCTGGGCTTCCCGTTCATCTTCCGGGGCGCGCTGGACGTGCGCGCGACGGCGATCAACGAAGCGATGAAGATCGCCGCTGCGCAGGCCATTGCGGCGCTGGCGCGACAGGCAGTGCCCGAAGAAGTGGCGAAGGCGTACGGCAAGTCGCACAGCTTCGGCACGGACTACATCATTCCCGCGCCGTTCGATCCGCGCCTGATGGAGATCGTGCCCGCCGCCGTGGCGCAGGCCGCGATGGACAGCGGCGTGGCGCAGAAGCCGATCCCCGACATGGCGGCCTACCGTCAGTCGCTCAAGGCCCGGTTGAATCCCACGACTTCGGTGCTGACGCTGGCCTATGAAGGCGCGAAGGCGGAACCCAAGCGGGTCGTCTTTGCCGAGGGCGAGGAAGAAGTCGTATTGCGCGCGGCGATCCAGTTCCGTGATGGCGGCTATGGCATTCCGGTGCTGGTTGGTCGGCAGGACGTGTATGACCGGCTGCGCGCGCTTGGCGTCAGCGATCCGCATAGCTTCGAAGTGCATAACAGCGTCAATTCGCCGCTGGTGCCCAAGATGGTGGACCTTCTCTATTCACGGCTGCAGCGGCGCGGCTATCTGTATCGCGATTGCGAGCGGATGGTGAATCGCGATCGCAACATTTTCGGCGCGCTGCTGTTGAAGATGGGCGAGGCCGAGGCAATGATTTCCGGCGTGACGCGGACCTATTCACAGACCATGCGGGAAGTCCGCCGCGTGATCGATCCCGCCGCCGGCCGCACGCCCTTCGGTATTCACGTCCTCGTCGGGCAGAGCCACACCGTGTTCATGGCCGATACGACCGTGAACGAGCGCCCGACGTCCGAAGAACTGGCCGATATAGCGATCGATACTGCCGCCGTCGCCCGCCGCATGGGGCATGATCCGCGCGTGGCCTTCCTGTCCTACTCCACATTTGGCAACCCCTCCGGCAACTGGCTGGCCAGCCTGCGCGAAGCCGTCGCGATCCTCGACGCCCGGGGCGTAGACTTTGAATATGAAGGCGAAATGGCGCCTGATGTCGCGTTGAACCCGGCGGTGATGAAAAATTATCCGTTCTGCCGCCTTTCCGGTCCGGCCAATGTACTGGTGATGCCGGGGCTGCAATCGGCGAATCTGTCGGCAAAGCTGTTGCGCGAACTGGGTGGCGATTCGGTGATTGGGCCGATGCTCGTCGGGCTGGAAAAGCCAGTGCAGGTTGCCACCATGGCGTCTACGGCGAGCGAGCTGGTGACGCTGGCTGTGCTCGCGGCGGGCGGTATCGCACTTTAGGCGCGCTCCTGCTCTGCAGGGGCCACCGTTTCACTCCCTTTCTTCGTCACCCTGAACTCGTTTCAGGGTCCATTTCGCCGCTTGAGCCGAAGCACCCAAAGGCTTGATGGATGCTGAAACAAGTTCAGCATGACGGCGTGACGCGTGTAACCGCTTCACCGCCGCAGCAGGAACACGGCGTGCTGCGCGAAGAGGTTCGCGTTGGGGTGCGTCGTTTCCTTGACGCCGTTCAGGAACCATTGCCCGTCGATCGACCAGCCGCGATCCTTCACCAAGGCGCGGAAATCGTCGATCGTCAGGTGATGGATGTTCAGCGTGTCGTACCAGGTGTCCGGCAACAGCTTCGTCACCGGCATGCGGCCACCAAACGCCAGCGACAGCCGCCCGCGCCAATGCGCGAAATTCGGGAAGCTGACGAACGCCTGACCCCCGATTCGCATCAATTCCTCGACGACCCGGTCCGGGCGGCGCGTGGTTTGCAGCGTCTGGCTGAGGATCGCGTAATCGAAACTGGCGTCGGCATAGTAATGCAGGTCGGTGTCGGCATCGCCCTGCACGACCGACAAACCGCGCCCGACAGCCGATGCGACATTGGTGGGGTCGATCTCCAACCCGCGCGCATCGACATTGCGTTGATCGCGTAGCGCGGCCATCAGCGCGCCGTCGCCGCAACCGACATCGAGAACCCGCGCGCCGGGCGTCACGTTGCGCGCGATCAGCGCGAGGTCCGGGCGAAGCGGATCGATCATATCGTCGCCGCCGGGCCGTCATAGCGCTGCATGAAGATACCGGTGATCCGCTGCCAGCCATGTCGCTCATAGAGGCTGTGGGCATCGCGCGTATTCAGCGTCCAGCGGCGCAGGCCCTGCAACTCGGGATGCGCATGGAAATAGTCGAGCATGGCCGAGGCAAGGCCGTGGCCTTGGTGCCCCTCCAGCACATAGACGTCGGCAAGATGCGCAAAGGTGGCGTGATCGGTGATGACACGCGCGAATGCGACTTGTGCGCCATCCTTGTAGCTGCCGACGCAATGGGAGCCTGCGATTGCGCGCTCAACCACCGAAAGCGCTATGCCGGGCGACCAGTAACTGCTGGCGAGATAGGCGTGAATCGCCTTCGGCTGGAGCCGCCCGGGATCATCCGACAGCGTGTAGCCGCCAGCGAGAGGCGCTTCATGGACGCTCATCGTTCACCGGCCCGCAGGAAGCCATCGACGACGCGATTAAGCTCGGGCGCTTCGAGCAGGAAGGCGTCATGGCCAAACGGGCTGGAGAGTTCGACGAAGCTCGCGGGCGCGCCCGACGCGTTGAGGGCATGGACGATTACTCGGGATTCGGCGGTGGGATAGAGCCAGTCCGTATCGAAACTCACGACACAGAAGCGTGCCTTGGTACGTGCAAAGGCGCGCGCGAGGCTGCCTTCATGATCCTCGGCAATGTCGTAATAATCCATGGCGCGGGTGATGTAGAGATAACTGTTGGCATCGAAGCGGTCGACGAAACTAAGACCCTGATGGCGGAGGTAACTCTCGACCTGAAAGTCCGCGTCGAAGCCGAAGGTCTTTTGTCCGCCGGGGCTGTCGGGGCGCGCCTGCAATTTGCGGCCGAACTTTTCGGTGAGACCCGCTTCGGAAAGATAGGTGATGTGCGCGGCCATGCGGGCGACGGCGAGACCCGCGCTCGGCACGTCATTGTCGGCATAATAGTCGCCACCGCGCCAGCGTGGATCGGCCATGATCGCCTGCCGCCCGACTTCGTGAAACGCGATGTTCTGCGCGGAATGGCGTGCGGTCGACGCAATGACCAGCGCGGACTCGACGCGCTCGGGATATAGCGTCGGCCAGGTCAGCGCCTGCATGCCGCCCATCGATCCGCCGATGACCGCGCGCAACTTTCCGACACCCAGATGGTCGAGCAGCATCGCCTGCGCCCGCACCATGTCGCCGATGGTGATGACGGGAAAGCGCATGGCGAAAGGCTCGTCGCGTGCGGGATCGACGCTGGCCGGGCCGCTCGATCCCATGCAACTGCCCAGCACATTGGCGCAGATGATGAAATGACGCGCCGGGTCCACCGGCTTGCCTTCGCCGACCATGCGCCACCACCAGCCGGGCTTCCCGGTCAGCGGATGCTGTGATGCGACATATTGGTCGCCGGTCAACGCGTGGCAGATCAGGATCGCATTGGACGCATCGGCATCCAACGTGCCGTACGTTTCATAGGCGATATCGACCGGCGCCAGCATCGCGCCGCTATCCAGCGGCAACGCACCGGGAAGGCGGATCTGTCGGCCAAGGCCGAACCGAGTATCGGTCGGGGCAGGAACGGAAGCCATGCTTGGCCGCTACGGCGCGCCGCGGGGGGTGTCAATCGCGCAGCCTCATCCATCCAGCCCTTTGCGCGCCGCCGCTTTCCCCGCTAAAGCGCGGGCATGACACAAGATACGATAGAGAAGATCGCTTCGCCGCAGCCCAAGGAGTGGATATTGGGCATTTCCGCTTATGTGCCGGGCAAGGCATCCGCCGCCGATGGCCGCCCGCTCATCAAGCTGTCCGCCAACGAAAACCCGCTGGGGACGAGCGACGCCGCACGATCGGCGCTGGTCGCCGCGACGGCTGACCTCACCACCTATCCCGATCCGTCGGCAACGAAGCTGCGCGAGGCGATCGGGGCGAAATATGGTCTCGACCCTGCCTGCGTCATCTACGGCACAGGGTCGGACGAACTGCTGCACCTTGCGGCCAGCGCCTATGCCGGGCCGGGCGATGAAGTGCTGTATGTGCGGTACGGCTTCTCCGTCTATGATATTGCCGCACGGCGGGTCGGCGCGACGCCGGTGATCGCACCGGACAAGGATTATGCGACGGATGTGGACGCGCTGCTCGCCGCCGTTACGGAGCGGACGCGCGTGGTGTTCCTCGCCAATCCCAATAATCCCACGGGCACGATGACGCCCGCTGCCGAGATTGCCAGGCTGCACGCGGGGCTGCGGCCGGACATATTGCTGGTGCTGGATCAGGCCTACGCCGAATATCTCGCGCCGGAGGAGGACGATGGCGGCTTGGCTTTGGCGCAGACGGCCACGAACATCTTCGTCACGCGCACCTTCTCGAAGATTCACGGGCTGGCGGCGGAGCGGATCGGCTGGGGTTATGCGCCGCATGCGGTGATCGACGTGCTGCATCGCATTCGCGCGCCGTTCAATGTGACGACGACGGGACAGGCTGCGGCGATTGCAGCGATCGGCGACGACGCATGGGTCGAGGCAAGCCGCGCGCATAATCTGCGCTGGCGCGAGTGGCTGGCAGGCGAAGTCACGGCGCTCAGCAACCATGGGCTGCGCTATGTGCCCAGCAAGGCGAATTTCCTGCTTGTGCTGTTCGAGGGCAAGCTGACGGCGGAAGCGGCGCTGAATGGATTAATGGCAGGAGGCTATGCCACGCGCTGGTTGCCGGGGCAGGGGCTGCCCAATGCGTTGCGCATCACGATCGGAACCGAGGCACAGACGCGCGATGTCGCCCGCATCCTGCGGACTCTGGCGGAAGCGGCCTGATGCTGCCTTTTGCCCGCGTCACCGTCATCGGGCTTGGCCTGATCGGATCGTCGCTGCTGCGTGCAATCCGGGCAGAGATGCCGACGGTGCGGCTCACCGGGCATGACGCCAACGCCGAAGTGCGGGAGACGGCGCGCCGCATCGACCTGGCCGACGACATTACCGACACGGTGGGCGCTGCGGTTACGGATGCCGATCTGGTGATATTATGCGTGCCCATCGGCGCAATGGGACAGGTTGCGGAAGGCATCCGCGACGATTTGCCCGCCGAAGCGATCGTGTCGGATGTCGGATCCTGCAAAGCGGAGATACTGGCCGCGCTGACGGCGGCTTTGCCGGGGCGGGCGATCATCCCCGCGCATCCCGTGGCGGGAACCGAAAACAGCGGACCGGAAGCGGGCTTTGCCAGCTTGTTCAAGGGGCGCTGGTGCATCGTGACTCCGCCTGCCGATGCCGATGCGACAGCCGTGGAGCGTGTGTCGGAGCTTTGGCGGCGGATCGGTGCAGAAGTCGAGATCATGGATGCGGCGCATCACGATCTGGTGCTGGCCGTGACCAGCCATTTGCCGCATCTGATCGCCTACACCATCGTCGGCACGGCCAGCGATCTGGAGAATGTGACGCGATCGGAAGTCATCAAATATTCCGCTGGCGGATTTCGCGACTTCACGCGCATCGCCGCGAGCGATCCGACGATGTGGCGCGACGTGTTCCTGTCGAACAAGGATGCCGTACTGGAAATGCTCCAGCGCTTCTCTGAGGATTTGTCGGCGCTGCAACGGGCGATCCGGTGGAACGATGGCGATGCGCTGTTCAACCTGTTCACGCGGACCCGCGCGATCCGCCGATCGATCATCGAGGAAGGGCAGGACGATCCCGCGCCCGATTTCGGACGCACGCACAGCTAGATTTGTTCAGAAACCGATCTCGGCGGCATAGTCGGGATCGGACAGCGCCGTCAGCCGGCGCGCCGCGCGGCGCGCGAAACGCAACGTCTCAGCCTTCCGACGTGCTGCCGCCAGCGGTTCGGTGGGGGCAGGGCGCAGAATTTCGGCATCATATTGATCCGCAACGATCAGCCCGGTTCGCGTCGGCCATAGCGCCTCGCCATCGAAAGGCGAAAGATCGAAGCCAGCGGGCACCGCCCAGAAATAACGGTCGCAATAGTCGAAATAATCCGGCCACTTTGCGTCGCCCAATAGGTCGGCACGGCTACATTTTATCTCCACGATCACCAGATGCCCGGAGGTGTCGAGCGCCATGATGTCCGCGCGACGGCCATTGGGCAGCGGCGCTTCCAATATGCCGAACAGGTCGTGGCGCTGAAATAGCCGCAATACGCCACGAGCGACTGCCATTGCAGTGCCGTTGGTCAGGGGAGAGCAATCGCCAAGGGTCTGAGACATGGCGGGATAATAGAACAGGAAGGGAACAAAGAAAAGGCCGATCCGTCGCCGGTCGGCCTCTTATCTGTTCCTATCCTCCGCAAAGCGCGGAAGAGAGTCTCAGCGGTAGAAGATGTGGTTGTCGATGGAGGCGAGGCGCGTCTTGCCCCAGCCGGGCGATACACGGCGCGCATGGAAGAACAATGCGCCTTCCGCCGGGTTCTTCCAGCCATCACGCAGCGCGATTTGCGCAATACCGACGGCCTCATGCCAATCGCGGCTGGCAGTGCTGGGCTGCGGGATATTACCGCCGCGCACGAAGCTGAACTGGCTCGGCTGACGCACAACGCCGCACAGGCTGTTTGCGAAGCGACCGGACTGCGAACGATTGATGACGACGCGGGCGACGGCCAACTGGCCGGTCAGGCTCTCGCTCTTGGCTTCGTAGTAGATTGCGCTGGCAAGGCAGCGCATGTCTTCACTCATGTCGGCTGGGACGGACTGTGCATCAACCAGATCGGCAAGGGAGGTAGCAGGCTCAACATCGGTGTCGGTGGAAACATTTGCCGAGTGGAGCGTTGGGCTATCGTTGGTTGGTTGTACCACTTCCTGCGGGGCGGCGAATGTAACGCCAGCAGCCTGAGGAGCGGTGGAATCGAGAAGCGTACGGACGGTGACGGGAAGCGTCTCTGTCGATCCGGCTGCTTGGGAGGCATCGCTGGCGGTTACAGCGGCGATCGCAGATAATGTAAATGCGGCCATCGTTGCGGCCTTCAATCGGAAACTCATTACTACTCAAGTTAATGCGGTGAGTCGGCCAGGGACGCCACATCCTTTGGATAGGCTTTTCTTGCGTCCGGTCGCTCCCCGTCTGCGTGTTTACCGTTTCCACCCCCCATTGAGCGAAACCACGGCAACCTGCGCATTGGCGTGCGCGGCCTATGCGGGCGACGTTCCGGCAAGTCAACGATCAGCAAAGTGTTTCCACGGCCAACCGTTCCGCATCCGCGATGTCGAGTTCTATTAACCATAAGTCGGGGTCGGAGCGGCGGCGGCGCGCGATATATTCGATCTGGGCGTCTGGCTCATCCTCGGTTTGTGGGCCGCAGGGCACGATCTGATAGCCGTCGGTGTAGGTGGGAACGCGCTCGAAAAGCCCGGTATGGCGGCCTTTCTCAAGGCATTGCAGAAGCAATACGCCGCTAACGGGATCGCCGCGATGCAGGATCATTGCGAAGCCTCCTGCCTGTTCTACACGCCTGATCAGCGCGCCCACAAGCATGTGCGTCGCGAGTCGCGCGCTCATGATGCAGTGCGGTATCCGGGCAACGAGGAAAGCGGGAATTGCGACCGCATGAAAGTGCCCGTGCCACGGCCAACCTCTTCGCCATCCCCGTCAATAAGGCTGGCTTCGGCGACATAAACCCGACGGCGACCACTGATCCAGCGGCCCTCCGCGCGGAGGCGGCCTGCCTGAATGGGCCGTGTAAACAGCAAATTGAAGCTGGTCGTCAGCAGAAACCTGTCGCTCACCAGGCTGTTCGCGGCATAAAAGGCGGCATCGTCCAGCATCTTGAAATAGACGGTGCCATGGACCGCGCCGGCCGCGTGATAGACGCTGCTATCCACCTCAAACTCGATCTTTGACACGCCGGGGCCGGAAATGTGCAACTCCGACCGGAACAGCCGATTTATAGGCGCGGACCCGTAAAGCTGCTCCAGCGCGCGGAAATGCGCTTCCTCTCCGCTGGGCGGCGGCGCAGCGTCAGGCAGCGTCACGCGCCTCATTGCCCGACAGCAGGGCAAATAGAGCTTCGCGCGATCCTACGCCGCGCAGCCGTGCGATCTGTGTCTCGTTGCGCAGATAACGTGATACGCGGGCCAGCGTCTTCAAATGCTCGGCACCGCTGTCGAGGGGCGAGAGCAGGGCGAAAACGACATCGACAGGCGCATTGTCCACGGCATCGAACGCGATCGGTGTTTCCAGCAGGATCACCATGCCGCGTACCCGGTCCAGTTCCGGGATCTTGGCATGCGGTATGCCAACGCCGCCGCCAAAGCCGGTAGAACCCAGTCGCTCGCGCTCCGTAAGGCGATCGAACACCACGTCCGCAGGCAATCCGTAATTCTTCGCCGCAAGATCAGCCAGCTTCTGGAACAGTTGCTTCTTACCGCTCAGCGAAACACCGGTAGCCAGTGAATCGGGCGTCAAAATATCGTCAAAATGTACCATGTCGTACCTAAAGCGGAACATCCGGGTGATCGCTTGCCGATCCTGCACGCCGGGGTGAACCAAAGCCCGGCGCAATAGAGCCAAGGTGCCGGAAGGTCAATGAATTTGGGTCCGGAGCGCCCTGCGTCCCGGACCCAAAAGTCTTAGGCGCGCGGCTCCACCCAACCGATCGTCCCGTCATGACGGCGATAGACCATGTTATAGGCCGATGTGCCGGCATTGAGGAACATCAGCGCGTTGGTATTGCGCAAGTCGAGCATCATGACCGCGTCGGAAACCGATGCTTCGGGAATGTCGACGCGAGTCTCCGCAACGATCAGCGGCGCATCGGCGGGTTCTTCATCTTCGGTCTGCGTCGCGAAAACCGTGTAGCCTGCGCCGTCTAGCGCATCGATGCTGCTGACGCGCTGCTCCTCCGCCGCACTCGCCTGCAAATGACGATCTTTCAGGCGGCGCATGTAGCGCCGCAATTGCTTCTCGATACGGTCGGCCGCCTGATCGAAGGCGACATGGGCATCCTGCGCTTCGCCAGCGCCTTTCAGGATAAGGCCCGTCATTACGTGCGAAACGATATCGCAATGAAATGCGCCATGTGGCGCGGGGCGGAATGTCACTTGCGCGGAAATCGCGCGTGAGAAATATTTCTCGGCCATCGTTTCAAGTCGCGTCCAGACATGCTCCTTGAGCGCGTCACCCGTATCGACCTGATGTCCGGAAACATGAATATCCATCGTGCCTTCTCCTTATTCGAGCCGGTCCGCCCGGGAAGACGGGCCGGTGGGCGTGCCGGGCGGCCGGGGAAGGCCAACCCGGAGTAAGACAGGTCAGCCGGTCAGACGGCTGCCCCATCAAGCCAGAGCGGCTTGTCCAGCAGCGCAACGAACGCTGCATTCCGCTCCAGTTCCGCGGCACTGGCCATATGAGGCCGTGCCGGACGAACGGGGCGAACGGTCGAAATCATGGCGCGTTCCATGACATTCGCCTTTCCGTTGGCATCATCTGCCAGAACGAGGCCGATCTGCCGTCCACCCGTCAATTCGATGTAAAGTTGCGCCAGAAGCTCCGCGTCGAGGAGCGCGCCGTGCTTGACACGGTGGCTGCGATCGATGCCGTAGCGCGTACAGAGCGCGTCCAGGCTGTGCTTCGCGCCGGGATGGAGCGTACGGGCCATCGCAACCGTATCGATCATGCGATCGAACGAAATGCCCTCGCGCCCGATCAGTTTCAGCTCATGGTTGAGGAAACCGAAGTCGAATTTGGCATTGTGGGCGACCAGCGGGCAGTCGCCGAGAAATTCCAGCAGCGCATCAACGCCGTGATGGAACAACGGCTTGTCGCTCAAGAATATGTCCGAAAGACCATGGACGGCTTCGGCCGCGGCAGGCATTGCGCGTTGCGGATTGAAATAGGCGTGGAACGTTTCCCCGGTGGGGACGCGATTCACAAGTTCTATACAGCCGATCTCGACAAGCCGGTCGCCGGTGGCGGGGTCAAATCCCGTGGTTTCCGTATCGAATATAATCTCGCGCATTAGGCCTTCCGACTCTGGCAGATCACTATCGGCCTGCTTTACGATGAAGGCAAGCGACGAGACGGCGGACTTGCGCGCGCGTCCGCTGGAATGTGGTGCCAGTGTCGATGATGACGTCGGCACGGCGGCGTTTTTGGGCGTCGGGAGTCTGAAGATTTCTAATGCGGCGGAACTTGGCGGGCGTCATGCCGGGGCGGGCCAGGACGCGGGCGCGCTGTTTCCATGCCGGGGCGCTGACCACGATCACGCCGTCCAGTTTCTTCTGGGCGTGAGTTTCAAAGAGCAGCGGAATATCCAGCACGACCAGCCGCCGCGCGCGGTTGCGGCGCAGGAATAGCGCCCTTGATTTCTGGACAGCGGGATGGACGATCGCTTCGAGTGCCTTCAGTTCCTGAGGATGCCCGAACACGGCGGCGCCCAGCTTTGCGCGGTCCACGCCGCTACGCCCGGTCGTGCCGGGGAACCGCGCCTCTATTGCGGTGAGCAGTGCCCCGCCCGGTCCTTGCAGCTTGTGAACCTCGGCATCGGCATCGAACACAGGTACGCCTTCCCGGCGAAGCATCGCGGCGACGGCAGACTTGCCCATCCCGATCGATCCGGTGAGACCCCAGATTCGTGCCATAGCCTGATCAGGCCGTCAGCAAGGCGCGCAGTTCCTCGTCGTGCTCACGCGGGGCGTCGGCGTCGAAAAAGATATCGAACGCCAGTGCCGCCTGCCCAATGAGCATTTCAAGGCCATCGACAGTGGCGAGACTCCGCGCCCTTGCCGCCGCTAGCAAAGGCGTTTCAAGCGGCACGTAGACGATGTCGTACACCAGCGCCGTGGGCGGCAGTGGCGACAGGTCGAGCGTCAGAACGGGCTGACCCGCCATGCCGAGCGACGTGCTGTTCACCAGCAGGTCAACAGGCGGCAGGGGGGCGTCCATGCCGATTACATGGCCGTTCGTGCCTGCGCGATCCAGCAGAGCCTGCGCCTTTGCCGCGTCGCGGGCCATGATGGTGATGTTGGGCACGCCGAAGGTCGACAGCGCGAACAGGATCGCCCGCGCAGCGCCGCCTGCGCCGATCACCAGCGCATGATCCCCGCGCCACTTCCGGGCAATCAACGCCTGCAGGAAGCCGCCTGCATCGGTGTTCGTGCCGATCAACGGCCCGCCGGTTTCGCTGGCGATGGCATTCATCGCGCCGATGCGGTCGCGCACGCCGCCGGGGTCGTCGGTATAGTCCATCACTGCGATCTTGTGCGGGATCGTGACATTGCAGCCCAACCAATCGGGATCGGCGCGGCGTTGCAGGAAATAGGTTGCCAGGCCATCCGGCTTGACATGCGTCTTGCGATATTCCGCTTCGATCTGAAGCTTCTCCAGCCAGAAATTGTGGATGAGCGGTGATTTGCTGTGCGCGATCGGATCGCCGATCACTTCGGCGTAAGGCATTCCCTGAGTCATGACGGCAACAACCCACGGATGCGCAGGAAGTCAAGCAAAGGCAGCAGCGGCAAGCCCTGAATCGCAAACTGGCTACCCTCAACACGGGCGAACAATTGCGCGCCCGGACCCTCGATACGATAGCAGCCGACACACCAGCGGCAGTCTTCCCAATCCTTGTCGAGATAGCTGTCGATGAAGGCGGCGGAGAGGGGCCGCATCGTCATCTTGACGCGTTCGATATGCCGCCAGACCGCAGTGCCGCCTTGAACGAGGACGGCCGCGCTATGCAGAGAATGGGTGCGGCCGGAGAGCAAGGTGAGGATACGGGCTGCATCCGCACGATTGACCGCCTTGTCGATCATCTCGCCATCGTCGAGGCTGAGCGTCTGGTCGCAGCCCAGGACGAGATCGCCCGGTGCGCGGCGCGAGACACGCAGCGCCTTGAGTTCGGCAAGCGCATCGGAAAGCGCGCGCGCATCAAGGCCATCCGCGCGCAGGGCTACCATGGCCGCTTCGACCACGACGCCGGGGGAGACCGCATCGAACGGTACACCCGCCGCCGATAACAGCGCCCGGCGGCTGGCGCTTTGCGAGGCGAGAATGAGGGAGGCTGTCATGCGGGTTTCGTGCCTATGTCTTTCAGAACGCGTTCGTTGAACAAATTGATGATTGCAGCGGCGGCTTCCTCGATCGACCGGCGCGTCATTTCAATCACCGGCCAGCCATTATCGGCAAAGATGCGACGCGCAAAAGCAACCTCCGCCTGGACGCGTTCGATATCCACATAGGCGGTCTCGGGCGCCTGATTGAGTGACAACAGGCGGTTGCGCCGCACCTGCACGAGCCTGTCGGGGCTGATCGTCAGGCCGACGATCAGAGGATGTTTCAGGCGATAGAGACTCTCTGGCGGGGGGGATTCGATGACGAGCGGAATATTGGCTGTCTTGTAGCCCCGATTGGCGAGATAGATTGACGTCGGCGTCTTGGAAGCGCGGGAGACGCCTGCCAGCAGGATATCCGCTTCCTCCCAATTTTCATGCGCGACGCCATCGTCATGGGCGATGGTGAACTGGATCGCTTCGATGCGCGCGAAATAGGCCTCGTCGAGAATATGTTTACGGCCCGGACGATTGCGTGTTTCCTGCCCCAATATGTTCGACATCGCGTCCGTCACGGCATCCAGCGCCGCGACATGCGGCAGCCCAAGCGTACGGCACCGATTTTCAAGTTTGCGGCGAAGCTCGTTATTGGCCAATGTGAAGAGCACGAGGCCCGGGTTCACGGAGATTTCCTCCATGATCCGGTCGAGGTGCAATTCGGATCGCACCATCGGCCAGAAATGGCGGATCGCCTCGACATTCTCGAACTGGGCGATGCCCGCTTTGGCGATGTTTTCCAGCGTCTCGCCAGTGGAATCTGAAAGAAGGTGAAGATGCAGCCGCGTCATGGCCGGACTCTGTTGGGGAACTGTGGATAAAGCAAGGGACGAAACGGTGGATGAAACGGGTAGGAGATTCCCTCCCCACTCCGTCGAAAACAATCCACAGCCCTCCCACAGGTGCCTATTTTCATCCACAGCCTGTGGATAACGGGGATAAGTGCGCCGACTCTGACCGGAATACGCTGGCCGCCAGAGTCAAACTGTTGGCAAAAGGCGGGGCGGTGGATTACCCCCGCTGTCCACTGACTATCATCTTCAACAATCCTTTAATAAAATATTAAGATAGAGAATATGAGCCTGAACGATCCGGACGTGCCAACCCCGCGCGTCTCCGAAAAACCGCTGTTGCGTGTGATAGCAGGCGAGCGTCTCGATCCGCCGCCAATGTGGCTGATGCGGCAGGCGGGGCGCTATCTTCCCGAATATCGCGCCTTGCGTGCGGAGAAGGGGGGATTTCTGGCGTTGGTCTATGACAGCGCGGCGGCGGCGGAAGTGACTGTGCAGCCGTTGCGGCGTTTTGCATTCGACGGCGCGATCCTGTTTTCGGACATTCTGATCGTGCCGTACGCCATGGGCCAGGATCTCTGGTTCGAGGCGGGCGAAGGGCCGCGGCTGGCACCGACGCTGGATACCGCCGACTTGTCCGCACTCAAGCCCGATTTCAGCCGCTTTGAGGCTATCTATGAGACCGTGCGCCAGGTGAGGGTGCAACTCGCGCCAAACGTCGCCATGCTGGGCTTTGCAGGCAGTCCATGGACTATCGCGACCTATATGGTGGCAGGGCAGGGCAGCAAGGATCAGGGCGCGGCGCGGCGGCTGGCCTATGCCGATCCCGCGCGGTTCAGTGCGATCATCGACGCCATTGTCGAGGCGACCGTGGAATATCTGTGCGGCCAGATCGATGCCGGTGTGGAGGCCGTGCAACTGTTCGATAGCTGGGCAGGGAGCCTTGCGCCGCTGGAGTTCGAGCGCTGGGTGATCGCCCCCAATGCGCGGATCGTTGCAGCGGTGAAGGCAAAGCGACCCGGCGTACCGATCATAGGTTTCCCCAAGGGCGCGGGCGCGAAACTCGCCGATTATGCGCGCGGGACGGGTGTGGATGCTTTGGGGCTGGACGAGACCGTGGATCCGCATTGGGCCAATGCCGCGTTGCCGAAGGGGCTTCCCGTGCAGGGCAATCTCGATCCGTTGGCGCTCGTGTCCGGCGGCAAGGGCGTGGCCGAAGCGGTCGCCAATATCCGGGCGGCATTTCCGGATCGCCCGCACATCTTCAATCTTGGCCATGGCATATTACAGGACACGCCGATTGATCATGTCGAGGCACTGATTACATTGGTGCGTGGGACGGCAACAGGCGGACAACCAGAGTGAGTGAGCACGCATGACATTTCTGGGAGCAGCATATCCGTGGGTGAAGGCTGCGCATCTGATCTTCGTCATCTTCCTGATGGCCGGATTGTTCATGTTGCCGCGCTTCTTCGTCTATCATCAGGAAGTGCCAGCCGGGTCGGAAGAGGACCGCAAGTGGATCGATCGCGAGCGGAAACTGCTCAAGATCATCCTCAATCCCTCGCTGGTGCTGGTATGGGTGCTGGGGCTGCTGCTCGCTTATGACATCGGCGCGTGGACGATGGGGTGGTTCCATTTGAAGCTGCTGCTGGTCGTCGCGCTATCAGGCTATCACGGCTGGCTGAGTGGCTATGCGAAGAAACTGGCGCGTGGCGAGCGGACGCTCAGCGACAAGAAATTGCGGCTGCTGAACGAAGTGCCGGGCATTGCCGTAGCGGTTATCGTGATACTGGTGATCGTGAAGCCTTTCTGATGCTCGAACTCAGTTATGCAACGGGGTGCAAGACGCGATCTTGACTTGATCCTCGCCGCAGCCTAACGCTCGACGGTCTCCTCTGCCGCTCGGGCGCGAGAATTTCCTTTCATCCCTGATCCGAGCCGGCGTTTCCCATATCGCATATCTGCCGGAATTCACCCGATGCATCTCAAAGACCTCAAGAAGAATACGCCCGCTGAACTCGTCTCTATGGCCGAGGAACTGGGGGTCGAAGGCGCGTCGACGCTGCGCAAGCAGGATCTGATGTTCGCGATCCTGAAGGCGGAAGCCGAAAACGGTGCGCAGATCATGGGTGAGGGCACTATCGAAGTGCTGGCGGACGGATTTGGCTTCCTGCGCAGTCCGCAGGCCAATTATCTCGCGGGTCCGGATGATATTTACGTGTCCCCCAATCAGGTCCGCAAGCATGGCCTTCGCACCGGCGACACAGTCGAAGGTGAAATCCGCGCGCCCAAGGATGGCGAGCGCTATTTCGCGCTGACCAAGATCATCTCGGTCAATTTCGACGATCCCGATGCGGTCCGTCATCGCGTCAATTTCGACAATCTGACGCCGCTCTATCCCGAAGAGAAGCTCAACCTCGATACGCTCGACCCGACGGTCAAGGACAAGTCGGCGCGCGTCATCGACATCATCTCGCCGCAGGGCAAGGGCCAGCGCGCGCTGATCGTCGCGCCGCCCCGCGTCGGTAAGACCGTGCTGCTGCAGAATATTGCCAAGGCGATCACCGACAATCATCCCGAAGTTTTCCTGATCGTGCTGCTGATTGACGAGCGGCCGGAAGAAGTGACCGACATGCAGCGCAGCGTGAAGGGCGAAGTCGTCTCCTCGACCTTCGACGAACCGGCGCAGCGTCACGTTCAAGTGGCTGAAATGGTTATAGAAAAGGCCAAGCGTCTGGTCGAGCACAAGAAGGATGTCGTCATTCTTCTGGACTCGATCACGCGTCTGGGTCGTGCCTACAACACTGTCGTGCCGTCCTCGGGCAAGGTGCTGACCGGTGGTGTGGACGCCAATGCATTGCAGCGCCCGAAGCGCTTCTTCGGCGCTGCGCGTAATATCGAGGAAGGTGGTTCGCTCTCGATCATCGCGACAGCGCTGATCGACACGGGCAGCCGCATGGACGAAGTCATTTTCGAAGAGTTCAAGGGCACCGGCAACTCGGAAATCGTGCTGGATCGCAAGGTTGCGGACAAGCGCATCTTCCCGGCGCTGGATGTCGGCAAGTCGGGCACGCGCAAGGAAGAATTGCTGGTCGACAAGGCCAAACTCAGCAAGATGTGGGTGCTGCGTCGTATCCTGATGCAGATGGGCACGATCGACGCGATGGAATTCCTGCTCGACAAGATGAAGGATTCCAAGACCAACGAAGATTTCTTCGATTCCATGAACCAGTAAGCGCCCGACATGGTGCTGGAGCAGGCCTTGCTGCATGTCCGCATCGGTCAGGAAGCCACTTTCGAGGCGGCTATGCGGGAAGCGAGGCCGTTAATAGCGGTGTCGCCCGGCTTTCTGGGTATCGAACTGCGCCCTGCCATTGAGCGGGCAGGGCTTTACCTGCTGCTTGTCAAATGGGAGTCGATTGCGCATCATCGGGATGGATTTCGGCAGTCGGAACGCTATGAAGAGTGGCGACGTTTGCTGCATGGCTTCTATGAGCCGATGCCTGATGTGATCTATTTCGGAGAGACGCTTTGATCGACCTTTTGATGATGGCTAGTGCGGCGATCCCGTCCATGGGTTCACCTGCCGACATCTGGGGCCATATCGTGGCTGACTTTTCCAACATAGGCTCCCCCAGCGCCCTGGCGGCGTTCGGGCAGGTGTTGATGATCGATATCCTGCTCGCGGGCGATAACGCCATCGTGGTGGGCGCGTTGGCGGCGGGGTTGCCGACCGAGCAGCGCAAGAAGGTCATCATGATCGGCATCATCGCCGCTCTGGTGCTGCGTATCGGCTTTGCCCTGGTGGTGAGCCAGTTGATGCAGATCGTCGGGTTGATCCTTGCGGGTGGGCTTCTGCTGCTGTGGGTGTCGTGGAAAATGTACCGCGAATTGCATCCTAAGCGTGGCGCCGACACGCCCAACGACAGCAGCGACGATGATATTTCCGGCCTCCGCCCGGCCAAGAGCTTCGCTGCGGCGGCTTGGGCAGTGGCTGTTGCCGATGTCAGCATGAGCCTGGACAATGTTCTGGCCGTTGCTGGCGCAGCGCGTGATCACCCCGGAATCCTGATAATCGGTTTGATCCTGTCGGTCGCTCTCATGGGCGTCGCGGCCAACATTATCGCGAAATATATCGAGCGCTTCCGCTGGATCGCTTATGTCGGTCTGGCCGTGATCGTCTATGTTGCGGGCAAGATGATCTACGAAGGATTCGTAGATCATCAGGTGGGTCTCCTGACGCTGTTTAGCTAAGCGTCAGGGATCAGTATCGTCGATCCCACGGTTTGACGTGCCTCCAAGGCCCGGTGTGCCTCGGCGGCATCTGACAAGGCGTATCGCTGATTAAGGTCAGGCGTGATGACGCCGCTGGATATCTGCTCGAACAAGCGTGCGCCGAGTTCCTGCAATTCATTTTCTTCGCGAATATAATCGAACAGGGTGGGACGCGTTACAAAAAGCGATCCGCCTTTGCTCAGTTCCAATATGCTGAACGGGGGCACTGGTCCCGACGCATTTCCGAAGCTGACCATGAGACCACGACTGCGCAGCGATGCAAGCGACGCGTTCCAACTGGCAGCACCCACGCCATCGAAAACAACGTCGACACCTTTGCCACCGGTTAGGCTTTTCACTGTCTCCGCGAGGGTGTCGAAAGCGACGTGGAGGCTATGGCTTGCGCCTGCGGCCGTAGCGCGCGCGGCTTTCTCCGGCGATCCGGTGTGGGCGATGACGGTGACGCCCAGACTCGTGAGCCACGGGACCAGAATTGCGCCTACGCCGCCTGCGGCCGCATGAACCAGCGCCGTCTGGCCCGCCATCATCTTCGCACAGTTTCCCGCCAGAAATGCTGCCGTAAGACCTTTCAGCGTGATTGCGGCGGCGACATCGAACGAAATATCGTCCGGCAACTTCAGCAAGCGATCCGCCGGCATGATGCGGTGCGTCGCATAACTGCCCGGCAAGGGTGCGGCGTAGGTCACGCGATCACCGACAGCGAGCTGGGTCACCGAGTCACCCACGGATATCACCGTACCCGCTGCTTCCGCACCCAGTCCGGTAGGAAGCTGCGCCGGATAAAGCCCCGTCCGAACATAGGTATCGATGAAGTTCACGCCAATCGCTTCATGGGCGATAAGCACTTCGCCTGAACCCGGATCACCAGCTTCGAAGTCTTCCCGCTCAATGACTTCGGGACCGCCTGTGCTGCGGATTAGCAGCCGCCAAGCCGCTACGCTCACAAGTAGCTCGCGAAGAATTCAGCGGTGCGGCTATCGGCCAGTTGCGCCGCGGCCTCATCGCGGCGGTCGCCCATTTCCGCGGCAAAACCATGGTCCTGCCCTTCATAGTCGTAGAGGGTGACGTGGCGGTTGTCGGCCAGGCCCGCGTGCATGGCGGCCTGCACTTCGGGCGCGACGAAATGGTCGTCCGTGGGAATGTGGAGAAGAACTGGCTTTCCAATGGCATGTTGCTCGCCCAGGAGGCCGTCTATGCCGACACCATAATAGCCGACGAACGCATCGCCATCGGTCCGGCACGCCGCCATGAACGCCAGCCGGCCGCCCAGGCAATAGCCCACGCAGCCGACTTTTCCGACGCCGCCCAAGTCGGCACGTGCCGCCTTTATGGTTGCCTCGATGTCTGCGATTCCCTGATCCTGATCGAATTTGCCAAACAGTCCGAAGGCCTGCTGGAGATCAGCTTCTACATCGGCATCGAGTTCGATATGCGGTTCCATCCGCCAGAACAGGTCCGGAGCATAAGCCAGATAGCCAGCCTTCGCCCAATTGTCGCACTTGGCCCTGATACCCTCGTTGACCCCGAAAATTTCCTGAATCACGATGATTGCCGCCTTGGCCGTGCCTTCCGGTCGAGCAACATAGGCATCAAATTGCGCGCTGCCGTCCAACGTGTGAATAGGGGTCATAACGGACATCTGATCTTCTCCTGAGTATTTGGTCTCAACCATCATGCCGGGCGATCGTTTCCATGCAAGAGCGCATCACGCCTTTGCGGCGCGAACTGGCAATTGTGTGCGACTTACGGCATGACGATGGTGTACCATCAACGGTATCATCGGGTGCGAGGACAGCGTCATGCAAGTTACCGTCAACGTCGAATGCACACCAGAAGAAGCGCGCGCTTTCATGGGCCTGCCAGACGTTTCACCGATTCACGAGAAGTATGTGCAGACCATGCTCGAATCTATGGATGGCACGGTGAACCTGGATCAGATGGAAAATCTGTTCCGCAGTTTTTCGCCGATGGGCGACGCGGGTATGCGCCTGTTCAAGCAGATGATGGACCTGGGCATTTCCGGCAGCGGAATAGGCGGCAAGACCAGCGGCTAGATTTGTGGCGCTGGATACGATTTTCGCACTGTCGAGCGGACAGCCGCCGGCGGCGATCGGCATCATAAGGATCAGCGGCCCGCAAGCTGGCGCCGTACTCAATGCATTGGCCGGGCGTTTGCCCAGCGAGCGACGGGCTACTCTTGCGACAATATACGATCCGGCAGATCAGTCGCTATTGGATTCCGCCTTGTTGCTGTGGTTCCCTGGTCCTGCGACGGCGACGGGGGAGGATTTGGCGGAGATACACTGCCATGGTGGACGTGCGGTCACAGCGGCAATCTTGCGTTCCGTCGGGAAGCTGACCGGCTGTCGTTTGGCGGAACCGGGTGAGTTTACACGCCGCGCGTTTCAAAATGGCCGGATCGATCTGAACGAGGCGGAAGGTCTTTCCGATCTTCTTTTCGCGGAAACGGAGAGCCAGCGTCGGGCGGCGGTGGCCATGGTGCAGGGGCATTTTTCCAAGTTGCTGGAGGCGTGGCAGGAGCAGCTTCTAAGATTATCAGCTTTGACGGAGGCGGCTCTTGACTTTTCCGATGAGGATGATGTGCCGGGGCAGGGCATCGAAGACGAGATTCTTCGCGGCGTGGACGAGCTACTCTCGCAAGCGGAAAAAGAACAGAGGCGGCCCTCTGCTGAGCGGCTGCGGGATGGGATCAGAGTGGTCATTGCTGGCCCGCCCAATGCCGGGAAGTCAACGCTACTTAATGCGCTGGTGGGGCGGGATGCGGCTATAGTATCGGAGATTGCCGGAACGACCCGTGATCGCATTGAGGTTCCGGTCGCTCTGGGGGGCATACCGTTTTTGCTGACGGATACGGCAGGGTTGCGAGAAGGGGCGGACGAGATCGAGGCGATCGGTATCGGCCGCGCGCGTGCCGCTTTGACAGAGGCAGATGTCATTCTTTGGCTGGGGGAGCCAAGTGAAGCGCCGCCTTCCAGTATGATAATTGCGGCTCAGGCAGACCGGGTCGGCTGGGTAATGCCGACCGGCGCTGAAATGCAAGTTTCCGCCGCTACGGGACTGGGGCTGGATAAATTGGTGGCGGCCTTGATGAGTAAAGCGGCTGCATTACTACCCGTCGAAGGGGAGTATGCATTGCAGAAGCGTCAGCGAGATGCTCTGGCTGATTTGGCGGCCTGGCTGGGCGAAGTGGAGGGTCAAACGGACATGCTGATCGTGGCAGAAATGCTGCGCCTTGCAAGAGCCAGTATAGATAGGCTCACAGGTAGATCCGGCACCGACGATATGCTTGATGCCCTCTTTGGCAGGTTCTGCATCGGAAAATAGCAGGTGTTTCACGTGAAACATCAGGCCTGTTTTGACGATAGCCTCACGAACGCCTAAAAGCGCATCATGATTCAGGTTCACTATGATGTTGTTGTAATCGGCGGCGGGCACGCCGGGTGTGAAGCAGCGGCGGCCGCCGCGCGGAAAGGCGTGCGCGTCGTGCTCGTTACGTTTGACCGATCCACCGTAGGCGCCATGTCCTGCAATCCGGCCATTGGTGGTCTGGGTAAGGGGCACCTCGTCCGGGAAGTGGATGCGCTCGATGGACTGATCGGTCGCGCTGCGGATGTAGCGGCGATCCATTATCGCATGTTGAACGCCAGCAAAGGAGCGGCTGTTCAAGGCCCGCGTATCCAAGCGGACCGGAAACGCTATAAAGCGGCGATCCAAACGGCATTGGGTTCATTATCAAACCTGACGATCATTGAAGGTGAAGCCTCCGCTCTCGTGCTGACCGAAGGCAAAGTGGCCGGCGTGCAGCTTGCGGATGGCCGCTCAATCAAAGTGTCGACAGTTGTACTTGCCACGGGCACTTTCCTGGGTGGGAAAATGTTTCGGGGCGAGGAGCGTATGATCGGCGGGCGCACGGGCGAGCGCGCGGCTACCATCATGGGGCAACAGCTTCGCGCTCTTGGTCTGCCGATGGCGCGACTGAAGACAGGGACGCCCCCGCGTCTCGATGGCCGGACCATCAACTGGGGTGCGCTGGAACAGCAACCTTCGGACTCTCTAACATGGACGATGTCGTCAATGTCAGACCGCCGCGCGCTGCCACAGGCCTTCTGTGCCATTACACGCACAAATGAGCGGACCCATGAGATTATCCGCAGCGGGTTGGATAGGTCACCGCTTTTCAGCGGCGCCATTGAAGGGCAGGGGCCACGCTACTGTCCGTCGATCGAGGACAAAATTTTCCGCTTTGGTGACCGCGATGGCCATCAAGTGTTTTTGGAACCGGAGGGACTGGACGATCACCTTGTCTATCCCAACGGCATAAGCACGTCTTTGCCCGCCGACATTCAACTCGCTTTCGTACGATCAATGGCGGGGTTGGAGAGCGCTGATATAGTGATACCGGGATATGCTGTGGAATATGACTATATCGATCCACGGGCGCTGGATGCCACTTTGCAGGTCCGCGCCGTGTCGGGGCTGTTCTGCGCGGGACAGATTAACGGCACCACAGGATATGAAGAGGCAGCGGCGCAGGGTTTGGTCGCGGGCGCCAACGCGGCGGCACTAGCTCTTGGGCAAGGCCCGCTAGTCCTTGATCGCGCGAGCAGCTATATCGGCGTGATGATCGACGATCTCGTGCTTCAGGGCGTGACGGAGCCGTATCGTATGCTGACGGCGCGTGCGGAATATCGGTTGCACCTTCGGGCCGATAATGCTGGCACGCGGCTAACGGGGATTGGCATGGAACATGGTTTGATCGATCTGGAACGTAGCTCCCGGTTTGCGTTCAGAGAAAGTGCGAGGGCAGCGATGCTCGCGGATATGGAGCGGCCAGTGACGGCGTCCGCCATCGCTACCGTGGGAGCGATGGTTCGTCAGGATGGTTCTCGCCGGACGATCTTCGAGTGGGCAAGGTTTCCAGAAGTCAGTCACGATATTCTGGCGAAACTGCTTCCTTCCTGGAATGAGGCTGATGATGATGTACGCCAGGAGATATTAGAGGACGCCGCATATTGCCCCTATTTAGAACGTCAGGCGGCAGAGATACGGAACCTCCGCGCGAATGAAAATATTCTGATACCTGTGTCCTTTGACTATGACGCGATAGGAGGTCTGTCTATCGAAATGCGGGAACGTCTCAACCGCGCGCGGCCCGATACATTGGCGGCCGCAGGCCGTATTCGAGGGGTCACACCTTCTGCGCTGGCCGCCATTCTCATTGCTGCACGTCAGCGCGCTGCATGACGGAGGATGAGGCAAGGCAGTGGCTAAGTACGAAAGGCGTTCCACGTGAAACACTGGCCCAACTGGAAGATTATATAGAGTTACTTCTAAGCGAAGCCGTACGACAGAATCTGATCGCGGACTCGACCAAGGAGCAGATGTGGACACGACACATCGTCGATAGTGCGCAATTATTGGAACATGGCCCAAAACCTGACTCCCTCCATAAAACATGGATTGATCTGGGGTCCGGGGCGGGGCTTCCCGGACTCGTAATCGCCATCCTGTCGCAATGGGATGTTGTGCTGATCGAGTCGCGGCGGAAACGGATCGAATTTCTTGAGGATGTTGTTGCACGGCTTGGCATCAGCAACGTGACGGTATTTGGGGGAAAGGTGGAAGCCATGCATCCATCATCGCCCGCTAATGTAATCAGTGCCCGCGCCTTTGCGCCTTTGCCGCGGCTATTCGCGGCTGCACAACATTTAGCCGATGGAAAGACATTTTGGCTGTTGCCGAAGGGCAAAAGCTGGCAGAGTGATCTGGACGAAGCCAAGACGGAATGGCACGGCAAGTTTCACGTGGAACAAAGCATCACTAGCCCTGAAGGTGCTATCGTGATTGCCAAGTCCGTCCGAAGAAAGGGCTAGCATGATCGTTATTGGGATCGCTAATCAAAAGGGCGGGGTAGGTAAAACTACGACGGCGATCAACGTCGCGACTGCACTGGCAGCGACTGGCCATCGGACTTTGCTGATAGATCTTGATCCTCAAGGTAATGCTTCGACCGGTCTTGGGGTGACGCAGAGCGAGCGTCACCATTCCAGCTACGACGTTCTGATTGGCGATTGTTCGGTGGAAGAAGCGGTCGTCGCCACGCGCGTTCCGAAGCTCGACCTCATGCCAGCCGTCCAGGACTTGTCCGGCGCGGAGATTGAACTGATCGATTATGAGCAAAGGACGCATCGGCTGGCACACGCGCTGGCGGCAACGCCGGACGCTCGCTGGGATATTTGCCTCATCGATTGTCCGCCGTCGCTCGGCCTGCTGACGATCAACGCCATGGTGGCAGCACAGGCCCTGGTAGTTCCCCTTCAATGCGAGTTTTTTGCGCTGGAGGGACTATCCCAGTTGTTGCTGACCGTGGATCGCATCCGAAGCCGCTTTAATCCGGGCTTGTCCATCATGGGGGTGGCACTGACGATGTATGATCGCCGGAACCGATTGACCGAACAGGTTGCCGACGATGTCCGTGCCTGCTTGGGCGATGTCGTGTTCAACACCGTCATTCCGCGAAATGTCCGGCTGTCCGAAGCGCCAAGCCATGGCATGCCGGCGCTGATCTATGATTATCGATGCTCCGGCTCGGAAGCCTATATGCACCTTGCCCGAGAGTTGATCGGTCGCCTGCCCCAAAGAGAAGAGATAGCCGCATGAGCGGAGAGTCTGCGTCAAAAACATCCAAGCCGGTAAAGCGGCCGCACGGGCTGGGCAGGGGCTTGTCAGCATTGTTGGGAGATGCGTCGCAGGAAGAGCCGGTAACGGCGACGCCAAGGGCAGGGGCGTCCGTCCAATCGATTGAAATTGCGCTAATTCATCCACATCCCGAGCAGCCACGGCGCTACTTTGATGAGGCGGCTCTGCAGGAGCTGGCAGACAGTATCTCCAAGCGGGGCGTCATTCAGCCCATTATCGTGCGTCCCCAAGGATCAAGCTATCAGTTGGTAGCGGGGGAGCGGCGTTGGCGCGCCGCGCAACGAGCGCAACTGCATCGTATCCCTGCGATCGTGCGAGATTTCGATGAGGCCGAAACACTTGAAATCGCGCTGATCGAAAATATTCAGCGCGAAGATCTTAATGCGATCGAAGAAGCCGAGGCCTATCGCAGACTGATCGCGCAGTTTGGCCACAGCCAGGATGCACTGGGACGCCTAGTGGGCAAATCGCGGAGCCATGTCGCCAATCTGATGCGGCTTCTGGAATTGCCGCGCGCCGTGCAGACTGCGGTTGTCGAGCAGCGTTTAAGCATGGGTCATGCCCGTGCCCTGATCGGCGCGGACGATTGCGAGGCCCTGGCCAGGACGATAGAGCAAAAGGGACTGTCCGTCCGCGACACGGAAAAGCTGGTCCGTAAATCCAAGACAGGCAGCAGTGAAGCGCGCGTCTCATCCGGCGGCATCCGTGCTACGGACGGCAGAGATGCAGACATTGTGGCGCTGGAACAGCATCTTGCCGACATACTGGGCGTGAAGGTCGAGATTGCCCATACGGCGCAAGGCGGCGGCGTAATTGGGTTGCGCTATTCCACACTGGATCAGCTGGACATGTTATGTCAGCGCCTATCTGGCGAACGCATTTAAGAGGGTAGTACGTCTACCGACCGACGGCGTGGCTTCCCGTCGACATAATGACCCCTTGCGGTCCGGTGTTGGTATATAGAGGCAAACGCTCGACATGGCATCATGGCCCCGAGTTGGATCTGCCGCTGGGCGTCGAACCCGCATGCCAGGGTTTTCTAACCATTTTCAGCATCGAGCGAGCGTGGAAGCAGCCGATGCGCACGGAGAGAGTGTGATGGTGCCAAGCGGGCAAGATTGGCCCGGCGCAGCGGCGCTCCCCACGAAGTCGCTGTCTGTCCGAGGGCAGGATCAAAATTCATCTTCTCGACATTGTCGAACTTCTGGTCATCCAGCCCATCGTGCGCTGTTCCACATACCCGCCGCAACAAAAGGATGAAGCTGGTCATATCGACGTCGTCCGCCCGCGCTGCCATCGGCTGCACGCTTTTGCGACCACCAAGTATGACCGGTGGGAGTGCCATGCCTATTATCGCTTAGTGCCCGTAGAAACTACTGCGCCGTGTCCCGGTCATGGCGCGTCCGTCATGGCGACCTGACGTTGCGCGGAGTGGGTCAAGACATGCAGCAATGCACCTTAGAGCCGCGTGGGACGCACTTAAAACTTCCGGAGTTAGCAACCTAACTGCGCCGGTTGTCATGGCCCATGGCTACCCTGCCGCTGGCAGTGCGCCAAATTGTGCAAAAGACCCAGCGAATCCAATGCATGATGGTGCGGTCGAGAAGACTCGAACTTCCACGGCCTTTCGGCCACAACGACCTCAACGTTGCGCGTCTACCAATTCCGCCACGACCGCACTGTTCATGATAGAGCCGGACGGACCGGCAACTGGCAGGCGCGGCCATTAGCAAAGCCCTTCCGACCATGCAAGCGCCGATAATGCTTTGTTGTATGTCGCGCGCGAGTTTTGACGATGCGGCCCGGTTAACCGCTCTTGTCTACGAAGCCCAATGAGAGATTTTCCGCATTCTTCGGAATATCCAGACGGCTCTCGCTGATCGAGGCTTCTTCGCCAGGTTTCAGCTTCGATTTGTCGGCCTTGGTGGTCCAGCTGAAGACAAGCCGGTTCTGCTTGTCGCGCAGTTCGACGAGCACCGGCGGCACGGCCTGGGACGTCTCCCCACTGTTGACGATTCGGGCGCTGAACGCGAAATATTCCTCGCCTGTCGGCAGTTTCCGTCGCTCGGCAGGCTTGGCAAGGTAGAATAGCAGGTCCGGTTCGTCGTTATCGGCAATCAGCCCAAGGTTCACTGCCCAGTTCGGCACGCCAAAGGTGTAAACGGCCGCGCCTGCCGCAGACACGATCAGGAAAAAGACTATGGCGATCGTCATCCAGACGCGGGCCGGATTGCGGCGCAGACGGAAGGGCGGCTCCGGCGCGAAGTTGTCGAAAATAGCAGGGGCTATGATCGCTTCGGTCGAAGGGGCTTCGGTAAAGGGTTGCGGGGCCGGTGCCTGCGGTAACGCTTGGGGATCGGTATCTTCCGCAGGCTGCCCTTCCTCCACAACTGGCGCACTGCCACCTGCCGGGGGTTCCACTGCCGCAACGGGTGCCTCTGCCACAGTCGCGGATTGGGGCGTCGCAACGGCGGCTACCGGTTCAGCTTCGACAGGCCGCATCGGAAGTTCCGCCGGTTCCTGATACCAGCTATGCTTGCAGGAGGCACAACGTACCTGCCGTCCGTTCGCCCCAATGGCGCTGTCGGGCACAATATATCGTGTGGCGCATTTGGGACAATTAAGGATCATTACGCT
>JBPPMC010000236.1:0-18007 GCA_051305835.1 Sphingobium sp.
CCTCCCCGAACGGCTCGCCGCTCATGTCGGCGTGACGGCGTTCGCCTTGTTTGGTGGAAGGCGCAGATACCGCGAGAAGCTGATCGCGACACTCTATTCGGCCGACTTCCTGAAAACGAAACCGCATGAGATAGCCAACGCAATCGATGAATTTGAGCTGATGGATCACGGCAACATGGTGCCGGCGATGAGGGCGGTGACGCGAGATCGGCCCGACTGCCTGACGTTAGCTGCAGGCCTCGACATTCCGATTTTGCTAATGCGGGGCGAGGCAGACAAAATCGTCACCTAACAGATGTTTGCGACCTATGTCGCAGCACTTCCGGGAGCAAAGAGTGTGATCCTGCCGACCGCAGGGCACATGGCCGCGTATGAAAATCCGACAGCCTTCAATGCAGCCGTCGATGGTCTGTTTACCGAGGACACTCTTGCCAGACCGCGAACCCGCGTGCCGCTTCGGCCCCTACAGCACGCGGTCCACTAATCCGTGGCCGGTCGCGCATAGGATCGTGCGTCACGAGGAAAGGCAATTTGGATTGCGACACCATGAAACACAATTGCAGCACTCACTATATTCCCGACCACCGTGTTGGTGGGGCGTCGGCTCTGAGGCGAACTCAAACCTACCGCGGGCGCAATATCCACTCCCCTGACAATACACCGTCTTGCCGTCGCAGTACACATCGAGACGGCATTTGGCGGCAACGACTGACCGAGATCGCCTACCAATCTGATGACTTAGGACAATCGACAATGACCAGTTGCATTTCCTCGACTAGCCTTCCGCTGCACGCAACGTTTCAACCGAATGCAATTTCCGGGGAT
This sequence comes from Sphingobium sp., assembly GCA_051305835.1. GTDB lineage: Bacteria > Pseudomonadota > Alphaproteobacteria > Sphingomonadales > Sphingomonadaceae > Sphingobium. The sequence continues at coordinate 826 of JBPPMC010000236.1, forward strand.
ACGCGTGTCGTAAACGATCAGCTCGCTGCCACGCTTTCGGCGCTTGTGGCTCCGGTCAATCTATGGGCCATGCGGGAAGCATACGAGCACGGCCGAATGGGACTACCCGCTACGCCAAAGGCTCTCAACGCCAGGACAATCCGCATCCCCGGATCCGGAGGCGAGATAGCGTTGCGCGTGCTGGTGCCGGAAACGGTACGCGGCGCCTACCTTCACATTCACGGCGGGGGCTGGATGCTGGGTACGAACGACATGCAGGACGCGCTGTTAGAGATGATCGGCCACGCCGCGGGGCTCGTTGCCGTCAGCGTCGACTATCGACTAGCGCCAGAGCACGCGTTTCCCGCACCGGTGGATGACTGCGTCACTGCGGCCCGATGGCTGATCGATCATGCCGAGGCTGAGTTCGGCGTGCGATGGTTGTCGATTGGGGGTGAATCGGCGGGCGCACATCTCGCTGCATCGGCCCTGCTTCGGTTGCGCGATGAGGGCCTGGCGTCGTCATTCCGCGCAGCGAACCTTACCTTCGGCTGTTTCGACCTGTCGCTCACGCCCAGCATGCGCATGGCGCAGGGAACTGCCTTCATCGACACCGCCACTTTGGAGCAAATGGCGGCGGGTTATGCCGGCTCGGTTGATCTTCGCCACCCGGCCATCTCGCCGCTTTACGCTGACCTGTCGGGTTTGCCGCCGGCGTTGTTCTCAGTCGGCACGATCGATCCGTTGGTCGACGACAGCCTGTTCATGCATGCCCGGTGGCAGGCGGCCGGCAGCCCGGCAGAGTTGGCCATCTATCCGGGCGGCGTGCACGGCTTTCATCTGCTGGGCGGCGAGCTGGCAGACGCCGCTAACGCGCGGATCGGCGACTTTCTCAGCCAAGCCGAAATGGATGGCGAAGGACAGGACGCCAATCTTTCCATTCGATGACACCTGAGCGGAGATTAGACCAATGACCTTGCTCAGCGGCGCTTTATGCTGGTCGATCCGACCAACCGCCTCGTTGCCGACACCCTTGAGCGAGAATGGAATAATAAGCTGCGCAGCCTCGCAGACGTGCAGGAAGAAAGAGCCCGTGCTCTAAACGACGACCGGCTGACGGTGAATGAGGCAGTTCGTGATCGGTTGATCGCTATGACGACCGACTTTACCGAAACACTGACGACGCAGAACCCCAAATCCTCCGCACAGCAGGTAAAAACGCGACCCGAGGTGGTCGAAATGGTCGACAAACTTCTCGACGACCATATCTGTGCTGAAATCGCCGATATACTGAATGAAAAGGGAATCCGGCCTGGCGGCGCCGCGCGTCGTGATCAGGCAAACGCCCAGTTCACTGATCTGCGTGTCATCTATCTCGTCAAGCGATATGGCCTGCGCCCACGCTACGACCGGCTGCGCGAGAAGGGAATGCTGACAAAAGCAGAGGCCTGCGCCAAGCTTGGAATTACCGAGTGCACCTTGGTCCGATGGACGAAACACGGCATCGTGAAACGACATGCCTATAACGGCTATATCGGCCTCTATGATCCTCCAGGGCCGCACGTCCCAGCCAAGAAGTGCAGCCGATGGAACACGCTGGCCGACCGTGCCAAAACCATCCGCCGGCTCAGCGGCTCAAAATGCGCGGATCTCGAGGAAAGGGCTGTAGTATGAAACCAGTTATTTGTAACGCAGCAGCGAACCTTAACGCCCACCAGTTTGAATCAACGCCGAGTGCGAAATGCCAACGACAACCCGGCTACGCCAGACAACGCCAAATACCGCTACAGTTACAAATTCGGTGGAGACAATGTGGAGACAGCGACCAATTTAAGGAGCTTTGTCTCCAACATTCTGATCGCATAACGCCCCAGAAACCATTGATTTTTCGATGATTTCTGGAGCGGGCGAAGGGATTCGAACCCTCGACCCCAACCTTGGCAAGGTTGTGCTCTACCCCTGAGCTACGCCCGCTCTGGCGGCCGGGGAACATATCCTTCCGGCGGGTGAGGCGCGGCAACTAGCACCGGTTTTGCCATGCGGCAAGCGTGTTTTTGTTCCTGCACATATCTTATTGAAATATAACAACTAAATAGCGGTTACACATCAAACTCTCGCACCTGCGCCAGCGTGGATCGGGCAGCTGGGATACTTCGTCATCTCGACCCACATCGACACCGCGCGTACACATCTTCGGCATCTTCAGGATTATTATACAGGATTCAATTACGGCTGTGATGTCGCCCTCCGCTTATTGTCTCTCGACATCGGCTCTGGCGATGCCCGGTGCGCCTGCACACGGTCGCTCAGGGCGACTTTCGTGCAGTGCATCCCAGCGTGGCCCGACTCGCTTCGGTGAATATCAATCCGACATTCGGCGTCAGAACCGCACGAAATCAACGCTCGCTTTCAATTTCAAAGGAAAAGCCTTCCGCTGTCGAGTACCATGACCTTCCGGTGAAGGTGATAAGGATGTCGGCAACGGCGTTCCCATCAGTGTCGGCGGCGAAGGTACCAAGGTTCGTGCCGCCGTTGTAGGCGAGCGTGCATTGGCCAGCATGGCCTTCGAATATGGCAACTCGGCAAGGTGCTGCGTGCCCGCGGCTGCCGGTCAGTGTATCGTGGAAGGCAGCCGATAAGGTTCTCGATCGAGATCAGCGTATCGACGCCGGCCGCGCCGGTGTTCTACGCCAAGGTTCGCGAGCGATACCGTCCGTCCGAAGTGGCACGAATATGGGTGGCCGTGTCGGTCCCCGTGCCGCCCGTCAGGCTGTCATCGCCAAGATCGCAGAGAGCTGCCTTTTTAACCCCGACAAGCCTCCGCATATGAACGGTTTATAGCTCTGCGTCGTTAAAGACCGATGCAACTTCCCTCCTTATCCCCAGATCCCTATATCCTGATCCTGACAGGGGCAGGTTTGCTGATCGCTCTTGTCGCTTGGCTGCCCCTCGCCCTGAAGCGGCTGCCCCTGTCTTTGCCGATCGTATGCATCGGACTGGGGGCTGCAATCTTCTCGCTGCCGACCGTGACTCTCCGGCCACTGCCTATCGATTACCCTGAAATCACCGAGCGTTTTACCGAGTTCGTGGTGATCATTGCGTTGATGGGGGCTGGCCTGAAGCTCGACCGCCCATTCAGCTGGCGAAAATGGAGCGTCGCCTGGCGGCTGCTGGCGATCACGATGCCGCTCGGAATCCTGGCAATCACTGCGTTGGGAGGGTGGATGCTGGGCCTGCCGTGGGTCGCGGCGCTGCTGCTGGCATCCAGCCTCGCGCCCACCGATCCGGTGCTGGCATCCGACGTTCAGGTCGGACCTCCAAAAACCGGGGAAGAAGATGAGGTTCGCTTCGGACTGACATCCGAGGCAGGCTTGAACGACGGCTTCGCCTTTCCGTTCGTGCATCTGGCGATCGCCCTTGGTTTGGCCGCCACAACAGGGGAGTCCTGGGCCAAGCAGTGGTTGCTCTACAATGTGCTGTGGGAGATCGCTGCCGGCGTGATCGGTGGCTGGCTGATCGGTCGGCTGTTCGGCTGGCTGACGTTCCATGTCCCCGCCGACACGAAGCTGTCGAAAACGGGAGACGGCCTCATCGCCATCTCGGCCACGCTTGTGTCTTACGGCGTGACGGAACTGATCCACTGCTATGGGTTCCTGGCCGTTTTCGTTACCGCGCTGACACTGCGCAGATCGCACCGTGACCACGACTTCAACCGGCAGATGCACGACATCACCGAACAGATAGAGCGGCTGGCCATGATGGTCCTGTTGCTGCTGTTCGGCGGCGCGCTGGTCATCGGTTTGCTGCGTCCGCTCCAGTTGCCGGACGTCATCGCTGCGGCTGCGATCCTTCTTGTGATCCGGCCGATCGGCGGGCTGATTGCACTGGCTGGGTTCAAGGCCAGCTTTTGCGAGAAGATGACGTTGGCCTTCTTCGGCATCCGGGGCGTGGGATCATTCTACTATCTCGCCTATGGGCTTAATCATATGGAGTTGGCGGTTGGCGAGCGCCTGTGGGCGATCGTCGGCCTGGTGGCGCTATTCTCTATCCTGCTTCACGGCCTCACTGTCACGCCGGTCATGCGTCAACTGGACAGGAACCAGGGTCGAGATCCAGACGCCGATGATGAGGCTGCGACGCCATACGTGCAGGAGCCGCAGTCAGCCAATGCCAGGAGTTGAAGATCCGGTTGGATAGCGCGTTATCGTGCATAACTGCAGCCGGGATGGCAAAGGCTCCTGATATCGCGATCGCTAGGGAATGCAGCGGCTGCAGGCGATCCTGATCCAATCGCCAAAAAAAGGGCCGATGCTTTCGCACCGGCCCAGTGTGTGTTCGCAGGAGGAACATCGTGTGGCGGGCGGGCCGTTCGTTGCGGCCCGCCCTACCGAAGTCTTTAGTAGTTGTAGGCGCGCTCGCCGTGGCTGGAGAGGTCAAGACCTTCCTGCTCGGCGTCCGCGCTCGGCCGAAGACCGATGGTCTTGTCGATGATGATGAACAGGATGGCGCTACCTACCCCGGAGAATACCAGGGTGAAGAGCACGGCCTTGATCTGGATCACGACTTGCGAGGTGATCGAGTAGCTGCTGGCGTCGAACGCTGCAGGGAACACGGTGTAGGCGAACACGCCCTGTCCACCGAGTGCGGGCGCAGCGACGATACCCGTGGCGATCGCGCCGACGATACCGCCGATGCAGTGCACGCCGAAGACATCGAGGCTGTCGTCATAGCCCAGCTTGCCCTTGATGCTTGCCACGAAGAAGTAGCAGATCGGCGAAACCACGAAGCCGAGCACGATGGATGTCATCGGTGCGCCAAAACCAGCGGCCGGCGTGATGGCGACCAGACCGGCAACTGCGCCGGTGACTGCGCCAAGCAGCGAAGGCTTGCCGTGATGGAACTGCTCGACCAAGGCCCAGCTTACGGCAGCGGCACAGGTGGCAACCATCGTGTTGATGAAGGCAACGCCCGTGACGCCATTGGCTTCCAGGTTGGAACCGGCGTTGAAGCCGAACCAGCCGACCCACAGCAGGCTAGCGCCGATCATGGTCATGGTCAGCGAGTGCGGCGCCATCGGTTCCTTGGGATATCCAATGCGCTTGCCGATGATGATGCAGCCAACCAGGCCAGCGATACCGGCATTGATGTGAACGACGGTGCCGCCGGCGAAGTCGAGAGCGCCCCAGCTCCACAGCAGACCGGCGTCGGTCGGTGCGTCGACGAGGAAGTCAGGACCGGCCCAGTACCAGACCATGTGCGCCATCGGGAAGTAGATGGCGGTTAGCCAGAGAACAACGAACACGATCAGCGCCGAGAACTTCACGCGCTCTGCGAAAGCACCAACGATCAACGCGGGCGTGATCATGGCGAAGGTCATCTGGAACACCACGAACACGAGTTCGGGAAGGTAGACGTTGTTGCTGAAGGTTGCCCCGAAGGTGGTGCCGTCAACGCCCATCAGGAACGCCTTGGACAATCCGCCGAAGAAGTGGTTGTCGCCGCCGCTGGTGAAGGCGATCGAATAGCCCCAGCAGGTCCAGACCAGACCCGCGACCGACACGATCATGAAGATCTGCATCAAGACGCTGAGCATGTTCTTGGTACGGACAAGGCCGCCGTAGAACAATGCGAGGCCGGGGATCGACATCATCAGCACAAGCGCCGCCGAGATCAGCATCCAGGCGGTGTCGCCCTTGTTGACCATTGTGGCCATCTGTTCGATTGTGGGAGCCTTGATCGGCCCCGCGGCAGCCTGCGCAAAGGCAGGCGCGGCAGCGAAGAGGGAAGCGCCAATCGCTCCCACCGCGCTGCAGAGTTTCCTGGAAACAGTCATTATTCCCCTTTCCTTACAGCGCGGTTTCGCCGGTTTCGCCTGTGCGAATCCGAACTGCCTGGCCCACGTCGAGCACGAAAATCTTGCCATCGCCGATCGCGCCGCTGTTCGCGGCCTGCTGAGCGGCTTCCACCACGCGTGGCGCGAGGTCGTCATCGCAGACCACCTCGATCTTTATCTTCGGAACCATGTTGGTCGAATATTCCGCGCCGCGGTAGATTTCGGTCTGGCCCTTCTGGCGGCCAAAACCCTTAACTTCGCTGACCGTCATGCCCGCAACGCCCAAGGCTGAAAGCGCCTCCCTCACGTCGTCAAGCTTGAACGGCTTAATGATAGCCATGACAAGTTTCATGTCGCCCCCTTTTATTCTGGTGTGCGATAGAAAGGCCAGCAAGAGCCGTGCCAACTTGTTAAACAATGGTTAACGCATCACTATCTGATCGTTGGCAATTATTCAGGGCATAAAATCGCCGAAAAAATGGGCACGTCTATCGTGTTGCATAAAAATTAGGCACGAAAGCGCCTTGCCGAAGATGGCTTCATGCCTAGGCAATAATGTAATGCAGCTTAGGCGGCAGTGCCGCCGACCGTCAGGCCTTCCATCAACAGCGTAGGCTGACCCACACCGGCAGGTACGCTTTGCCCGCCCTTGCCGCACATACCGATGCCTTCATCGAGCGCCATGTCGTTGCCTATGCCGGTGACTTTAGTGAGCGCAGTGGGGCCATCGCCGATCAAGGTCGCGCCCTTGATCGGATCGCCGATCTTGCCGTCCACGATGCGATAGGCCTCGGTGCAGGAAAAGACGAACTTGCCCGAGACGATGTCAACCTGCCCGCCGCCGAAGCTCTTGGCGAAGATGCCGTTCTTGACGCGGCTCAACAATTCAGCGGGATTGTCATTGCCGCCGCGCATGAAGGTGTTGGTCATGCGGGGCATGGGACCATGGGCGTAGCTTTCGCGGCGGCCATTGCCGGTCGGCGCGACGTCCATCAGCCGCGCGTTGAGGCGATCCTGCATATAGCCGCGCAGGATGCCATCTTCAATCAGGACGTTCTCCTGCGTCGGCGTGCCTTCATCATCGATGCTGAGCGAGCCGCGACGATCGGCAAGGCTGCCATCGTCGACGATCGTCACGCCGGGCGCAGCAACGCGCTGGCCAATGCGACCGCTGAACGCAGACGTTCCCTTGCGATTGAAATCACCCTCCAGGCCATGGCCGATGGCTTCATGCAGAACGATGCCGGGCCAGCCGGGGCCGAGGAGGACGGTCATCTCTCCAACCGGTGCAGCTACCGACGACAGATTGACGCGTGCCTGCGCCAGCGCTTCGTCGATAGCGCGGTTCCAGATTTCCGGCGCCATCACCTGATCGTAGAGATAACGGCCGCCCATGCCATAGACACCCGATTCGCGGCGGCCATTTTCTTCGAGAATGATCGAGACGTTGAGACGCACCAGTGGGCGGATGTCGGTGGCGACGAAGCCATCGGCGCGGACGACTTCGACCACGGACCAACTTCCTGCAAGGCTCACCGAAACCTGCGCGACGCGCGGATCGCGGGCACGGGCGGCAGCGTCGATCTCTGCGCACAGCGCCACCTTCTCGGCGAAGGGGACGATCTCCATCGGATTTACGTCGGTGTAGAGGTGGCGATTGGTCCGCTGTGGCGGGACGGCGGGGGTTTCCATCGAGGGATCCAGCAGCGTCAGCGTCTCGGCCGCACGACGGATCGCGGCCTCGCTGATGTCGTTGGCATGCGCAAATCCAGTCATCTCGCCGGAGATGCCACGCAGCCCGAAACCGGCATCGGTCGAGTAATCAGCGGTTTTCAGCCGTCCATCATCGAAGCCGAAGCTCTCCGACGCGCGATATTGCAGGTAAAGTTCGCCGTCGTCGCACTTGCCCAGCGCCTGCCCGGTGAGGCGGCGCGCGCCATCGGGATCAAGCAATCCGTCGAGATACAGAAAGCCGCGGGCGTCAGTGAACTGTGATGTGATGTCGGTCATAGGGGGGATATAGGCGTGTGTGTTACCCGCACCAACCCCTTAGACGGCAATACTACTCACCGTTCGGTTCGAGCAGCTTCGAGCGACGTCGAGAAGCGCCCGTCGAGAATGGAGTGCCATGCACGTTTTCGACAAGTCCAAACCGAACGGGGTTGGTGTAGCTTTGTGTAAGGGAAACCCTCGGGGCGGCGGGAAGCCCTTACAGGCTCGCGCCCGAAGGGATATCCGACAGCTTGCTCTGGTCCGCGCCATCGGCAACGCCGCCAATCAACACGAAGCGGCGGTCGCAATAGCCGCAATCGACATAGCCCTTCTCGTCGATCTCCAGATAGACGCGCGGATGGCCGAGCGCAGCGGGAATGTCGCCAGACCCGTCACAGGTGACGCGGGTCTTGGATACGCGGAAAAGTTCTGGCGGCTGGATCATGGGATGGCCTGTATCATCGCAGTTGGTGCGCCGCAATATAGCGCTTGCTCGACCTGCCGGTTTCAGCGCGCTATGAGGCGCGCATGACCGACATGCCGACACCTGAACCAGCCATCGCCATCGACAACCTGACCAAGGTGTACAAAGGCGGCAAACTCGCTCTCGACCATGTGTCGTTCGAGGTGCCGCGCGGGCAGATTTTCGGGCTACTGGGGCCAAATGGCGCGGGCAAATCGACGTTGATCAACATCCTGTCGGGCATGGTGAACAAGACGGGCGGTAACGCGCGCATCTGGGGCTTCGATATCGACGCGAACCCGCGCAATGCGAAGAACTCGATCGGCATCGTGCCACAGGAAATCGTGTTCGATCCCTTCTTCACGCCGTTCGAGACGCTGGAGAATCAGGCGGGTTTCTATGGCGTGCCGAAGGGTGCGCGCAAGACCATGGAGCTACTGCGCGCTGTGCATCTGGAGGATAAGGCGAACGCTTATGCGCGGACACTATCGGGCGGGATGAAGCGGCGATTGCTGGTTGCCAAAGCCATGGTGCATTCTCCGCCGATCCTGGTGCTGGACGAGCCTACGGCGGGCGTCGACATTCAACTTCGCCAGCAACTTTGGGCCTATGTGAAGCAATTGAACGATCAGGGCGTGACCATCGTGCTGACGACGCATTACCTCGAAGAAGCCGAGCAGTTGTGTGACCGCATCGCCATCATCAACCATGGCCGCGTCATTGCCGACAAGCCAACCCGCGAATTGGTGGGCATGGCGCAGGAGAAAGTCGTGCAGGTCACCGTTGACCGCGACCTTACCGAAGCGCCAACGCATGACCGCTTCGAGAAAGTCGAACTGGCGAGCGACCGCGTACTCAGCATCACCTATCTGAAGGACAAGGCCAACGCTGGCGACGTCCTGAGCGCGGTACAGGCCATGGGCTTGCAGATCGTGGACGTCGTGACACGCGACCCTGATCTGGAGGACGTGTTCCTGAATTTGACGGCGGCCGCTGCTTAAGCCTCACGTTCTCCCACTCCCATGGGTTCGAACGAAAAACAAGATGGTCTCAGGATTTCTATGCCCACACTAACTTACGACGTGATCATCATCGGCTCCGGCGCGGCGGGCCTCACCGCCGCCATTACGCTTGCGCAGGACAAGAAGGTGCTGGTGCTGGCCAAGGGTGCGCTGGACGGCGGATCGACCAACTGGGCGCAGGGTGGCATTGCCGCCGTGCTGGAACCGGGCGACAGCTTCGCGCAGCATGTCGAGGATACGATGATCGCGGGCGCCGGCCTCAACAACCGCGAGACCGTGGAGTTCGTGGTCGAGAATGCCCCCGCCGCCATCGAGCGGCTCGCGCAGCTTGGCGTACCGTTCAACGCGGGCGATGGTCTTGGCGAACGCTGGCACCTGACGCGGGAGGGCGGGCACAGCCATCGCCGCATCGTCCATGTTGACGACGCGACCGGCGCGGCGGTGCAGGTGGCGCTGGTGAAGGCGGCGCAGGCGAACCCGAACATCACACTGATGAGCGACATGGTCGCCATCGACCTCATCACCTCCCGCCATGGCGAGCGCTATTCCGGCGACGGGCATGTCTGGGGCGTCTATGCCTTCAACAAGAAGACCAAGCATGTCGATGCGCTACTGGGTCGCGCGACGATTTTGGCGACCGGTGGCGCAGGGCGCACCTACCTGTTCTCGACTGCGCCGCGCGGGGCGACGGGCGACGGCATCGCGATGGCATGGCGCGCGGGTTGCCGTGTGTCGAACATGGAAATGAACCAGTTCCACCCAACCTGCCTCTATAATCTGGACGTGAAGAACTTCCTGATTACCGAAGCGATGCGCGGCGAGGGCGGCGAGCTGAAGCTGCCTCCCGGCGCGCCCGGCGGCGGCAAGCGGTTCATGGACAAGCACGACCCGCGCGGCGAACTGGCCCCGCGCGACGTAGTGGCGCGCGCCATCGATCATGAAATCAAGCGCCTCGGCCTCGATTATGTGCATCTCGACATCAGCCACAAGCCGCCGGAGTTTATCAAGGAGCATTTCCCGACCATCTATGCGCGGCTACTCGATCTCGACATCGACATTACCAAGGAACCGATTCCGGTGGTACCGGCGCAGCATTATACCTGCGGCGGGGTGGTGATCGACCTCGACGGGCGCACGGACCTGCCGGGGCTTTATGCGGCGGGCGAAGTGACCGAAAGCGGCCTGCACGGCGCGAACCGGCTCGCGTCCAATTCGCTGCTCGAATGTTTCGTATTCGGCGAAGCGGCGGCGGCGCATATCCTGACGCATTGGGACGACTTGCCTCTGGCCCCGCCGATCCGCGCCTGGGACGAAAGCCGCGTGACGGATTCAGACGAGGAAGTCATCGTCCAGCACAACTGGCGCGAAATTCGGCGCTTCATGTGGGACTATGTCGGCATCGTGCGCACCACCAAGCGGCTGGAACGCGCCAAACACCGCATCGACCTCCTCGCGCAGGAAGTGGACGATTATTATGGCAATTTCCGCGTAACGCCCGACCTCATCGAATTGCGCAACCTGCTGGAAGTGGCGCGTCTGATCGTGCGCTCAGCCCTGCACCGCAAGGAAAGCCGGGGGCTGCACTACATACTGGACTACCCGGCTATGCTGCCGGAAGCGGTGGATACAGTGCTGGTGCCGTAGGTCAGGCGGTCAGGAACCAGACGACAAGGGCCGTCGTGGGCAAAAGAATATGGCAAACCGCCGAGCAACGATTCCAGTTGACCCGCGCGAAGATAAATTCGGCGATCCATTGCCTGCAACGGATCGCCGAACCATTAGAACTTACCGCGTAACGTAACGCCGTAAGTGCGCGGTTCTGCTAGATAGGCCGAGATCAACTGGTTCGCCATCGGCGCACCATTGCGGAACTGCCCGACAGTCGATGTTGCAGGGCTGCTCGACTGTAGCGGGCTGCTGAATGCAACTTGCGAATAGTCGGTATTAAAGATGTTCTGACCCCAGAACTCTATCGCCCAATGTTGATCGCGGCCGCGAAGGCCGACGCGTGCATTGAAGATCGCATAGCCATCCTGCTCCTTCTCCGGGAACAAGTCCGATCCGGTGTTATAGTCGCTGGTCATGCGCCCATCGACATAGAAGAGTGCAGATAGCCCGCTGGACCCGATGTCAGGCGTCCAGGCGATGCTTGCGGTTGTGACAGCCTGCGGTGCGTTGGAATTGATGCTGCCTGGCAGGAGGAAAAGCGCCGGATCGAGCGGCACTTGTCCATTCGAGCTGCCGACCAGGCGGTTCGCGAACTTCGCACGCGCATAGGTGAAGCCGCCGGTAAGGCGCAAGTTTCGCGCGGGTGACGCCGTGAACTCCAGTTCGACGCCCTGGCTGACCAGACCCGGCTTCACGTCATCGCTGGCGCATGTCCGCGAGGCACTCAAAGTGTCGCCGCAGCCATTGATATTCTGGACGACGAAGCCCGTGCCGTTGAAGGTGTTGAGCTGGAAGTTCTTGAACTCCTGCCGGAACGCCGCGACGTTGGCGCTCCACTTGGGCTGGCTGAACTTCAGGCCAAGCTCATAGGCGTCGACCTTTTCCGCCGCGAAACGCAACGATGTCACGTCGGCGTTGGAACGTGGCGAGAAGACTGCCGGAACAGGATTGACGCCCGTGGTGCCAAGCTGGAACCGATCCAGATTATAACCGCCCGCCTTATAGCCCTTGGAGTAGCTGCCATAGACGAGCAGGTTGTTCATCGCCTTGTAGGACAGCACACCAGTCCCCGACAGTTGCCCGTCGCTGAACTTGTCATTGAGGTCGAGCGCATTGAGGCTGGTGCTGCCATTGCCAAGGCAACCCAATGTCAGGATTCCGCCGGCCAGGGTTTGCGCGCTGCCCAGCGCCGGATTGATCGCAAGTGCGGGCAAACCGGATGCCTGTAGCGCGGCGCAGGTGGCATTATTGTTGTTGAGGTCTGCCGAGAAACGCTTGCGCTCCCGCGTGTAACGCAGGCCCACCGTCAGATCGAGCTTGTCAGTCAGATGCACGATATTGTGCGTGAACACCGCCCAGTTACGGCTGTTCTGATTATACTGGCTGTCCACATCGCCCGCGCCACTGGGAATAGCGGCCAGCGCCCTAAGACCATTGCCGAGGCCGGTCGAAATGGCGGCCGCTTGCCCAGCGGCGACCGGCGCGGGCAATCCCGCCTGCCTGAACGCTGCGTTGAGGCCCGTGTTGAGGTTACCCTGCGTCGCGGCGATCAATGGACTGGTCGCTGCGCCGCTGGAGCAGGCGGCAAGTTGCGCGGTCGTGAAGTTGCTGTTCACGCCCGCGCCGGCCATCAGGCGGCAGGCAGCGAAGCGACCATAGTCTGCACCGAAGCGGATATTATCGTGCAGTTCGAGTTTCTCGTCGGAATAATAGCCGCCGATCAACCAATCGAGCTTGTCGCCAAATGCCGATCCCTGAAGCCGCAATTCCTGCGTGAATGTCTTGAACTGACGCGACGTACCCGGATCGCGATACAGCAGATCGGCGGTGCCATAGTCGTAGTCGCCATAATCCTGCGATTTATAATTGCGGTAGGCCGTGATGCTGGTCAGCGTGGCGCCGCCGAAGTCATAATTGACTTCACCGGACACGCCCCAGTCTTTCAGCTTGCTCACATATTCGCGACCCGGCGTGATGCTCAATTCGCGGTCATAGGGGTCGGCAGGGAAAACGCCGCCCTGCCCCTGCAGGATCGAGACGATCCGGTTGAAGGGGGCGACCGTATACGTCTCGCCACCAGCAGGGCGACGCTCGCGTGTCTCCACAAAGGCCGCGCCGCAGCAGCTTTCGTCTCGATTGGTGTAATCGCCGATGAGACGGACCGACAGCGCATCGTCCGGTTGATAGAGTATCTGGCCGCGCAGAAAATAACGGTCGCGATCATTAGTGTCGCCAACCTTGGTTCCGGCCCGGTCGATCAAGTCGTAAAAACCGTCGCGCTGTGAGTAGACGCCGTCGAGGCTAACCGCGAGGCCTTCCGTCAACGGACCGGTGATGCGCCCGGCCAAGCGCCAATAATCATAATTACCGTAAGTAATCTCGGCATTACCACCGAGCTGAAACTCGGGTTTTTTACTGACGATATTGAGCAGGCCGGCAGAGGCATTGCGGCCAAACAGGGTGCCCTGTGGCCCCCGCAGAACCTCGACACGCTCAATGTCGCCCAGTTCGTTGAGACCCGCGCCCGTGCGCGAGCGGTAAACGCCATCGATGAAGACCGCGACCGAACTTTCAAGACCCGGATTATCACCAACGGTGCCAATGCCGCGAATACGGGCAGAGCCATTGGCTTCGGAACCGGTCGAGGAAACCAGCAACGACGGCGCAAGCTGGTTGAGTTGGCGAATGTCGCTTGCCCCGCTATTCTGGAGCGACTGCGCTGTTACGGCGGACACTGCGATGGGCACGTCCGACAGCGGACTGGCGCGGCGGGTAGCCGTGACGATGATGTCGCTTTCGTTGACATTTGCCTCGGCCTGCTGGGGCACTGCTTCGGCTTGCGGACTATTCTGCGCAAAGGCAGGCGCGGCAATCATCGTCGTTAGCGCGGCAGCGCCAGCGGTTTGCAACCAAAAGGTCTTTTTCATAACTGCACCCTCACCCAATCGCGCCGCTGTGTTGCTGCGTCGATGTCCAGCGATGGTATGATTTCGCCCGCGTTATGGCAATATACCTATGGTTTTCTCGAAACTTGCGGCGCTTTTGCAACAGTCGGTGATGCTGCACTGCAACGGTTGCTTCATTCCGTAAGGGAAGTTGAAAAGCCTCAAGTTCCGTAACGCGGCAGTACCGACTTCAAGGGAAAACGGAGCAGTTGATTTAGTAGAGGCACTAGCGCCTCGCCCGCGTCGCCGACGACCTTGCGAATCGCCTCATGGCCCACATCCAGCCCGCCTGTGAGTGCGCCGAACGCCGGAAGAATGATGCGATTCCTGCCCGTGACGAAGCAGGCGCGCGCCACATGGCGACCGCGCAACGCAAGGCGGATCTTGGGATGGTAATGGCCGGAAATTTCCGGGCGCATTTCGCCTTCCTCCGCCGCGTGCCGTAGCAATATGCCATCCACATACGCTTCAGGGACGATATCTCCGCCCAAGGCCGCGAACGCGGCCGAAGTGGCCATCGCAATGTCATGGTTGCCGGTGACCCATGTCCACTTCAGTCGTGCCGTCAATGATGCGAGGCGGGCCACTATGTCGCTGGGTAGTCGGGCCGGACCATGACTGTCGTGGAAACTGTCGCCAAGGCACCAGATTTCCTGGGCACCGGTTCGGCTCACCAGCTTTTCCAAGGCTTCCAACGTCGCCATGCTGTCATAGGGGGGTAGCATCTGGCCGGAACGCGCAAACCAACTGGCTTTTTCGAAATGTATGTCGGCGAGCAGCAAAGCGCGCCGGGCAGGCCAATAGAGCGCTGCTTCCGGCAGCGCCTGCATCTCATGACCTGCGAACGAAAGGTGAACCATGGTGCCTCTATGCGCTGCGGAGACGAGGGTTTCAACCGGCAAAGCATGAGGTTATAGCGCGGCCATGATCGATCCGTCGCAAAACTCGTCGGTGCTCACGGTTGCCGCGCTGTATCGCTTTGCGCGCTTTCCCGATCCTGAAAGATTGCGCCCACCTCTGCTGACGCTCTGCAAAGACCATGGCGTGAAAGGCACGCTGCTGCTTGCGCAGGAAGGGATCAATGGGACGATCGCGGGTTCGGCGGACGCTATCGCCGCAGTCATCGCTCATATACGTGACCTGCCCGACTGTGCGACGCTGGACGTCAAATATTCGACAGCACAGACGATGCCGTTCGGGCGAATGAAAGTGCGGCTGAAGCGCGAGATCGTCACGATGGGAAAACCCGATCTGGACCC
This sequence comes from Sphingobium sp., assembly GCA_051305835.1. Taxonomy (GTDB): domain Bacteria; phylum Pseudomonadota; class Alphaproteobacteria; order Sphingomonadales; family Sphingomonadaceae; genus Sphingobium. The sequence continues at coordinate 15,987 of JBPPMC010000236.1, forward strand.
CGCGCATCAGGCAGGCATCCATGTCGATCCCGCGGAATGGAACCGTCTGCTTTCCGACCCGGACACGGTCGTCATCGATACCCGGAATGCCTATGAAGTCGCGATCGGCAGCTTCGATGGCGCGATAGACCCAAAGACACAGTCGTTTCGCGAATTTCCGGGTTGGCTGGATGCCTTCACTGCCGATCTTGCTGCGGAGGGGCGGAAGCCGAGGATCGCAATGTTCTGCACCGGCGGGATACGCTGTGAGAAGTCCACTGCCTATGCCAAATCGTTGGGGCTGAAGGATGTGTACCATCTGAACGGCGGGATCTTGCGCTATCTGGAAGAAATTCCTCAGCAGGATAGCCGGTGGCAGGGCGAATGCTTTGTGTTCGACGAGCGTGTTTCCGTTGGTCACGGGTTGCAACCGGGACGGCATGTCACGTGCAGATCATGCGGTGCGGCTATTCCGGAGAATGATGCGCCACATGATTGCACGATCATCCATCAGGGCTGAAGTGACGCCAGTTGCGGCCCGGCCAGTCCACCCTGGTCGGGCAATAGGAAATCCACGCGCTTTGCACCGAAGTCGATGGCTACACGTTCGAACGCCCGCAAGGCGCTGATCCCTAACAATATGGCAGGCTTGTCCGACAACCCCAGTTCCGCAAAGGGCGCCGCCTCGGCGAACACGACCGGCAAGTTCGTCATGGTCAGGCTGCCCATCTTGATCTTGCTGATCATGCCCCATTGACCCACGAGGCTCTCGCCAGTGACGCTCGTCATGGAGACGCTTTCCATAAAACGCTTCTTGTCCTTGCGCGTGAGGCGCTTCAAAAGCGCCGCGTTGCCAATGCTATATTCCGATCCGGTGTCCAGGATCACATTGACTTTCTGACCCTCGGCCTGGGAATCGAGCAGGATCAACTGGCCGAGTTTGCTGCGTGCCGTCACGACGATCACGTCCGAATCTCTCGTACGGATGCGGCGTGTCGGTCCCACTTCCATGCGCCCTGACCGGAAATTGAGCACCAGTCTCTTGGCATGCAGCCCGTCGAGGCCGAGCAGACCTTCACCGCCCAGATGCTCGCCGGAGAAGACTGGAGCCTGAATATCGCTCACATTCGTGGTGCCAAAGGACAGGCGCGGCACGGTGACGGTATCCACTTGGCTCGACCCCGTCATGCTCAGCACCATCACCGGTGCGTCGGCCACAAGCGCAAGCCTGTCGGCAAGCTCGCGCGAAATCACGGTGCGCTGCGATCCGGTATCGACGATGAACGCGTAAGGCCCGTTTTCACCAATGCGGATGGGCACGGTCACGCGATTGTCCCGGTCTTCGCCGGTACGCACGACTGCTGGTGGGTCGGCAGGGTCGAGCGCCGTGGCATCGCCCGTCCCCACGTCTTGAGCAGAAACAGCCGAGGGCGCCAGAACCCACAACAGCCCCGCGCATGCGTGCCGAAATCCTTTCATCGCCGCTCTCCCACATTATATTTTGTGCGGAGACTATAGCATAGCGGTAGCGGCCCCTCAATCAGACGCAGGTCGGCATCATCGTATCTTTTCTGTCGCAATCCACCTGTCGATCTGTGCGCTCAGCACGTCGAGCGGCACCGGTCCCTGCCCCAGCACGGCATCATGAAAGCGGGGCAGGTTGAACTTCGGGCCAAGCGCGGCTTCCGCCTTTTGCCGCAGTTCGCGAATGCGGATTTCACCCAATTTGTAGCCGAGCGCCTGCCCCGGCCAGCTAATGTAGCGATTGACTTCGGCATCGATGTTCGCGGCACTCAATGCTGTATTGTCCGTCATGAAAGCGACCGCGCGTGCCTTGTCCCAACCCTGGCTGTGCAGGCCGGTGTCGACCGAGGCTGTGTAAAACCGCCGTTTTATGGTAGAGTTTTCCGGGATCTCGGGAGGCTTACCGATGGGCCGTTTCGTGGAAGAACAAGACCGCCGACAGGATTTTTTACTGCCGGCATCGCTCGATGATTACGTAGCTGAAGATAACCCGGTTCGGGTCGTTGAGGCGTTTATCG
>JBPPMC010000131.1:0-3038 GCA_051305835.1 Sphingobium sp.
GGTGAGTCGGGAACGGTCATCATAAAGAAATATGCCAATCGGCGCCTCTACAACACCGAAACCTCCAGCTACATCACTCTTGACCTCCTTTCGCAGATGACGCGGGAGGGCCGCGAGTTCGTCGTTCTGGACGCGAAGACCAACGAAGACATCACGCATAACGTCCTGACACAGATCATCATGGACGAGGAGCAACGCGGCAAGAACATGCTGCCGGTGAATTTCCTGCGGCAGTTGATTTCGATGTACGGTGACTCGATGCAATCGATGGTCCCGCAATATCTGGAGGCGTCCATGGATGCCTTCCGCAAGAACCAGCTACAGTTTCAGGAAGCGATGCAGGGTGCATTTACCGGTGGCCCGCTGGCTGACATCGCCAAGCGCAACATGGAAATGTTCGAAACCGCGGCTGCGGCATTCAAAGCGAAGGGCATAGCGGGCATACCAGGAATTCCCGGCTTTGAAACTCCTGCCAAACCTGCACCCGCACCGAGCGAGGACAAGGATGACGAGATCGCGCAGCTAAAGGCGCAACTGGCGTCGCTCAATGCAAAGATCGAGAAGCTCGCGCCCTGACAACTCCTGGCGTTTGACGAAGCAATGAGGGGCGCCATTGTGCGGCCCTTTGTTTGGCACGCCCGCTATCGTCTCGACTTCCGCTCCCCGGATGCTCTATTGCCCGCATCACATCTTTCCAAATCAGGCGCATATCACGTGAAACACGCTCTTACCGTCACTCGCGATCAGGACTTCGCAGCCTGGTATCAGGCCGTCATCAGCGAAGCAGATCTGGCCGAAGAATCCGGTGTGCGCGGATGCATGGTCATCCGCCCGTGGGGCTATGGCATTTGGGAACGCATTCAGGCGCTGCTAGACGCGGAGATCAAGCGGACGGGGCATGAGAATTGCTATTTCCCGCTATTCATCCCGCTCTCTTACTTCGAAAAGGAAGCCGAGCATGTGGACGGCTTTGCCAAGGAAATGGCAGTCGTCACGCATCACCGGCTGATCCAGAAGGACGGGCGCCTCGTGCCCGATCCCGATGCGAAGCTGGAGGAGCCGCTGGTCGTGCGCCCCACATCGGAGACGGTGATTGGCGCAGCTTTCTCGCGCTGGGTGCAAAGCTGGCGCGACTTGCCGGTGTTGATCAACCAGTGGGCGAATGTCGTCCGTTGGGAGATGCGCACCCGCATGTTCCTGCGCACCAGCGAATTTCTCTGGCAGGAGGGGCACACGGCCCATGCCAGCGAAGCGGAAGCGCGTGAAGAGACGCTCAAGATGCTGGAAGTCTATCGCAGCTTTGCCGAAGATTGCCTGGCATTGCCGGTGGTCGCTGGCGAGAAGCCCGAGAATGAGCGCTTTCCCGGCGCGGTGGCGACCTATTCGATCGAAGCGATGATGCAGGACGGCAAGGCGCTGCAGGCGGGTACGTCGCACTTCCTCGGCACGACGTTTTCTTCTGCGCAGAACATCCGGTTCCAGAATAGCGAGGGGCAACAGGAACTCGCACAGACGACGAGCTGGGGCGTCTCGACGCGCATGATCGGTGGCGTCATCATGGTGCATGGCGACGATGACGGCCTGCGCGTACCGCCACGTATTGCGCCACATCAGATCGTGATCGTGCCGATGCTGCGCGACGTGCCGGACGATGATGCGATCATCGAATATTGCATGGAATTGCTGGTGGCATTGCAGAAACTGGACGCGTTCCGCGAACCCGTGCGCGTGCTGCTGGATCGGCGTCCGGCGAAGGCTGCGAACAAGCGCTGGGGCTGGGTGAAGAAAGGCGCGCCGATCATCGTCGAAGTTGGCGGACGCGATGTGGCTGGCGGCAACGTGTCGGTGCTGCGGCGGGACCGGCTCTACAAGGATGACGGCAAGCTCGACAGCGCGATAGTTGCCAAGGCTGATTTCGTTGCAGCAGCAGCGAACATGCTGGGCGAGATACAGGCCGCGTTGCATGCGCAAGCGACGGAGCGGCTGCACAGCAATATCGACCGCAGCATAGGCAGTATCGACGCTCTCAAAGCCCATTTTGCGGCAAGTGAAAAGCCGGGCTGGGCAGAGGTGCAGTGGAGCAAGCCCACGGGCGCCGGGCTTGAAAAGGTCGTGCAGTGGCTCAAGGGCGAGAAGCTGACATTGCGCAACGTGCCCCTTGATGCGGCGGTGGCCGATGGCGCGTGCATCTTCACCGGCGACAAGGCAGTCGAGCGGGTGTTGGTCGGACGTTCTTATTAGCTGGATTAGTGGGCCGCGGGCTGGTCAGTGCCAGCCGCAGCCCCTATGTCCAGTGACATGAGTTCACCACTAAAACCGCCCCGCGCCAAACCATCTCGCGTCAAGCCTGCCGGTTTCCCCACGCGTAAGCAGATCCTCGATTTCATCGCGGAGACAGACACTCCCGCAGGTAAGCGGGAGATTGCACGCGCCTTCGGGCTGAAAGGGCAGGAGAAGGTCGCGCTCAAGTCGCTGCTGAAGGATATGGCGGACGAGGGTTTGCTCGACATCGGCCCGGCGCGCGCGTTTCACAAGATGGGCGGCGTTCCCAAAGTCACTGTGCTGCGGATCGTGGATGTCGATGGCAGCACGCTGCTCGCCGTTCCCGAACGCTGGGAAGCCGAAGGCGTGCCGCCGCCACGCCTGCGCATCATAGAGCGCGGCAAGCGCAGCGCTTTGACGGTGGGCGATCGTATATTGGCACGCACCGAGGAAGCAGGCGCGGGCTGGGTCGCGCATCCGATGAAGAAACTCGCCAAGGGTGAGGAATTGCTGCTCGGCGTGGTGGAGAAACAGGATGACGGCGCGCTGCTGCTGCGCCCGGTAGACAAGCGCAATCGTAACGTCACGCGGATCGTCGAACTGGGCAATGCCAAGCCTGGCGATCTGGTGCTGGCCGAAGCGGGCGGTCGCGCGCCGAAGATGACCGCGCGTGTCACGGACGTGCTGGGCGATCCCTTTGCCGCGAAGAGCTTCAGCCTGATCGCCATCCACAAATTCGGCATCCCGTTCACTTTCCCCGACCGGGTTGAAGACGA
>JBPPMC010000170.1:0-38777 GCA_051305835.1 Sphingobium sp.
GTTGCCGGGACACGTGGGCAGCAGCTCGTGGCGGAAGGCGACACCGTCAATGTCGGCGCCGTCATCGCCATCATCGAAGCGGGTAGCGCGGCTGCCGCGCCTGCGCCTGCTGCGACGCCTGCCCCCGCCCCCGCCGCGAAGGCGGAAGCCGCCGCGCCCGCGCCTGCCGCTTCGGCACCAGCGCCCGCTTCGTCGGAAGAAGATGACAGCAACCTGACGCTGTCGCCCGCCGTGCGCCGCATGGTGCTTGAGCATGGCCTCGACCCGAGCAAGATCAAGGGCACCGGCAAGGACGGTCGCCTGACCAAGGACGATGTGACCGCCGCCATCGCTGCGGGCACTGCCAAGGCTGCCGCTGCGCCTGCGCCAAGCGCCGCACCTGTCGCTGCCGCTGCCTCCTCTGCACCCGGTCGCGGTGAAGAGCGCGTCCGCATGACGCGCCTGCGCCAGACGGTCGCCAAGCGGCTGAAGACTGCGCAGGAAACCGCCGCGCTGCTCACCACCTTCAACGACGTCGACATGACCGCCGTCATCGAAGCGCGCGCGAAGTACAAGGATCTGTTCGAGAAGAAGCATGGCGTCCGCCTGGGCTTCATGGGCTTCTTCACGAAGGCCGTGACGATGGCGCTGCGCGACATTCCGGGCGTCAATGCGCAGATCGAAGGCGATGAGATCGTCTATCACGATTACGCGGACATTTCGGTCGCGGTCAGCGCGCCCAACGGCCTAGTGGTACCCGTGATCCGCAATGCCGAAAGCATGAGCGTCGCCGAGATCGAGAAGACCATCGGCAACTTCGGCAAGAAGGCGAAGGAAGGCACGCTGACGATGGAAGACATGAAGGGCGGCACCTTTACGATTTCCAACGGTGGCGTCTTCGGCAGCCTGATGTCCACCCCGATCATCAACACGCCGCAGAGCGCTGTCCTTGGTCTGCATCGGATCGAGGATCGCCCGGTCGTTCGCGACGGTCAGGTCGTCGTCCGCCCGATGATGTATCTGGCGCTCAGCTACGACCATCGTATGATCGACGGCCGCGAAGCCGTGACCTTCCTGGTGGCGGTGAAGAACGCGATCGAAGATCCGACACGCCTGCTGATCGACCTGTAAGAATAATCCAGCGCCCCGCGCCACGCGCGTGCATTTTGGATGGAGTAGATAATGGCCGAATATGATTTTGATGTGCTGGTAATCGGCGCGGGTCCGGGTGGTTATGTGGCGGCGATCCGCGCGGCGCAATTGGGGCTGAAAACCGCATGCGCCGACAGCCGCGATACGCTGGGCGGCACATGCCTGAATGTCGGCTGCATTCCATCCAAGGCGCTGCTCAATGCCTCGCATTATTTTGAGGAAGCAAGTTCCGGCGCGCTGGTGAAGCATGGCATCAAGTTCAGCGGCGTAGAACTTGATCTTGCAACGATGCTGGCCGACAAGGATGAGGCCGTAAAGGGTTTGACCAGCGGCATCGAGTTCCTGTTCAAGAAGAACAAGGTCGAATGGCTGAAAGGCCTCGCGACCTTCAAGGATGCCCACAGCGTCGAGGTTGCTGGCAAGACCGTGACAGCGAAGAACATCGTCATCGCGACGGGGTCTTCGGTGACGCAACTGCCGGGAATCGAAGTCGATAACGGCAAGGGCATCGTGGTTGACTCTACCGGCGCGCTTGATTTGCCCAAGGTGCCAGAGCATTTGGTCGTGATCGGCGGCGGCGTGATCGGGCTGGAGCTTGGCTCGGTATGGAAGCGCCTTGGCGCGAAGGTCACGGTCGTCGAATATCTCGACCAGATCCTGCCGGGCATGGACGGCGACGTGCGCAAGGAAGCCGCCAAGATCTTCAAGAAGCAGGGCTTCGACATCAAGACCAGTACAAAGGTCACGGGCGTTTCCGTGTCGGGCAACCTGGCGAGCGTGACGGTCGAGCCAGCGGCTGGCGGCGAGTCCACCACGATCGAAGCAGATGTTGTGCTGGTTGCCATTGGCCGGAAGCCGAACACCGATGGTCTTGGTCTCGACAAGATCGGGCTTGAAGTGAACAAGCGCGGCCAGATCGAGACCGACCACGAGTTCGGAACCAAGGTCGATGGCGTATGGGCGATCGGCGACGTGATCCCCGGCCCCATGCTTGCGCACAAGGCCGAGGATGAGGGCGTTGCAGTGGCCGAGAATATCGCAGGCCTGACTGGCATCGTGAACCATGATGTCATTCCCTCGGTCGTCTACACGCACCCGGAAATCGCAGGCGTGGGCCTGACCGAAGAGGCAGCGAAGGAACGTGGCGCAGTTAAAGTTGGCAAGTTCCCGATGATGGCGAACAGCCGCGCCAAGGCAATCCGCGATACCGAAGGTTTTGTGAAGGTCATTGCCGACGCGGACACTGACAAGGTGCTGGGCGTGTGGATCATCGCCTCACCGGCTGGCGACATGATCGCGCAGGCGGCGCAGGCTATGGAGTTCGGCGCATCGAGCGAAGACATCGCCTACACCTGCCATGCACATCCCACCCATGCCGAGGCACTGAAGGAAGCGGCGATGGCCGTGCAGGGCAAGCCGATCCACATGTGATTTTCCGGGGGTGCTGCCGCAGTGCGGCACCCCCTGGAACATTAAGTATAGCGGTTTGACTTGCCGCGAGGCAGCATGCAACTAGAACCCAAAATCGGAGGTTTACGGGCGCATGCTGTTCAAAGGTGGCTATCTACGTGGGATGCTACGGCTTTCCACGGTCGCCGTGAACGGTTGAGCGCTATGAGCGGCCAATCTGTTCGGCGCGTCGCGATCGTCCTCTCCGATGGGCTGTCGGTCAAGGGCGGCATTGGTCGCGTGATGACGTACCTGAAGCGCGAGATCGACGCGCATATTCCCGACATCCGCTTGAGCGTTCATGCCGCTCGCCTTACGGATCGCCCGGTATTGAAGCATGCGACGGTGCCGTTCGCGCTGGCACTATTCGCCGTCAGGATCGTCATTGGTCGCGTCGGCATCGCCCATATCAATGTCGCGCCGCGTGGATCGACCTCGCGCAAGCGGCTGTTTGCAATGCTCGCCAAGGCGCTCGGGTGCCGCGTTCTTCTGCACTTGCATGGCAGCGGTTATGATGAATATTACGCGGCGCAGAACCCTGCGAGGCAGGCCCGCATCCGCACCTTCTTCGCGTCTGCCGATCGGGTAGTGGCGCTCAGCCCCTACTGGACGCGCTTCATGGTGTCGCAGATGGACATCGTCCCCGGCAAGATCGTTGAAATTCCCAATGGCGTGCCAAGTGCAACCCGGCCGCACACCTCGACAGATCCTGCCATCCCGACCATCGCCTTTTTGGGCCTGTTGGGTAAGCGTAAGGGGACCGATGTACTGATCGAGGCGCTATCGATCCTTACCGAACGCCGATTGCCCTTCCACGCAGTGCTGGCGGGCAATGGCGATGTGGAAGACGCAATTGCACAGGCTCAAGCGCTGGGCATAGCGGATCGCATCGCGTTTCCCGGCTGGGTAGGCGAGGCGGAAGCCGACGCGCTGTTGAACAAGGCGGACATATTCGTGTTGCCATCCCGCGCGGAAAATCAGCCGGTGTCCATATTGGAGGCCATGGCGCGCGCGCTGCCCGTGGTCGCGACGCGTGTCGGCGCAATCCCGGAACAAGTGGATGATGGCGACAGCGGCCTGTTGGTCGATCCGGGCGACGCGCAGCAATTGGCGGATGCCATAGCGCGTTTGATCGAATCTCCCGGCCTCCGGAAAACCATGGGCCAAGCCGGTCAATTGCGGTTTGCCCGCGATTTCTCTGTTGCCGCCTGCGCGCAGCGTTTCGCCGAAGTGTATCGCACCCTATGAAATCCCCGACTGCGGGCGCTCCTTCGGCTCACATAGCCTATCGACCCGACATCGACGGGCTACGCGCCATCGCCGTCACCGCCGTCGTTCTGTATCACGCGGCGTTGCCGGGACTGCCGGGTGGGTTCGTCGGTGTCGATATCTTCTTCGTGATTTCCGGGTTCCTGATCGGGGGCCAGATCTTCCGCGAGGGGCGCGAAGGCCGGTTCAGCTATGCCGAATTCTACGCCCGGCGTGCGCGACGTATCCTGCCCGCGTTCCTGACGCTGCTCGCCATCTGCTATGTCGTCGGGGTTCTGGCGCTGACACCGATGGAGTTGAAGGAGTTCGGCAAGGAAGCGTTTGCAGCGGTCTTGGCGGCATCCAACATCCTCTTCTATTCCGGCGGTGGCTATTTCGCGCCCGATGCGGACCGCAATCCGCTGCTGATGACATGGTCGCTGGGCGTGGAAGAGCAATTCTATATCATCTTCCCGTTGATCCTGTTGCTCCTGCTCCGGCAACGGATCGTGTCTCCGCTATGGGGGATAGTGCTGCTGTCGATACTGTCGTTCGCAGGGTCGCTGGTGTTGATGCACGTGCAGCCCACTGCTGCGTTTTATCTGCTGCCGACGCGGGCGTGGGAACTTGGGATCGGCGCTGCTCTCGCTGTAGCCGGGATCGCGCGCGGAGAACCGCTGAGACTGCGTGGCCCGTTGGGAAATGCTGTCGCTCTAGGTGCGCTACTCCTGCTTGGCATCGCGATTGCGGCCTACACGCCGGACATAGCGTTTCCCGGCTGGTACGTCCTGCTGCCCACCGTTGCGACAGGCGCGCTGATCCTGACACCCGGCACGATCGTGAATCGCACTCTGCTCGGTAATCCAGCCATGCAATTCATCGGCAAGATATCCTATAGCTGGTATCTCTGGCACTGGCCGGTCTTCTATCTCAACCGCATCCTCGAAGCGCCTCAAGGGGGCTGGCACGGCGTGATGCTGGTCCTCGTGACGCTCCTGCTTGCGGTGCTGTCATGGCGATTTGTCGAAACGCCTTTACGTCGCCGCGTTCTTCCGCAGCGGACGGTCCTGTGGCGATATGCCTTGGCCTGTCTGCTTGTTGCCCTGCCCGGCGCAGCGCTCTACAAAAGTGGCGGCTGGATAGGCCGTCTGCTTGATCCGGCCGAGGCGATGGCGCTGGATGCGCGGACATCTCAGGAGGGCATCTGCCTTGCCCGCTATGGCGCGACGCGTTTCCGGAATGTCCAGACTTGCCTTCCGCCAAAAGGTCCGGAGTCCATGCTTGCCGTCCTGGGCGACAGCCATGCCGACGCGATCTCGCACGGTTTTCGCAAGCGCGCGGAAGTGGCAGGGCTGACCACTGCGGTCCTTACAAAATCCTCCTGCGCGCCCCTCCTGGGCTATGCCTTAAAGATGGACGGCAGGCCCGAACATCATGGCGAGTGTATTGATTATCAGGCTCGCGCCTTCGCCGCCGTGGCCCGCCGACCAGACATTCATGTGGTGGTGCTGGCGGGATACTGGCGGCAGTTGCTTGCCTCTCCCTTGATCGGCAAGGACGGCTCGGAAAGCACGCTGGAAGCAGCGCTCGGAGCCAGCGTGGACTATCTGCGCGCGCGCGGAAAAACCGTAGTGTTGGTGCAGGACGTGCCGAGTTTCGAGGCCGATCCCTATGCTCTTGTCATCGGCGCGCAAATGCCCGCGCGTGTGGCCTTGGCGAGCGTGCTGTCGGGAACAAAGGCCACCGGAACTCTGGCGCTACCTGAGACTGACCCGAGCCGCACCGTCATCAAGCGCCTGGCGCAGAAGCCGGGCGTCGTCTTGTGGGATCCGCATCGGATGCTTTGTCAGGAACTGAAATGCGCGGTGGCCGGGGAGGGGTTATATTATTCCGACGCACAGCATCTGACGATCGCCGGGGCCATCGCCGCTACCAAGGCGCTGAATATCGGCGCGATCAACCACTGACGGTGGCACGTCCCGAATCCGCAACCTGATTGCCGGTAGAGGGTGCCCCGATCCTGCGCCACACCATAGGATCCTGTGTCGATTGGACCCGCAGCCAGCTATACTTCACTTTATCCCACGGCATGACATGAGGTGAAATGTTGTCCAGCACCACGTCGCCAGATGCCAATCGGGCGATCAACACGATGTGCATGCCATAGCCTTTGACGTAAGCGACCGCGTAGAACAGCTTGCTTGAAGAGAAGCCCGCTTCGATCAGGCGCATGCGCTTCTCGATCGCAAAGTCCTCGCAATCTCCCACCAGATATTTGCCACGACCGGGCCTGTCCCAGCGCTCGTCAGTGCCGGTGGTCTGATAGTCGGCCATCGGACGAATGGCGCGATTGACTTCGGAGTTGATGGATTTAACGGAGGTCAGTTCCTGCGCACTATCCATGTTCAGGCTGGACGATGCAACGATCGGGTCCGAGGCCGGGAGCAAGGTAGTAGCCTGCAGGACCGCACAAGATGCACCGAATTCTTGGCCATGCGTCGGCTGAACGACAAAGCTCGATACAGCCATCATGGAGGGCGTTGCTCTGATCGAAGGCGCACACTTCGCGTGCGTTGATGGGGGCAGAGACACGAACGATGATGGCAAACTGACGGCATGGCGGGCGGGTTCTGCCGCAATGCCTGCTCTGCAAAGTACCGCATCTCTGGCGCACATCTCGACGAAGCCGGACGGCGCGTCGGCCACATCGCCCGCCGGTATAAACGCAGCCTGCGTGCCGCGCGCAACGGATGGGCTGGACAGCGCCAGTCCTGCAACGATGATAGCGGTATATACCGAAACTCGACACGTGCTCGTCATGCAACACTCCGCGCCCCCAGGACACAGATGCCACGACAGTTCGGATTATTACGTAAACTGAGACGCTTAACGCCACGATAACTATAGTGAATTGCGCCTTTAGCGGGCGGTCTGGCCTAGCAGTTCGGACCAGCGCATCTGCCGCGAGATTTGCACCACGCCCGCGCGGCTGAGATGGCCATGGTCGGCATACAGGATCGTGTCGTTCCAACGCGTTTGACATTTTCCATCCGGGCAGAGGGTGGCGTCGAACGAAATAATCGGAGCGATATTGCGATCTTTCACTGCGCGCAGGAACGCCAATATCTGCGTTCGATGGGCGACATAATCCGCCCGCGAGAACGTGCAGTCCGGATAGGCGGAGACCACCGGCTTACCTTGTATCCGCCGCAACTGACACCGGCTGAAATCGACGTCGATCGAAGGCGGCGGGGCAACCAGAACCACTTTGCGACCCAACCCGTGCACCGCTTCAACCGTCCGCTTCAGAGCGAGGATCAGGCGTTCCGGATCTTGCGGCGTGTGAGTGTAGGCGTCGCCGATGCGTGAGACCAGCGTCCAGTGCTTACCCGGTTCCTGTTGCAGATACGGCACGAGAATGGAGGACAGGACGACGGTCTTAACTTCGGGGCTTTTTCGGATGTAGTCGATGACGCTGTCGTTGAAGGCGATGCAACTTTCGGCCCACACTCCCGTCAGCAGGATATTATCCACGGGCGCCACGCCAATGAACGGCCCACACACGGCCATGGTCGCCTGAACCACGCCATTGGGTGACGCGTCCCGGATGCCATCCACGAGGTGCATTGCAAAAGAGTCTCCCCATACCAAGGTGTCCGCGCCTGGTTTGCTGACACAGGCGGACAGGGGCGTGAAGGGGCCGCGGTATGCGCATTGTTCGGCAAGGCCGAGGTTGGGCGCGCGATCGGCAGCGGCGGCGCTTGATGCGCTTCGTTGCCATGCAATACTTGCTCCGACCACGATGACTGGAACGGCGAGGATCAGGATGATCGAGCGCACATTGATTTTCATGTGTCGCAGCGACTGTTCCACCAGCCGATACTGCAACTCCGCCAGCAAGAAACATAGCGCGAGCAAAGCAAGGCGGACGGCCAGCGGCACTGGGCCGATCACGACATTGTTGGCGAAGGCGAAGAGCGGCCAGTGCACGAGATAAAGCGAATAGGAGCGGTCGCCGATAAACGATGCCGTCCTCGCGATTGTAGTTCCGCCCCATCTTGCGCCGGGAACCATAAGAACACAGGTCGCAAGACATATGATGGCTGCGGGCAGCCCCGGATGGCCGGTCTCGTCGGTGAACATGGCGACAAGGAGGATGACAGCCAGACTTGCCAAGCGGAGCAGCGGCATAGGCCGTACCGCCAGGATTCCACGATTGACGAGTATCGCCACCACGCCGCCCAGCCCCAACTCCCATGCGCGGGTCGGCAGCATGTAGAATGTCGCCGAGGGCGCGCGGGGCAGCAGGTATGCACAGGCAATCCCGCTCACTGCCACCAGCGCGAGCATCGCCCACAGCCTCAGTTTTTGCGGACAGAGCAGCAGCAACAGTGGCAGGCCGAGGTAATATTGCTCCTCGACCGCCAGCGACCACATGTGGAGCAGCGGCTTCAATTCTGCCGCCGTCGAGAAATAGTCGGTCTGTTTCCACAGGACGATATTGACGACGAACGCGAACGATCCCGCCAGTTGCTTGACGAAATTGCCATATTCGACGCTGTCGAGCAGCCATGGCGCTGCGATGGCAGTCAATGTCAGTGTCGCATAAGCCGCCGGAAACAAACGCCGGATGCGCCGGGCGTAGAAATCCCGCAGTGTGAATGTGCGGGCATCGAGGCGACCGTCGATCAACCCGGCCATGAGAAAACCGGAGATGACGAAGAACAGATCGACGCCGAGAAATCCGCCAGGCAGGCCAGACAGACGCGCATGATGGATCAGGACGAGGAGGATTGCGACTGCCCGCAGCCCCTGAATATCCTCGCGCTTGTGCGTCGGGAGCGCGGTCCCTGTGCTTATTACTGCCATACTGGTCATGCCTTCGTGGCAGTTGTGGCGAGGACCGGGCGCAGTTTGCCCTCGCCCCAGCGCCGAGCCTCGCGCCATGTCCATGCCGCAAATACGAGTTCGCCTACCAGTGTGCCCAGGATCGACCAGAGCGGCCCGAACAGAAGCAGCAGCACCAGCACGCCGAGCATCGAGAAAGCGCAGGAGTAGACTGACGCGAACGCCAATGGCCGGAATGCGCCGCCTGCCTGTAGCAAGCTGCTTTCCGGCGCGCGGGCAAACCGTACGGCTGCGACCGCCAGCCAGAGAATCGCGCCAATGCCGAGATCTTGAAGCGGGTAGTGGGCCGGGAAGAGCAGTCGCGGGGCGAAGATCAACAGGGCCGCCGTTGCAAGGGCAGTGGCGATCCACACGACGCCGAGCATATTGCGAAAACCGCTGACGGCATGCCGCGCGCCGGACACGTCGTCATTGCCGATCGATCGTGCCATCTGCGCACGCTCATATTCGGATAGCGCGTTGACCGCGACGCTGCATGGCCGGATCAGCAGGGCCGTCGCCGCGATCGGCGCGAAAGCAGCCGGTCCGAAAAGGGCGGTCACCAGATACACCTGGCTGTTGGCGGTCACTTCCGTGGTGACGACGCCGAGCAACGACCATGATGCGTGCTGGCGCCATGTCTGCCGGTAACGTGCCCAATGCGGCCACCTCCAGTGCAGGAACTGTGCGGAGAGAAAGGCCCGGCCCAGCGGCAGCAGCCCTGCGACCATCGAAAATAGCAGAATCACGAAGCAAGCGGTGAGAGAGACCTTACCTGCAACGACGATCGCGCCCAGCCCCATTAACAGGACGGCGGCATAGACGATATCGGAGGCCATCGCCCGTACCGCTCGCCCCCGCGCGAATGCATCCGTTCGGCCGACCCAGCGCAGGAGCGAGAAAGTGGTATAAAGGCCGAACACGAGTGCCGCATGAATTGGCAACTTCATTGCCCATCCGAGCATACCGATCGGGATAGCGGTGACCAAGGCCATCAGCAGCCCAACGGCGAGGATCGCTGCCTTTACATGGCCTCGGTCGGGAACGTCTCGATGCGTCATCGCTATCAGCAACGGGGCACAGAATAGCGCGCTCCATACGCCAAGCATAAGCTGCGACGTCACAAGCAGGAACGAAAAGCTGCCGAAATCCCGTGCGGGCAGCAATTTCAACAGGACGAGCGACAGCAGGAACTGCGCGCCCGCAGATGTCACTGGCCCCGCAGATGCCAGAGCATATCGCCAAAGCCGTTCCACCCCGCGCGCCGGTTAAGGAGCGCGCGAGACGCGTGTGCGCTTCGATCGATCGGAGCGCTTGCTTTCCATGTTGGCGATGGCCGCGATCGAGAACATCAGGAAGACCTCCGGGATGGCGTCCCTGTCGAACAGCGTACTTTCGGTCGCGTTGTGCCCGATGCAGAAGAACAGCATCGAGATGATAAGCGCGTTACGGGGCGCATTGGGATCGGCCCGTGACAGGAGTGTGAAGACCGGCACGATGACGGTAGCGATCAAGATCAGCAGCAGGCCGGGAATGCCGACCGTTGCAAGCAAATCCAGAAAACCATTATGTCCCGTCGCGACTTCAGTGACCCAGCCGCTTGCGTATCGATAGATCGGTCCCTGGGGCCCGATATTCCAGAACGAACCAAAGCCCGATCCGGTCCATGGATGATCGCTCCAGTAACTGGTCAATGCCTTCCAGATCGAGGGTCGGCCTGTAAAGGAACGCTCATCGGTGAAATTGCCGCTCAGCGGATCTTTGTAGACATAGGCCGCAGCGACCGCCGCCATGCCGACGAGGCTGGTCAGCACCATGATGAAGTTTTTGCCGCGACCCTTATAATATAGGAACATCGCGCCGATTATCAGCGCACTGACGACCATGCCCGCGGAAGTCTTCGAACCCGAACGATAGAGGAAGTAGCTCGCGCCCGCGATGACGATGACGCGCAGCACCGTGGGAATCTTGCGTGCGTCGAAGGCGAACATCAGGATCAAAAGAGCCACGGTCGGACCCGCGAAGTTCTTGTGCGTCATGATCCCGCGCCAGTCGCCGATCAGCCCCTTGTCGGCAGGTTCGTTGAACGAGTGGACGCCGATGTCCGGGAAAAGGATGGAGACCAGTGTGTTGATGACGAGCAGCACGACCAGCAGGATGCGCGCGATCATCAGTGGCTGATCGACACCCACCCGGCGCACGATCGCGAATATGCTCCAGATGATCGTCGTGGTGAGGAACGCCCGGCGCACGGCGATACCGGGATCGAGTGCCCAGGCGATGCTCAACCAGACCCATGCCAAAGCGACTACGATGGCTATAGGAACGACCAGCAGTCTTTTGGGGTCAATTAGCGGGCGACTTCCATAGATTGCCAACGCGAAAACAGCGAGATAGCCCGCCTGACGCACGGGGCTTCCTTCACCCGTGCCCGGCAAGCCGCTGTACGACATGAACGGCCCTAGCAGGCAAAAGACCACCAGGATGACCCAGGCCAGCAATAGAGGACCACGCCGGACCGGCAGTTGCGCCGTGTTGGTTGACGCAATGTCATCTTGCGTGAACAGCTTCACGATCAGCTCACCGTTTCGATGACGTTCGCGGCAGGTCGCGTTGCCTGTTTCAGCAATGGGCGTGTCAAAGCGACATATTGCTGCATCATCTTCTCGAATGTCAGCTCATGCGCGAGCTTCAGTGACCGCGCGCTCCACAAGGCGCGTTGTTCAGGATCGTCGAGAATGGATTCCACTGCCCGGGCGAGACCCGCATCGTCTTCCAGATCCACGGCAATGCCGCAACGCGTGCCATCGCTCGACGTAATGGCATCGACTTGGCTGGGCACGTTGGAGACGACCAGCGGCAGGCCGAGTTTTGCCGCCTCGATCAGCGCAAGGCTGTGTCCTTCGAACAGGCTGACCTGTACGAACACATCGCCGAGAGAGAGGAATGTGAGCGCCTCCTCCCGATCGCGGTTGCCCAGCATGTGCATGCGATCCGCGACGCCCAGGTCGACCATCATGGCGCGCAATTCAACTTCATCCGCGCCGCATCCCAGTACGTCCACCGTGACGTCGCGCATTAGCGCAACTGCCCGGATCAACATCGGATGGTTCTTCGGCCACTCAAGACGTCCGCTCACGACGATATTGCGCGTAAGCGGGCGGCCGATGGCGCGCAGCCGCAGCCGTTCCAGCAACTCTTCTATGCGGGGCGGAATGGCGTTGTTGATGGTGACGCGCTTGCGTCGATAAGCGGCAGGCTTATCGTCCAGCGTGCGATTGACGGATGCCGACACGCTGACGACGGCCGCGACATTCTTCCCGCTGCCGGTGAAGCGATCGAGAAAGTTGAGGGCTGGCTTATAGACATTGGCGGGCGAATGATGAGAGACGATGACACGTGTGTTCGGGCTGAATATCCGTGCGAAGAATGGCACCAGCACATTGGCGGCGGGCATGGACGAGACGATGACCTGCGGCTTTTCGCGCTTCATCCAGCGGGCGAGATCGCGCAGCATTCGGAACTTGCCGCCCAAGCCCCTTGGCGCGTCGGGGATTACATAATCCCAGGGCAGAATATTGGTCGGCGGCTCGATTATGGAAGGCAAAGGATACAGCCCGACGAGCTGCGCCGAATAGCCCAGTTCGTGGAACCCTTCGCCCAGGTTGGTCAATATCTCGCGAATTCCGCCATGGGCATGCGACGCAAAGAAAACAACGGACTTGCCCGGCACCTACGTCCTCCAAAGGTGTCGAACAGGTTCGACGGTCAGCATGCGGTTCTGCTTCATTTACTAATCAACTATGTGATAGCAAATGTAAATTACACCCGCGACCCTATTAAAATATAAATAGTGAAATGTACCTATGTGCCAGAGTGGGAAAGCCGAGGCGGCCTTAGGTCGTGCGGTAGTAATCCTTGTACCAATGCGCGAATCGGTTCAACCCCTCGGCCAGCATCACCTTGGGCTGATAGCCCGTCAGCGCATGAAGTTTGGAGACGTCGGCATATGTTGCTGTAACGTCTCCTGGTTGCATGGGGCGCATGATCTTCTCGCCCTCCCTGCCGATCGCGCGCTCAAGCGTCTCGATCATTTCCATAAGACCTATGGGGTGGCTGTCGCCGATATTCAGCACGCGGTGTTCACCGGTTGCCGGAGGATTATCCAGCGCACCGACAATGCCGTCGACGATGTCGTCGATATAAGTGAAGTCCCGCGCCATTTTGCCTTCGCCGTAAACTTCGATCGGTTCCCCGTTCAGTATTTTCTTGGTGAAGCCGAAATACGCCATGTCCGGTCGCCCCCACGGCCCATATACCGTGAAAAAGCGTAGGCCGGTTTGCGGGAAGCCATAGAGCGATGCATAGGATTGGCTCATCAATTCACAGGAACGCTTGGTCGCTGCATAAAGCGATACCGGACTGGTGGCAGGCTCGTCTTCGGTAAAGCCATCGCCCCCCATCGGCTTGTCGCCATAAACGGAGCTTGATGAGGCGTAGACAAGATGCTCGAAACCCTTGGCATGGCGGCATGCTTCCATGATCGAAAGATGTCCAGCCAGGTTGGATTTCTGGTAGGCAAAAGGATTGTCGATGCTGTAGCGCACGCCCGCCTGGGCAGCCAAGTGAATGACGCGCGTGATCCCATTGTCGCGTACCAGTGAGGCTATGTCTTCGGCGTCGGACACATCCATGCGGTGAAAGCTGAATTCGCGGCGGCCATTGAACGTCGAAAGGCGCGCCTCCTTGAGAGATGTCTCGTAATAGTCGTTTACGTTATCAACGCCGATGACGGTCTCGCCGCGCTCCAGCAGCCGATGTGCAGTCGCGTGGCCAATGAAGCCGGCAGTTCCAGTAACGAGAATGGGAGAAGACATCGCTTAATCTATCTGGCTGCGGAAGGAACAATTCGGAGGAGGCACCGCATTATTTCGATCGTCGCCCGCTTCATGACAGAAATCCCCAAAATTCGATCGGCTGCTCGCTGCAATGCAGCATAGTGGACCGTAACGATAACTCAACCCGTACGAACATGGCGTCGTTCAAAACGCATTGCGATGTACGACCACGCCAAGAGTGCGTGCGAGGATCACCAACTCGCGACCCAAAGTCCAACTCTCGATATATTCGAGGTCCGCGCCCAGGCGATTGATCAAATCGTCGGGAACCTCCGTTGCGCCGCGATAGCCGCGCACCTGCGCCAGCCCGGTGATTCCCGGTTTCAGCGAATGCCGCATCCAGTATTTATGATCGACTTCCCAGAACAGTTGATTGCCGGCCATTGAGCCAAGCGCATGCGGGCGAGGCCCGACCAGACTCATGTCGCCAATCAGCACGTTGAACAGTTGGGGAAGCTCGTCGATGCTTGTCGCGCGAATGAATTTGCCGATGCGCGTCACGCGATCGTCGTCCCGTGAGGCCGACCGGTTGCCGCTACTGTCCGATGTTTCCACGCGCATGCTGCGGAACTTCATGATCTTGAACAGGCGGTTGCCGCGTCCGATCCGGTTCTGCTTGAACAATATGGGGCCAGGGCTGTCCACCCGGATAGCAATGGCGATAATGATTAGAAGAGGCGTCAGCGCAATGATGGCGGGCACGGTCAGCAACAGATCAAGCGCGCGCTTCCGCGCCCGGTTGGAGGTGCTAAGCGGGCCGCGCGATACGATATGCGTATCGTGCCCGCCGAACATGCCGATCCCGACGACGCCGGTTGAATCGAACTCTGGAGCGACGATTTCGCCATTGATGTTCGCGCCACGCAGCAACATCGTCCACCGTGTGCGCCGCTCTGCCGAGCACGCAACGACCACGCGCTCGAATCCGTCCACAAGCAGGCCAAGGCGCTGCAGCATCTCGGGATTACCCAGATCAGGCTCGAACCCGATGGACCGCGTGAAAACGACATGCCGAACCTTTGGGCACTCGATCTCGACGTCATCGACAATCAGCAACTCGTTGATAGGGGCGCCATCCAGCCTCTTTGCCGCATATCTGCAAAAGGCAAATCGCAACGCGACCAGAAGAATGGCGGAAAGCGCTGCGCCGGCCCCGAATGTAAGGCGCGACACCGTTTCGGCAGCGCGCAAGGCAAACAGGAAGAAAATCACTGATATGACGGCGTAGAGCAACGCCGTCAGCGCTTTTGTCGCGTTTACGCGCGGCATAAGCAGGGCCGTGCTGCTGTAGGTCTCGCTCTGTATGGCATAGCCGATGTAGACCGGGATCAGCATGTACGACAGCCGAAGGCCGGACAATGCAGCCGCATCCCATCTGATGAGTCCCACTAGAAAGAAAGCGGCGGCTATGGCTATGCTGTCCAGTGCCATCAGTTCAGCATAAAGGCTGATGCGGCGGAGGCGTTTTTCGACAGGCTTCACCGCGATGATGGATCCAGACTGCTCCATTCGATATGGGGCATTCATCTCTCGACCTCTAACTTTTACTATGACCGACAGGCCGGGCGCGCCGTACTAAAGCAAGAATTACTAAATAACATACGGGCGAACAAGCTTATGTTGCATCGCGGCATAATCGCTAATCTTGTTTGCGTTTTTGCGATACTGCACCAGGCCCGACTATGCGATGCCATGTGCAGGATTTTAGGCCAGCGGAACTTTTCTCCGTTTTGGAGGCCGAAATGGAGTGACCCAAGCTAAATATCTGGAAAGAGTGGAATTCAACTTCCTGGTTTGGTTGCCCGGAAGATAACGTCGTCCAATGCATGTCGCGCCTGTGTATCTGCGTCTAATTGTTTCGCAGCGACGATATCGAGTATAAAACCGGCTGCCCGGATGCGATCCGCAAAGTCCGGGCCATATTGCCGCAGATGGTCCCACTGACCAAAGCGGCGCTCACGTTCGCGCGCGGGCATTCCGGAATGCCCATCCTCCGTCGGCCGGTCCCACAGCGGTACAATGAGCCACGCTTCGCCTCCAGCTTTCAGTGCCCGGAACATGTTGGCAAGCACATGAGCGTCGTCATCGACATGTTCCATCACATGACTGGCATAAATGACGTCGAACCGTTCGGGCATGTCGAACTGCATCAGGTCGAGCGCTATGACTCCCGGTAGATCGTAGACATCCGGGTGCAAATCTGCGGGCACATAATTGGCCGCGCGAGCCTTGAATCGTTGGACAAGACCGGCCTCGTTCGGCGCGATGTGGAGAACCGATCCGGCCGGCGGGATCGTAAGCGCTCCAGTATCGAGCAGGTGCGCGACTAGCCGCTGGCGTGGCGAGGCGCCACAGGCTGGACAGCCCCAGCGTCCATTCTCACCATAGCGAAAGAACCCCACCACATCGGAGCCGCAGGCAGTACAATGAAACTGCGCCTTGATCCCGGCCAACTCGCGCAACTTGAGTGTTCCGAACGAGGCCCATTTCACGGCCGCCTTTGATGCGCGTTGAAAAGTAATCACTGGATTCTCCGTGCGGGTAGCGCGTGTCTATACGCCGATCCCGACTCTGCTCGAATAGTTTAATCTTGGAGCTAATTACGCGACTTGGCGGGCGCCCACGTCTGGTATGTCTTGCCGCGCATGCCATCGATGACACCCAGGAAAGTCGCGCCGATGGACATGAGTATCTCGGTCAGCTGCGATATGACCGGAACATTGGTGGCCCGCCCGATCACCAGCGCCGCGAAGCCGGTTATCCACAAGCCAAGGGCCACAGGCGCATGACCACTTACCAGAAGCGCCATGGTCATACTCATTATGGCAATGCCCAATATCGGCGCGCCGAACCATCGGAGCAGCTTGTGCGAGACATATTTGTAGATGTCGATCGCCGGGAAATGCCGCATGATGTCCGGCCAAAGGTGGCGGTGCGTATTATACGCCCGGCATGCGATCCGCCGCTTGCGCCGAAATTCGTCGCGCGCGTCCGTTGTGTTCTTCTCATAGGCGATGACGTCGGGTGCGCTGATCAGGCGAAAGCCATCGAACATGACGCTGATCGAAGCCGTCATATCGTCAAGCAAGTGCGGCGGCACATCGGGGTAAAGGCTGCGGCGGGTTGCGAAGATCGATCCGTCAGCGCCCATCATCGAGCCGCAGCGCGATTCCAGCGCCTTGATCTTTTCCTCAAGCCGCCAATATAGCCCGCCCACGCTGGCGGTCACGCTGTCATCCTCGTTGATATAGCGGAGTGTGCCGGATACACCACCCACTGACGGATCACGAAAATAGTCGAGCAGCAGTGCGATCGACTCGGGGGCAACGATCACATTTGCGTCAGTGAAAATGCAGAGGTCGCTGTCGTCCTGCGCGACCATGCGGCGCATCCCTGTGGCCTTTCCCGTTCGCTCCGTGGAGGGAAGCAGGGTCACGAGGTCGGGACGGCTCCGCAAGATTTCGCGCGTACCGTCCGTACTCATGTCGGAATAGGCCAGCACCTTGATCTGCGGGTGCAGCGCCTTGATGGCTTCGATATTGCGTAACTTGGCTGGCAGCGCCTTTTCTTCGTTAAACGCGCTGAACAGTAAAGTCGCGCTCGGCAGCGGCAACGCCGCCTGCTTGACGATCGGCCGGGGCGGCATCAGCCGAAGGCTGAGCGGATAGGTGAGATAAGGATGCAGGAACAGCAGGACGCATAGCGCTGCGATTATGAAACAGATGCTTGCCATAATCCCCTCCCTTGCGTCTGCTGCGCCCAAAGCACGACAGGCCCGGAGCAGCAAGTGCTTCCGGGCCTGTCCTGTCTCGCGATGTACGTTTAGCGGCTGAGCAATTCCGTCGCGAAGGCGCGAATGTGCGCGCCGATGTCCGGGCGCTCCAGCGCCAGCGTGAAATTGGCCTCGATAAAGCCCGCCTTCGATCCGCAGTCGAAGCGGCTTCCGGCGAAGGTGACACCATGGAACGGCTGGGTCTCGATCAGCGTGGCCATGGCATCCGTCAGCTGGATTTCACCACCCGCACCCTTGCCCTGCGTTTCCAGGATCTTCATCACTTCAGGCTGAAGGATGTAGCGTCCCGCGATTATGAGGTTGGACGGGGCCGTGCCCGCAGCGGGCTTTTCGACCAGTCCCTTCACAACGGTAAGGTCGCCATTGGTGCCCGCAGGATCGAGCCCGCCATAGCTCGGCGTCTGCTCCATCGGCACTTCAAGGCCACAGATCAGATTGCCGCCGACCTTCTCATAAGCATCGACCATCTGCTTGAGACAGCCGGGCTTGCCGTGCATGAATTCGTCGGGAAGCAGGATAGCGAATGGTTCGTCGCCGACGATATCGCGCGCGCACCAGATCGCATGACCAAGGCCAAGCGGCTCCTGCTGGCGAATGAAAACCGCGTTGCCGGGCGCGAGGCGTGTGCCATCCAGCGCGGACATATCCTTGCCGCGTTCCCGCTGCGTCGACTCCAATTCGAACGCCATGTCGAAATGATCCTCGATCGCGTTCTTGCCGCGGCCGGTTACGAAGATCATCTGTTCGATGCCAGCCTCGATTGCTTCATCGACAGCATATTGGATCAGGGGGCGATCGACGACCGCAAGCAATTCCTTGGGGACGGATTTGGTCGCGGGCAGGAAGCGTGTGCCAAGTCCAGCGACGGGGAAAACAGCCTTGCGTATCCGTTTCATACAGGTTCCGTTGTAGTTGGCGATCGATCTGGTCGATGATTGCCGCAACGTTTTCAAACGGCAATCGAAATGACCGATATTCTAGCTAGAGTAAGATAACATTTCGCGCCAATTGCTATTTCGCAACTGCAATATGGTTAACGGCGCTGCGGCCTCATCCCTCCGGATGGCCGATCGGGACTTGTCCGCAGCCAATTTCGTCAAGATGCAGCCTGAGCCGTGCGACTCGGGAATTGCGAAAGCGGGCAGCCTGTATTCCCGCGCCTGCCAATATGGATCGATCGATTATCGCGACCCGATATTTAGCGCAGAGCCGATCTATACGGGGGATGTCCAGCGCATCCAGCGAAAGGACCAAAGGTCGATCAAATTGCCCGTGTTCGGCCCGTGCCAGGTCCGTGGCATAGATACTGCCTCGCGCGTCCACCAGGACGATGTCGGCCTGACTGTTTCGGATCAGGTGATTGATGTCAGCATAGGGCGCGACCCAGGCATGCGCACGATATGCCAGAAAGCCGGTGCTGCAAACGGCGACCATGCTGGCGAGCAGCACAGGGCGAAGCGTGCAAATGCGATCCCGTGTAACGGCGATCCATCCATAGCCTGCCAACAGGCAGAAGCTGCCGATGTAGCCGTGCATATATCGAAAGCCCCAGCCGTAAACCTGCGCCGTCATCAATGCGGCGCCAGCGAGACACCCAAGCGCGAGAGGCATTACCGGCGTCGGCTCTTTAAACAGACCGCGCCAACCTGCGCCGAGTACGGCGGCGACGGCGAAAGGGATCAGCAGCAGGTTGTTCCATGTAATGAAGCGGACGCTGTAGGCGAGGGGATACCAGCTTGTGAACAGGCGGGCGAACAGGCTGGACAGCTTGTCGCCGACTCCGGCGGCTGGCCGGATATCGCTGGCCGGGCCAAAGAGGTCGATCAGGAGCGCGGGCCACAGTTTTGCCCAGATCACGACGATCATGGCGCAAACGAGGGAGTGGAAGACCACCGCCACCCACCGGCGCTGGAGCGCAAACCAGATTACGAAGCCAAGGATCAGGATCAGCGTGAAATGCCACTGATGCAGTCCGCTCGCCAGCAGAGCGATGATGGCGGATCCGATATTGCCCCTCCAATCATCACGCAGGACAAAGGCAAGCCAGACCATATTGAGCGCAAAATGGCCGGTCATCGCGTAGGACGTCATGGCGGTGACGGTCAGTTGCGCGGACGTCAGGCCCATCAGCATGACCACCCAGACGGCATCCGGCCTCTCCGGAAACAGCTTTCGCGCATTATGCCACAGGGCTGCAAGACCAATCGCCAGCAGGGCAGGCGGCGCGAGATTGGCGTCGCCTGCCCAGGCGAACACTGCCCGGATTGCGCTATTCACCGGTAGGTAGGTGGCGGCCCAATATTGGGTCGCGCCATAGGGCGAGAAAAATTCAGGCACGATAGCGCGCCGGTAATCGACCCACTCGGACGGGATCGGCCAGGCCAGCTTGCCGTCGCGCATATAGGCAGCGGCGAACTCTGCCATCTCCTCGTCACGCGAAAGGCTGTAGTCCTGAAAGACGATATAGCGCCCGGCCCAGGCGGCTAAGAACAGGATGAGGATCAGAGCACCGACCCGCTTCCAGTCGGGTCCGGGGAGCGCGCCCGTTCCGCCACGGCTTGCCCACGGCGAGAGCAATGCAAGCGCCGCCAACCCTGCAAGCAGCGCCGGAAAATCCTGGTCGAGAAAGAAAATTTCG
The DNA here is from genome assembly GCA_051305835.1 of Sphingobium sp. Taxonomy (GTDB): domain Bacteria; phylum Pseudomonadota; class Alphaproteobacteria; order Sphingomonadales; family Sphingomonadaceae; genus Sphingobium. The sequence goes on from JBPPMC010000170.1 coordinate 20,045, forward strand.
GGAATATTGCGCACATGGGCGAGGCTGACATGCACGATGTACGCCCCACCGAGTAGCACCGCGAAGGCCAACGCCCAGTCCAGTATCCAGCTGCGAAACGTCGATGGGGATTGGCGGGCCTCTATCATGCAGTGAGTCTTTGCAGGGGCAAGTCGACGGAGGCAAGCCGGGGCGCTGCAATGATCACGGTTTTTCCCATGGCGGAACTGGCCCGAACAGCGTCTCGACGAAGTTCACGAACGCGGACAATGCCGGTGGAACGACCGGCATAGGCAAGTGGACGGCATAAATGGCGATGTCGGATGAGCCGGTGATCTTTGGCAAAACGCGTATCAGCGCACCATTCTCAAGCTCGTGATTGACGTCCCACAGCGAACGCAACGCAATGCCCACGCCGCTAATCGCCAGTTCGCGGATGACTTCGCTGGAGTTCGTGTGGACCTGACTGACACCGTCCCAACTGATTGCACCCTCCGGAGCGTGAAGCCGCCAAGGGAACTGCCCCGTAGCCGCAAGCAGACGGTGGCTCGCAAGGTCAGTGACCATCTCAGGTGCACCATGCTCTGCTATGTAGGCCGGGGCGGCGCATAGAACACGAGCGCTGTGGGCAAGGCGATGCACAACTAGTCCGCGGGGTGTTTCCGACGCGATTCGAATGGCGACATCAAGGTTATCGGCAAACAGGTCAACGAAGCTGTCCGACAGGTCGAGGGCCAAATCAATTCGCGGATATTGCCGAAGGAACGCGCCGATATGGGGGGCTAGATGCAGTCGCCCGAATGAAGTGGGCGCAGAAACACGCAACGTCCCGGCGGGAACATCCTTCTCGCCCCGGACGCGCACCTCCGCTTCCCCAAGCGCCGTCATGATGGATTGCAGGTCAGCGTGCAGGCGTTGCCCTTGCGCGGTGAGCGCCATCTTGCGTGTGGAGCGATGGATCAGTCGTGTGCCCAGCCGTTGCTCAAGACGGCGCAGCCGCTTCGATACCATGGCTGGCGAGATATTTAAAATGCGGCCGGCGCTGGAAAGGCTTCCCGAGGCGATGATCGCCATAAACAGATCATAGTCCGGGTCCATCATGATTATTGCATCACAGGAAAAGCTGTTGCTGATCTTTGGCGTCTACTCTCCATAATCGTGACGGTCTATAGCCGCCTTGATAGTGAAGCAGGAGTGTAAACATGGGCATCGTTCAGAAGGCTGGTATCGGCATTGCAGAAGAGCTGGTCCAGTTCGTCGAGGCGCAGGTGCTGCCAGGCACGGAAATTGCCGCTGACGCGTTCTGGACCGGCTTCGCCGATGTTTTCACGCGATTTGCCCCCCAAAACGCGGCGCTACTGGCCAAGCGTGACGATCTGCAGGCGAAGATTGATGCATGGCACAAGGCGCGTACGGGCAAGCCGCTGGATCAGGCCGAGTATCAGGTATTCCTGTGTGAGATCGGCTATCTGGTGCCGGAACCCGCTCCGTTCGCCATTACGTCGACCAACGTCGATGATGAGCTTGCCACATTGGCGGGGCCGCAGCTTGTCGTGCCGATCCTCAACGCGCGTTTCCTGCTGAACGCCGCCAACGCACGTTGGGGGAGTCTCTATGATGCGCTGTACGGCACCGATGCGTTGCCCGGCCAAGCGCAAGGCAAGGGCTATGATGCGGCGCGCGGTGCGCAGGTCATCGCATGGGCCAAGGCGTTTCTGGACAAGGCGGTGCCATTGGCGAGTGGAAGCTGGGCCGACTGGCAGGGCGGTCAGCCGGTGCTGCGCGATCCGGCGCAACTGGCCGGCGGTGCCGGCGATAATATTTTGCTCAAACATAATGGCCTGCACATCGAACTGGTCATCGATCCGGCACATCCCATCGGTAAGGACGATCCGGCGCATCTGGCGGACGTGATCCTTGAATCCGCTCTATCCACCATCTGCGATCTGGAGGATTCGATCGCAGCGGTCGACGCGCAGGACAAGGTCGCCGCCTATGCCAACTGGCTGGGCCTGATGAAAGGCGATCTGGAGGACACGTTCGAAAAGGGCGGAGCGATGATGACGCGCCGCCTGAACGCGGACCGCAGCTACACGGCACCTGATGGTTCGACGTTGACGTTACCGGGGCGCAGCCTGCTGTTCGTGCGCAATGTGGGCCATCTGATGACGACGCCCGCCGTCCGCCTTGCCGACGGCAGCGAAGCGCCCGAGGGCATAGTCGACGGCATCATGACCAGCCTGATCGCGGTCCATGACCTGAAGCGCGCCGGGAATTTCGTGAACAGCCGCGCGGGCAGCATCTATATCGTCAAGCCCAAGATGCACGGGCCAGAGGAAGCCGCCTTCACGAACGACCTGTTCGATTCGATCGAGGATCTGCTCGGGCTGGAGCGTCACACGATCAAGGTCGGCGTGATGGACGAGGAGCGGCGAACCTCCGCCAATCTCGCTGCATGCATCCATGCGGTGAAGGATCGGATCGTGTTCATCAACACTGGCTTCCTCGATCGCACCGGCGACGAAATGCATACGTCGATGCAGGCCGGGCCGATGATCCGCAAGGGCGACATGAAGACGTCGAGCTGGATCAAGTCCTATGAGGATCGCAATGTGCAGATCGGGCTGGCCTGTGGCCTGTCGGGCCGTGCGCAGATCGGCAAGGGCATGTGGGCCGCGCCCGATCGCATGGCCGATATGCTCGACCAGAAGATCGGGCATCCGAAGACCGGTGCGAACACGGCATGGGTGCCTTCGCCCACCGCCGCGACGCTCCACGCCACGCATTACCATGATGTCGACGTGTTCGCGCGGCAGGAAGAGCGCAAGGCCGAGCCGGTCGCCAGCCTCGACGCGCTGCTGACGATCCCGGTGGCAGCGGGACAAAACTGGTCGGAACAGGATGTGCGCGACGAACTGGACAATAATGCGCAGGGCATATTGGGCTATGTTGTGCGCTGGATCGATCAGGGCGTTGGCTGTTCCAAGGTGCCGGATATTCACGACATCGGCCTGATGGAAGATCGCGCGACGCTGCGTATCTCCTCGCAGCATATGGCGAACTGGCTGCTGCACGGCGTCTGTACGCAGGCTCAGGCGGAAGAAGCGCTGGAGCGGATGGCGGCCAAGGTGGACGCGCAAAATGCAGGCGATCCGCTGTACCGTCCCATGGCGGGCAATGCCGACAGCAGCCTTGCCTATCAAGCTGCGCGGGCGCTGGTATTTGAAGGTCTTACGCAGCCAAATGGCTATACCGAGCCATTGCTGCATGCGTATCGGACCCGACTAAAAGCGGAAATCCCGACGCATTAACTTTTGTTTATTTAGAACCGTGTTTGGAACTTCACGAAGCATTCCACATTATCTCTTGTGCAGGCCGGCACGGCTTTCAGACATATGAAGGAGAAATTCTGTGGGTGAACTAACCGATAAGGCCAAGGGTCTCGCGAACGAAGCCGCTGGGAACATCAAGCAGGCGGTCGGTGATGCGCGCAACGATCCCGATCAGGTGGCTGAAGGCAAGGCACAGGAATTAAAGGGCGAGGGCCAGCAGGCCAAGGGCGCCGTAAAGGGTGCCCTGGGCAACAAGGTCTGATCCTCCTCGACAGATCGTAGATAGCCGGAAAGGCCGTGTCGGAGACGACGCGGCCTTTTTCATGCGGTGACCCGATCGATTAACGTTGTAGAAGGGGGGAGTGAAATTGACCCCGGCCTGATCGCTGCTTATGGGCTTGTCCATCACGCGACCTTGAACCGAGGGCCATTCATGAAAAAGCTGTATCCCGATGCCGCCGCTGCCCTGGAAGGGCTATTGTTTGACGGGATGCATTTATGCGCAGGCGGGTTCGGGCTTTGCGGCATCCCTGAGCGGCTGATTGACGCGATCCGCGACAATGGCGTCAAGGATCTGACGATCGCCTCGAACAATGCCGGGATCGACGGTGAGGGTTTGGGCAAGCTGCTCCGTACGCGCCAAGTGAAAAAGATGATCTCCAGCTATGTCGGCGAGAACAAGGAGTTCGAGCGGCAATATCTGGCGGGGGAACTGGAAGTCGAATTTTGTCCGCAGGGTACACTGGCCGAACGCTGCCGCGCAGGCGGGGCGGGCATCCCCGGCTTCTACACCAAGACCGGCGTCGGCACGCAAGTGGCCGAAGGCAAGGAAGTGAAGAATTTCGACGGGCAGGACTATATCCTGGAACGCGGCATATTCGCCGATGTCGCCATCATCAAGGGCTGGAAGGCGGACGAGAGCGGCAACCTCATCTTCCGCAAGACGGCGCGCAACTTCAATCAGCCAATGGCGACGGCGGCGAAAATCTGCGTCGCGGAAGTCGAGGAAATCGTGCCGGTCGGCAGCCTCGATCCCGACAGCATTCACCTTCCCGGCATCTATGTGAAGCGCATGATTATCGGCGCGCCCTATGACAAGAGGATCGAGTTTCGAACCGTCCGCCAGAAGGAGGCCGCAGCATGAGCTGGACCCGCGATGAAATGGCCGCTCGCGCTGCGCGTGAATTGCAGGACGGTTTTTATGTGAACCTTGGCATTGGCATCCCGACACTGGTTGCCAATCACATTCCGGCGGGTGTCGAAGTGACGCTGCAATCGGAAAATGGCATGCTCGGCATCGGCCCCTTCCCGTTCGAGGGCGAGGAAGACCCGGACCTGATCAACGCGGGTAAGCAGACGATCAGCGAATTGCCCCAGACCGCCTATTTTTCGAGCGCCGACAGCTTTGCGATGATCCGCGGCGGCCACATAGACTTGACGGTCCTCGGCGCGATGGAAGTCGCGGAGAATGGCGACATCGCCAACTGGATGATCCCCGGCAAGATGATCAAGGGCATGGGCGGCGCCATGGATTTGGTTGCAGGCGTCAAGAAGATCATCGTCGTCATGGAGCATAACTCCAAGGATGGCGGCCCGAAGTTCATTCCATCGTGTACGCTGCCGCTGACGGGCAAGAATGTGGTGGATATGATCATCACGGATATTGCCGTGTTCCAGCGGGCCGATCACGAAAGCCCCTTCAAGCTGGTCGAGACCGCGCCGGGGGTTACGGCAGACGACGTCAAGGCAAGGACGACGGCCAATTACATCGTATAAGATAAAGCGTAAGCGCCCGAAGCAGGGCGTATTTTACGGCTGGCGTATCAAGGTGATTGCCGGTGTGTTGGTGGGCGGAGCGGCGCTCGGGCTGGCGGCGCTGCCTTGGCGTGGGCCGCTCGCCCCGCACATCAAGTGGCCGATTTCCGCTCATGCCGCGCCGCAGAAGCTGCCGCTGACGCCCGCCGACTGGCAGGGCAAAATCGATTATCGCGTGCTCGATGCGCGGATCAAGGCGATGATGGAAGACAAGGGGCTGACGGGCCTTGCCGCTGCGGTCGTCGAAAACGGACGGCTGTCGTTCGTGCAGGGCTATGGCCTTGCCTCCACCGAAACGGCCGAGAAGGTCAGCGAAAAGACGACATTCCGCTGGGCCTCGCTTTCCAAAAGCGTTGCAGGAACGTTGGCGGCCAGGTTGGCGGCGGACAAGCTGCTGTCGCTCAGTGATCCAGTGGGCAAATACCCCGTCAGCCTGCACCTCCCCAATGACGCACAGCGCACGCTGACGCTGGAGCAATTGCTGTCACAGCGTAGCGGATTGCCGAAGAACGCCTATGACGACCGGCTGGAAGCGGGGCAGGATCCGCGCGCTATCCGCGAGAGCCTGGCGACGGTCGGCAACGTCTGCCCGCCGGGGACGTGCCACAGTTATCAGAATGTCACTTATGACACGATCAGCGAAGTCATCGGCTCGGTCACACGCAAGCCCTATGGCGAAGTGGCGACCACACGCCTGTTCCGGCCGTTAGGCATGGTTGGCGCCAGCGTCGGTATCGACGGCCTGCTGAAATCCCAGCATTGGGCGCGGCCGCATCGCGGCAGTCGCACCTTACCCGTCCTCGATTATTATTATCGCGTTCCGGCGGCGGCGGGCGTCAACTCGACTATCGTCGATCTGGCGCTGTGGATGCAGGCCCAGATCGGTCTCGCACCCGATGTGCTGCCCGCCAATGTGCTGCTGGATATACAGGAGCCGCGCGTCAATACGCCGCGTCCCTATGGCAACAGTTCCTTTGGTCGCGAATTGAAGGATGCGGGCTATGGCCTCGGCATGCGCAGCTTCACCTACAAGGGCCACCGGCTGATCGGGCATAGCGGGGCTGTATCCGGCTATCGTTCAGCTATGATGTTCGATCCCGCCATCGGCACGGGCATCGTCCTGCTCTGGAACAGTGAATCCTCACTCCCGTGGCGTCTGCAGCCCGAGTTGCTCGATATGGCCTATCGCCTGCCCTTTACGGACTGGCTGGGGTTGAAGGCCAAGAAGAAGAGCGGCAGTTAAGCGCCCACGGTAGATATATTCGCGTCGTCCAGAACATTGTTCTTCCGGCCGCTCAACTCCTTGGCTAGCTCCAGCGCAAATTCCTTCGACAGCCGCTCACGCAGACCGTTCCCGCGAACCGCCATGCCGATCAGTCCGCTGCGTGCCCGCGCAATGGTGATGCGCAACCGGCCGAGTGAACGGCCATCATTGGCATCGACGATATCCACGCTGCCCTCCAGCGCATCCGATGACGCGGCCAGCAGAATGGCGATGGCGGCATCTGCGGTCTTGAGCGTTTCCAGCGTGATGTTCAGCTTTACGCGACGCCCGCTGGTCAGCCCACGCTCGTGCGTCACATCGCGCAGCACCAGCGGGAACATCTGCTTGAACGGCAGAGTGTCGTATGTCTCGGGTTCGGCAAGGGCAGCAGGGTAAGCGTCCGGGTCCAGCGCCTGCAGTCCCGCGGCGGCGCGGCGACGTGCGGCCTTTGCGTCGCTCTCGGCGCGCTCTTTCAGGAAGCTGTCGGCGAAGCTGATATCCACGCCCGTGATCTGAACACCGTTGTAAAGATCCGGCTGTAACGTCTCGATGACCTTCACCGGGCGGGCCAGCGCTGGCGTCGTGATCAGCATGGCGAGAAGCAGGATGAAAGCGCGGTACATGGGGAGCCCTCCGGTCGGATGCCGGAGTTCTAAATAGCTTCCGATAACCGAGGCTTATCGGGAATAGTTAATGAGTCGGAGGCGGCGGATATTCCGTGTGGCATAAGTGTGACTTATCAACAGCGATAATTTCCATTTTGCCGCGCGGGGCGTTGGCGCGTAGTGACGGCGCGCCGAGGGAGGGCAACCATGACCTACACGCTGATCACCGCGAATCGTAATTATTCAAGCTGGTCGCTGCGGCCCTGGCTGTTGATGAAGGTGCTGGACATTCCGTTTGCGGAGCGAGTCGAGCCATTCGCGGCAGATAGCAATTATGAAGCCTTTCGCGCGTTTTCGCCGACCGGGACGGTGCCCTGTCTGATCGACGGCGATCGGACAATCTGGGATTCGCTCGGCATTGCCCTGTATCTGGCGGATCGGCATCCGGGCGTCTGGCCGTCCGACGAGGCGGCACGCGCCTGGGCGCAGTCTGCGGTGAGCGAAATGCACAGCGGCTTTTTGGCCCTGCGCAATGATTGCACGATGAATGTCGGCGTACGCGTTGCGCCGAAGCCCATGTCGGCGGCATTGCGGAAGGACGTGGCGCGGATGTCCGAACTTTGGGCGGAAGGGCTTTCGCGCTTTGGCGGGCCTTGGCTGGGCGGATCGGCATTTTCGATCGTGGACGCGTTCTTCGCGCCGGTTGCGTTCCGGGCGCGGACCTACGGGCTGGATGTCGGCACAGCGGGGCAGGCCTGGGCTGATCGCGTCATCGCACATCCGGCGACGCAGCAATGGGAGGCGGAGGCACTGGCGGAAAGCTGGCGTGAGGCGGGGCACGAAGCGGAACTGGCGACGTGCGGAACGATCACGGCCGATTATCGGGCACCCTGAGACTTAGAATTTTGTTTCGCGTCAATGGCCTCACTCTTTAATAATTGCAAAGATCGGGCTAAGGGGCGGCCATGACACAGTCCAATCCTCCAGCCCGCACTTTGTATGACAAGATCTGGGACGCGCATGTCGTCGAGCAGCAGGATGATGGCACGGCCCTCATCTATATCGACCGGCATCTTGTGCATGAAGTGACCAGCCCACAAGCGTTCGAGGCGCTGCGGCTTGCCGGGCGCAAGGTACGTCGTCCGGACCTGACGCTCGCGGTGCCCGACCACAATCTTCCGACGACGGCGCGAGTCGATGCGGCGGGCCTTCGGGTGCCGATAGCCGACCGCGAAAGCGCACAGCAGCTTGAGGCGCTGGAACGCAACGCGCCGGAATTTGGCATCCGCTATATCGGCGCAACCGATCTTGAGCAGGGTATCGTGCATGTCGTCGGGCCGGAACAGGGCTTCACGCTGCCGGGCATGACGCTGGTCTGCGGGGACAGTCACACCGCCGCACATGGCGCCTTGGGCGCACTGGCCTTCGGGATCGGCACCAGCGAAGTCGAGCATGTGCTGGCGACGCAGACGCTGCTGCTCAAGAAGTCGAAGAGCATGGAAGTGCGTGTCGAGGGAGAACTCGGTTTCGGTGTCACGCCCAAGGACGTGATTCTCGCGATTATCGGGAAGATCGGCACGGCAGGCGGCACGGGCTATGTCATGGAATATCGCGGCTCTACCTTCGATGCGATGAGCGTCGAGGGGCGGCTTACCGTGTCCAACATGTCGATCGAGGGTGGTGCGCGCGCCGGACTGTTCGCGCCGGACGACGCGACATTCGCCTATATCAAGGGGCGGCCGATGGCGCCGCAGGGTGCCGACTGGGATGCAGCCGTCGCCTACTGGCGGACGCTGCACACCGACGAAGGTGCGACGTTCGACAAGAGCGTGTATCTGGATGCGACACAGATCGCGCCCAACGTAACCTGGGGCACCAGCCCCGAGGATGTTGTGGCGATCACCGACACCGTGCCCGATCCCGACAGCTTCGAGGACGCCTCGAAGCGCGCGGCGGCGCATGCCGCGCTCGACTATATGGGTCTGCACAGCGGGCAGCGGATGCAGGATGTGGGCGTCCAGCATATCTTCATCGGAAGCTGCACCAACAGCCGCATCGAAGATCTGCGCGCCGCGGCGGCGATCCTCGACGGACGGCATATCGCGAGCAGCATCAAGCAGGCGCTGGTCGTGCCCGGCTCTGGCCTCGTCAAGCGTCAGGCCGAAGCCGAAGGGCTGGACCGGATTTTCCTGGCGGCGGGCTTCGAATGGCGCGAGCCGGGTTGTTCGGCCTGCCTTGGCATGAACCCGGACAAGGTGCCTGCGGGCGAAAGCTGTGCCTCGACATCCAACCGTAACTTCATGGGACGGCAGGGGCCGGGCGCGCGCACGCATCTGGTTTCTCCGGCGATGGCGGCGGCGGCGGCGGTGACAGGACGGTTGACGGACGTACGCGAACTGACCACAAGCCATTGATGGTTAACGGAAGTTAAGGGGCGCGTCGTTTTGAAAAAGGCATTTTGGGTGTTGGCGCTTGGTGCGCTGGCGAGTGCAGTGATGGCGGCCAGCATCGGTCGGGCGGAAGAAGCGCCCACAGAAGCGCGCGCCGTCCCGAAATCGACGGCAACGGAGCGCTGATGGAACCTGTCAATATCGTCGAGGGTAAGGCTTACCCGTTCGGTGTAAAGAATGTCGACACCGACATGATCATCGCAGCCAAATGGCTGAAGACGATCAGCCGCGCGGGACTGGGCAAAGGCGCGTTTGAGGCTCTGCGCGTCGATCCCGACAATGTGTTCGACGATCCCGCCTATGCCGGAAGCCCGATCCTGATTGCGGGCGACAATTTCGGCTGCGGGTCCAGCCGCGAGCATGCGGCCTGGGCGCTTAATGACATGGGCGTGAAGGCCGTGATTGCGCCCAGCTTCTCCGACATTTTCTCCAGTAATGCATTCAAAAACGGCATATTGACGGTCGTGCTGCCGCAGGCGTCGATCGACCGGCTGATGGAAGTCGCCAAGACTGATCCCATCCATATCGATCTGGAGCACCAGATGGTCACGACGCCATTTCAGGACCGCCTGAGTTTCGAGATTGATCCGTTCCGCAAACATTGCCTGATGGGCGGCCTCGATGAAGTAGGGCTGACGATGGCGCGGGGCGATGCGATCGCATCTTATGAGACACGCCGGACAAGCACCGAACCCTGGATCGTTCCGGCAGCGGCTTAGGTCGTTGCCTAATGGGCGAACGCGCTCTATCTGGGTCGCCATATATCGTTTCCAGACAGTGAGGCTCCGCCCATGACTACCTTCGACGATCGCGAGCGTGCTTTCGAAAATCAATTCGCACATGATCAGGACACGGCGTTCCGGATCGCCGCGCGCCGCAACCGTCTGCTCGGCGAGTGGGCCGCTGCTAAAATGGGGCTGACGAAGGAAGAGACGGATGCCTATGCCAAGGCTGTCGTGCAGGCCGACTTTGAAGAAGCGGGCGACGAGGACGTGATCCGCAAGCTGGTCGGCGATCTTACTTCGGCAGGCGTCGATACCGACGAACCAACCGTCCGCGCTGCGCTGGAGGAGCAGGCCGTTATTGCCCGCCGCCAGTTCATGGACCCGAAATAGGTCGCCGGATATGCCGATGGCCGCAGACGATATCGCCGAAATGATCCGGTCTGCTATACCGGATGCGCAGGTCGAGATCACTGATCTTGCCGGGGACGGGGATCATTATTCCGCCCGTGTGATATCGGAAAGTTTTCGCGGCGTCAGTCGTGTGAACCAGCATCAGGCTGTCTATGCTGCCCTGGGTGGCCGCATGGGCGGGGTGCTGCATGCCTTGCAACTGACGACTACCGTTCCCAATTAGCTGCCATAGAATACAGACACATATTGGAAACCTAAGACATGACCGACGCCACGCACTCGCGCATATCGGAAATCGTGAACAGCCATGATGTCGTGCTGTTCATGAAGGGTACGCCGCTTTTCCCGCAATGCGGTTTTTCCAGTCGCGCCATTGCCATATTGGAACATCTCGGCGTCGATTATGACAGCGTCGACGTGTTGCAGGATCAGGAAGTGCGCCAGGGCATTAAGACGTTCTCGGACTGGCCAACCATTCCCCAACTCTACGTAAAGGGCGAATTTGTTGGCGGCAGCGACATTATGATGGAAATGTTCGAAGCAGGCGAATTGCAAACGCTGATGGACGAACAGAGCGTCGCCAAAGCAAGCTGAGCTTTGCGGTCACCGAAGGCTTTTGTTGGCCAACAACACGCCCGCGCTGACCACCAATGCCAGCAGCAGCACCAGAAACAGCAGGGTGAACGCGCCGTCGGTGTAGCCGAACACGACGAGCGCGATCACCGGTCCCAGCACGGCCGGTAATGTATTGGCGGCGTTCATGAAGCCCAGATCGCGACCGCGATGCTGCGGCGAGGGCAACATTTGTGCGACCAGCGCAAGATCGATCGTCAGGAACGCGCCCAACCCCATCGAAAAGCTTACATAGCCGGCCAGCGCCGGGACAGCGCCATGTCCGAAGGCAAGGAGCAACACCCCGCATCCCATCAGCGCGATCGTCCCGATCATATACGGCTTGCGTCGCCCCGACCGATCCGAAATGCGGGCCAGGCCAATCGACAAGATGGCGGTCGAGACCGTCGCTACCGTAAGGATCGTCGCAAAGGTGGACTGAACCACCCCCATGTCCGCGTACCCAAGTCGCTGTTGTAGATAGAAGAGGAAATAGGACGGCACCACCGTCCCCGACATCTGCACCAGAAAGCGGGCTATCCACAGGTTGATGAAGCGCTGCCACGCACCGGAAACAGCCGGGACCGCCTCTTTCATTCCCTCCGGCGGAACATTCTCGTCGCCATATCCCTCTGGATCGACCGTCGGCACGATGACGAGCAATGGCACGATAAGACATGTCGCGATTGCAGCTATCGCCCACATCCTGCTCATATTGCCGGAGAAAAACGCTGAACTCACGGCGGCAGTGACCAGCGAGGCGAGCGGAAAGGCGAGATTGATATAGGCCGACATGCGACCTTTCAGCCGGTCGGGCACTATGTCGGCCAGAAGCGCGCCCAACGGCCCGTAGAGGATGTTGAACGCAAGCTGGAACAGCACGACGCCGAGGATCAATGCCTGAGGCGTATCTGCCACAGTAATCGCCACATAGGACAGGCCGCTGCCTATCAATCCTGCCCATAGCCACGGCAAGCGCGTACCGCCTCGCGCCCGGCTCCAGTCGCTCGCCATGCCGCCCGCGATGTTGGCAAATGTCGCCATGATGACGCCCGCCACCAGCACTTCGCTCAGCAGCGTCACCTTGCCCGCGCCCGCAATTTCTGCAGCTTTCAGCGGCACGATCAGCGTGAGCAGCGGGAGATAGGCGACCGTGGCCCCGATGTTGGCGAAGGGATAAAGCCACTGGAAGCGCCGCAGCGCGCTAGTCATCTCGGGCTGAGACCGTCGATGACCGCACGACAAGTTCGAAGGGCAGGGTCTCCAGCGACGCGACTTCGTCATCGCTACCGTGCTGCGCAATCAGCATTGTCGCCGCGCGTTCGGCCATGGCGGCGGTCGGCTGACGAATAGCCGTCAACGGCGGCAGGCTATAGCGCACGGGCGGCGTGTCGTCGAAGCTGATGAGCGACAATTGTGTCGGCACGGCGATCCCGGCCGCCTTGGCGCGATGCAGCACGGCCAGCGCCTGTTCGTCGCTACTCGCGATGATGGCCGTGGGGCGGGGGGCCAAGGACAAAAGCCGGTCGGCAGCAGCCACGCCGGATTCGAAGCTGAATTCGCCTTCCTGTATCCACTCCGGCATGATGGCGGCGCCCGCATCGTTCATCGCCGAGCGAAACCCCTCGACCCGCTGCGTGCTGACGGCATAGGCCGCGCTGCCCGCCAGAAAGCCGATCCTGCGATGGCCCAGCGCAAGCAAGTGGCGCGTCGCGGCAGCGGCCGCCGCAACTTCATCCATCTCTATGCAGATGCCGCGCGTGTCGCCTTCGCCGGGACTGATGCGGGCATAGGGCACGTTGCGCCGCTCCAGTTGGTCGATGAGTGCGCTGTCCTGTGAATGCGGCGGAGTCAGCATTACGCCATCGGGCCGCAGCGACGATATGACGGCGTCGACGCGCTGATGCAGGTCCGCCGCGTTGCCGTCGATCAGTTCCAGCAGCAAGTGATACCCGTCCCGCTCGCACGCCGGGATCGCGCCCAGAAGCATCTGCGCGACCCAATCACTGCCGCGCCCGCCACGCCATTTTTCCAGCGTCGGCTCGCGATCGTTGAATGCGATCAGCAGGTAGGATTTCGAGCCACCCATGCGCCGTGCGGCCATGTTCGGCACATAACCCAGCTTGTCGATGGCTTCACGCACGCGCGTTCGCAGCGCATCCGTCACATTTGGTCCATCGTTTATCACGCGCGAGACCGTCTGAAGCGAAACGCCGGCTTCCTGAGCAACATGCCTGATCGTGATCGACTTCATTACGGCTATGACTTCCCGTTAAATACCAGTTCAGCCCTAGCTGTCGGCGGCGTAACGATCAAATGTATTCTGCCGCAACTTTTATGTTGTGAACGTTCTCAACATCTGCTTAAAGGCAGTTATCAAGAGAACAGTGAGTCTCGGAATATGGAGGAGGAAAGTTGATTGGTGACAATCACGGGGCGTAGATCGCCCGCAACTATCTTTCAGAAAACAACAGATTGCAGTTTGCCTGTCTACTCAAGGTAAGGCGCTGAATAACGTCGTCGTTGCACGGTGAAATGGGCCGCTATCTACATGGTGTGCGGAATGTATTTTGCTGTCTGCTTCAGACGATCGGTCAGGGAGAGTTTGATGACATATAAGGGCATTTTTTCCGTCGGCACGGCACTGGGCATGGCATTGCTCTGGACTCAGGGGGCCATGGCGCAGACCGAGGCAGCCGCTCCGCAGGCAGATCCCGGTTTCGGCGACATTGTCGTTACGGCGACACGTCGCGAAACCTCGCTGCAAAGCACGCCGATCGCCGTATCCGCCTTCACGCAGGCAACGCTTGACCGCCAGCAGGTGAAGGACGTGACCGATCTGGCGCGCTTCGTGCCCTCGCTGCAATTTAATCAGCAGGGCGACCAGGGCGCTGTGCTGTTGACCTTGCGCGGCATCGGCAATGACAGCGCCTATACTGAAGTCGCTGATCCGGAAGTCGCCATTTACGTTGACGGCATTTACTCGCCACGTGCGCAGGGTGCCGTCGTGCTGATGTACGACATGGAGCGCGTGGAAGTATTGCGCGGTCCGCAGGGCACGTTGTTCGGCCGTAACGCCACGGTCGGCGCGCTCAACCTGACGACAGCAAAGCCGCAACTCGGTGAATTCTCCGGCTATGTCGAGGGCATTGCGGGATCGTTCAGTCGCCTGGGGGTTCGCGGCGCGCTCAACATTCCGATCACGGATACATTGGCCGTGCGCCTGTCGGCCATCACGGACCAGCATGATGGCTATGTGAAGTATCAGCAGCCGCCACGGGTAGCGGGCGTCGATCCCTCGGCGTTTGTTACCTCGGGCAAGCGCTACTATGCCGCAGACCAGATTTCCGGTCGTGTCAGCCTGCTGTGGCAGCCGTCTGATCGCCTGACCTGGAACTTCAATGTGGAAGGCTACAAGGATACTGGCGCACCGGTAATCGGCCTGATGCAGAACCCGCGCGCAGGCCAGAAATTCTGGTCGACCCTGTCGGATACCGCGCCGGAGACTAATCGCTCTTCCGTCAACATTCGCAGCGCGATCGATTATGACATCACCGATGGCGTCCAGCTTTCCTACATTGCCGGTTATCAGAAGATCAAGGGCGCGAGCAACACGGACACCGATGCGGGTACATTGCCTCCACTCAGTGACAGCTTGCCCGGCGGCGCGTTTCAGGAAAACCGCACTTTGTCGTCCAGCTTCGAATTTCAGAGCCACGAAATTCAGCTGAAATCTATTGGCGATAACAAAATCGACTGGATCCTGGGCGCTTATTACAGCCATGAAAAGAATGTGATCCGCTTCGATATCGACATTCGTAATGGCTATCGGAACGGCACCTTCGGCTGGGCTGGCAGCTTCATTCAGGCCAACCGCCGGATCGACTCCATGGCAGGCTTCGGTCAAGCCACCTGGCATGTGAACGATGCTATCCGCGTCACTGGCGGCGTTCGCTATACCGATGACAAGAAGGAAGATATTGGCGGTCGCAACGTCACATTCTCCGGCGCGGGATGTTCAGCAGCGGACGGACTGCCGGGCGGGCGATGCACCACAGGCATCTTCGGTGCATATCCCGACGCCAGCGCGGCGGAACTGGTCACGCTGCTTCCGGGCTTCGGCATTTCCAATAATGACGTGAAGGGCAAGTGGAACAAGTTCACGTATCTTGGCCGCGTCGATGCCGATCTGGCACCGGGCATGCTTGGATATGCAAGCCTCTCCACGGGCTTCAAATCGGGCAATATTCAGGACGGCGGCATGCTCACCGATCCTGAAACGCTGACCAACTATGAAGTAGGCCTGAAATCCAGGCTGTTCGGGAACAAGGCAACGCTGAATGTCGCGGCCTATTATAGCGACTTCAAGGGCTATCAGGTCAATCAGGCAGTCACGTTCCGTGACGCCGCTGGCAACATCACGTCGAGCCAGTTGGTCACGCAGAATGCCAAGGGCGCGACATCCTACGGCATCGAGGCGGAACTCGCCTGGAGCATCACGCCGACCGATCGCTTCCAGTTCGCCGGCACGTTCCAGAAGACCAAGCTGGATGAATTGCAGAGCGTCGACGGGCGCATCTACAACTCCTCGGACCTCGGCAAGATCGTGGAACTGAAGGGCAATGAATTGGCTCACGCACCGCGCTTCTCGGGCACGGCGACCTATGAGCATGATTTCGTCATGGCGAGCGGCGCCCGTATCACGCCGCGCGTCACCACCCATTACGAGGCGAAAAGCTGGCTGAGCTACTTCAACGGTGACGGCAATCCATTCGTGAACGCCAATACCAGCGGAACGCCGCGCGGCATTTATGGCGGCGGGTTCGATCGGCAGAAGGCGTTCTTCCGCTCCGATGCGGCCATCCGCTTCGAAGCGCCGGGCGGCAAATATACGGTCGAGGCCTTTGTCCAGAATATCGAGGACAAGCGCATTCGCACCGGCACCGGATCATTCGGTGCGCCGACGACGCCCGTGTTCCTCTCGGTGATGCAGGCACCGCGCACTTGGGGCGTTCGCGCCAAGGCCCGGTTCTAACTGTTCCCCCGCGTCACGCCGCAATGCGTGACACCTGGGCGGCCATCGTTCGTCTGCACGCGGACAATGGCCGCCTTTCTCTCCCAATAGCCCATTTGGGTACGCTGGAGGTGACGCCATGACGCGCCGGATCGTATTAGTAGGCGGCGGGACCGCAGGCTGGCTGACGGCGGCCTATCTGGTGCGCACGCTGACGCAGGGCTGGCGGATCACGCTGATCGAGTCGGCGGATATCGGTATCATCGGCGTGGGGGAGGGCACCTTCCCGACGATCCGGGATACGCTCGCCGCGATCGGTGCGGAAGAGCAGGCGTTCCTCAAAGCAAGTGATGGCAGCTTCAAGCAGGGCGTGCGCTTCGTCGACTGGACGGGCGGCGCGACTCAGGGCAGCAATGCCGATGATTATTTCCACCCCTTCAACCTGCCGTTTGGTGGCACCGAACCGGGTTTGCTCCCATACTGGATCAAGGCGGACGGCGAACCACGGCGGCCAGCCTTTGCCGATGCAGTGACTGCTCAAGGGCATGTCATCCGGGCCGGACGTGCGCCGAAGCGCGCCGAGGATCCCGCCTATTCCGGGCCAATGAACTACGCCTATCATTTCGACGCCGTCCGCTTCGCCGGTTACTTGCGGACATTGGCGACCGGCAATGGGGTCGAGCGGATCGAGGCGACCATCGGTGGTGTCGACCAGCATGAACACGGCGACATATCGGCGGTCCGCCCCGACGACGGACGCGCACCCATCGAGGGCGACTTCTTCATCGATTGCTCGGGCTTCCGTGCGCTGCTGATCGGGCAGACGCTCAAGTCGACATTCCGCAGTTGCAGCGACACTTTATTCAACGACCGCGCGCTGGCGGTGCAAGTGCCGCATCCGGCTCCGGACACCCCGATCCGCCCCTATACGCTGGCGACTGCGCATGAAGCAGGCTGGACATGGGATATCGGTCTCGGCGGGCGGCGGGGGATTGGCTATGTCTATTCCAGCAGCCACAGCGACGGCGACGCCGCAGCGCAGGTGCTGCGCGATTATGCCGGGCCTGATGCCAAGGATCTGGCGTTCCGCGAATTGCGGTTCGAGACGGGCTATCGCGAGAGGCAGTGGATTGGCAATTGCGCCGCCGTGGGCCTCTCGGCGGGCTTCTTCGAGCCACTGGAATCGACTGGCATCATGCTGATCGAAGTGACGGCGCGCATGATCGGCGATTTCCTCGCTGCGCCTGATCTCGACGGAGCCGCCATGGCGGCGGCATCGCGCAGTTATAACCGCCTGATGACTGGACGCTTCGCAGCGATCGTGGAATTTCTGAAGCTCCATTATTGCATTAGTGGGCGGCGCGACACGGCCTATTGGCGCGACAATAGCGATCGATCGAGTTGGCCCGAAGGTTTGGTGGACAAACTCGCGCAATGGCGGCACCGGCCACCCTCACGCTTCGATTTCGTCATGGATCATGAGACATTTCTGCCCGCAAGCTGGCAGTTCATCCTGTACGGGATGGGGTTCCGTACCGATCCTGCTGCGGTTGCCCGGCTCCATGCCGATGACGCGACTGCCAGCGAAGCATTCTTGCGGGTCCGCCGCGCCGCCGACCAGGCCGTCGCCGCTCTTCCACTCCATCGCCAGTTGCTCGACGAACTAAAGCGCGCTGCCTGAGGATGAAACACCGTTCCATGAAAAAATTGTCGCTCGCCCTCATGCTCGCCACGACCACGTTATCCGTCGCGGCCAGCGCCCAGCCGGCACGCAAGGCATCGAGCGCGATCACGCCCAGCGCAGAAGACCGCGCCGCGCAATTGGTCGCGAAGATGACGACCGACGAAAAGATCAGCCTCGTCCACGGCTATTTCCCGCCAATGGCAAAGCCCTTCATGGAAATGGGGATGATCCAGTCGGCGGGGCACATACCCGGCATCCCCCGCCTTGGCATTTCCGCGCTGAAAGAAAGCGACGCCAGCCTGGGTGTCGCTAACCAGATCGAGCAGCGCAAGGGCGATACCGCGACCGCTTTGCCTGCGGGTCTCGCAACGGCCGCGACCTTCAGTTCTGAACTGGCGCGCGCTGGCGGAGCCATGGCCGGGGCGGAGGCCCGCGCCAAGACGTTCAACGTGTTGCTGGCGGGCGGGATCAACCTGACGCGCGATCCGTGGAACGGGCGCAATTTCGAATATCTGGGCGAAGACCCGCTGCTCGCAGGCATATTGGGTGGAGAAGCGATCGCTGGCGTGCAGAGCAACCACATCGTTTCCACGGTCAAGCATTTCGTATTGAACGCGCAGGAGACCGGGCGGCACGTTCTCGACGCGCGGATCGATCCCGTTGCGCTCCGGGAAAGTGACCTCCTCGCGTTCCAGATCGCAATCGAGCGCGGCAAGCCAGCCTCCGTCATGTGCGCGTATAACAAGATCAATGGCGACTATGGCTGCGAAAACGACGCGTTGCTGAATGGCATCCTGAAACGCGACTGGAACTACAAGGGCTGGGTCATGTCCGATTGGGGC
>JBPPMC010000193.1:0-31979 GCA_051305835.1 Sphingobium sp.
CCCTGCTGGAATGACGTCCATACGCGAGGGCCGATGGCCCTCCTGCCTTTCGAAACCTGTTTCGAATGTTCTTATATCATCGGCCACTACGATACCCCTCAGACGAGGGCGAAACATAGCCAGATCAGCGCCTACGAAAATGTGGGGAGGTCTTTGCGCTTACACTGGCGCATCGCACGGAGGAGGATGACCGGCGCGGTGTCGTGTTGGGTGCTGGAACTGGATGTCGGTCTGCTCCTTCGCCCGGACCTCCGATAAATCAAGTAACAATATAATCGATGTTACTACTGTAACGGCAATAAAAACCCGCTCATGAGTCGGTAAGTTGAAACTTTGTTGCAGGGGTCTATGGCCGCGCCGGGGGCGGAAGCTGACTTGCAACTCAGTATCTGCGCACCCTATCGACCGTGAGCGGGCCGACTTGACGTCGACATGCGCCAGCCCTCACGCCCCGGCCGATCATCCTCACACGCAGGAGATCGAAGATGAAACACATTGTCAAAGCCCTGACTGCCGCCTCCGCCCTGATGCTTGCCCCAACCGCTGCCCTAGCGGGTACACGTCACTTGGATCACGCTTCCGCTACGCCGCTTACGCTCGCCAAATGGGCCAAACACATAACAACATTGGTTGACCAGAGACTCGATTACCCGGACTTTGGGGCGGGGCAGGTTAGAGAGGGTGTTGTCACCGTCAAATTCCTCTGCAGTGAATCTGGAGCCCCTTCCGACGTAAAACTGCTGAAATCATCAGGATCAAAACAGCTCGATCGTGCGGCCCTCAAAGCCGTCAGAGAAGTCGTTTCGCTTCACCCGCTGCCGGACGGCATGTTGAGCACCCAGAAATACCAGGCGATGCTCCTCTTTGCAAAAGACCAAGTCAGCCATAAGCGGCAAATGGCGGCGCTTCGACAGCAAGCGCTGGAGGGGAACAAGTGGTTCGGTAATCGGCCGCAGGTTAAGCTCGGTGTTGGACTACTTGATGAAGGCAAGGCGTCTCAAGCTCAAGTTGGTATGCCCTGATCTCATCTCCCCAGGATCACCTTGGTCATAGCACGGCCAAGGTGATCCCGGGTGTTTCTGATGACGTTCACGGGTTCCCGGTGCCAAGCCGTATTCGGCATAGCTTCACGACCCGAACGTCTGAGCGCCTGCTTCCATTCCCCCACAACCTGCCTCACGCTGAAAACGCATGTGCAACCTCGTCAGAGAGAACCTCGAAATAGTACGTGCGGGTATGGTTTATTCTCGTTGAGGCATCCGTGTTTCGCGCATGGGTGATCAACGTAGGCCGCCGAGATGCTCACAGATTGCAGAGGCTGTCGGCCTCACGCGGGCATGTGAACAGACGCTTGGAACATTGGAATTTGACGCCCTGATCAAGCCCGATGGCCGGAACATCAGCTTTCGTGGTTGGTGGCGCTTAGCAACGTCGCCGACTTCAACACCGCGATCTTCACCTGCAACAACAGGCATGGTTCACCCCCTCCCGGTCACGATCGAAACTCGTCCGAACAACAGCCCCTCGCACATGATCGACCGCGCGGCAGCAAAGCATGCCATTTGGCTGCGTCCACGTCAGGAAGGTCTAGTCGGCTGAAGTCTTCGACGTAGCCGATCGGGTCGCACAGATGGAAGCGATAGTGCGGCATAACCCACGGAACCAAGGCTTGAGGAACAGCCATATTAACAGTCAACGGCCCGACTAGATGCAACCTGCGTTAAAGCTGGTATAAACTGTTCCGCCAGCCGATAACGCTACCCGGCCTCGGGACGGATGCGCCATTTAGGGTAGAGATCGGTACAGGCTCCAGTTGGGGTGCGGCATATTAGGAAAGGACGTTGGTTTTTGATTGAAGGGTCGAAGGCCAGTGTTCCGTACAAATCGTGAGAACAAAGCTGCTCGCGTCTCCGGAAGCTCGCTACGGAACCTGTGATCCATAAAGCCTCGTCAGTCGACCGCGCTTCATCTGACCGTCCGGACATAGCCGTAACCGTATAACGACCTTCAGTCGTATCTGTACGGATTCTTGTCGATCGTCGTGGTCCCGCGCGTCTGGTTGCACAGGAAGACGGTGCCAGTGTAGTAAATCCCCGGCTTCGTTATTGTCTTGGCAAATTCGAACGCCTCGCGCAGTTGTTGGACGGTCATCTCGACGGGCGCTTCGTCGGGCTGATAGGTCAGGCCATAGGCATAATCCTCTCCATTCTTGCTCATCTCCACATGGCAGCCCATCACATGACTGACCGGATGCGTGTCGCAGAAGTCGATCAGCCGCTTCATGCTGGCGAACCAGGGATCCCAGAAGCTGATGTAGCAGCGCCCGCGATAGAACATGTCGCCGGTGTACAGGATCTGAGTGTAGCTGTCGTAATAGGCGAATTCCGAAACGACGTGTCCGGGCGATCCCCAGATAAGGATTTCACGCCCGCCCAAGTCGAGCGTCACGCGCTCCTCGGGGAAGTTGGTCATGCCCCAGAACCCGACCATCTCTTCATGCGTCAGACCCATGTACCGCGTTCTTGGACGGTCAGCGAACTGGTTGGTTGCGGCGTAATGATCATCGTGCAGGTGACTGAAAGCGACGAGCAATTCCATGCTGGCCGGATCGCGTCCGTTGCGGCCGCACCATTCCTCGATACATGTGTCCACGACCCCGCGCAGATCCCAGTCATTGCGGAGCTGGGTGAAACCTTCATCGAGCAGGAGAACGCGATCGTTGCCGAAATAGAGCGGCGCGAACGGAGCCTCATAGCTGTAGGCCTTGTTCTGCCGCAGGATCGCAGTGTGTGGATTATACCAATGCACCTGAACCGGCGGATCCACATTGTCCATGCACGAAGGCGAACCGCAGATCCACTTGGCCGGAAAGGCGCCCTTGGCAGGAACATTCGCCTTGAAGGCGATCGGCGGCGGCCGGGTCGCGGCCAAGGCGACATCGGCAATTCCGGCGAGCATGCCCGAGGCAGCTACGGCCGTCGGATAGGAAAGGAACGTGCGGCGATCCATGGCTGATTCCTTGATTCTGTCGATCAAAATGGTCGCGGCGGGTTGATCTTGGGCAGGTCGTCCGGCCAGACCTTCGTCCGCTGGTCGGGGCTGACACCGTTGTAGAGAACGAAATCGCCCCGGATGAGCATCATGTCCTTGCCCTGCACCTCACGCGCATAGCGCAGAACTTCATCGATCAGCCCAGAGTCCATTTCCAGCACGCGTTCATAAGGTTTGTACGTTGCGAACCTGGGATAGTAACGCCCCGGCGCGAACATCATCTCGATATGCCCGCCGAGGATCCATTTGACCGAATGGGTCGCCGCGAAAACCTTCATCCGTTCGAGCGAAGTGATGAAGTCCCGGTCGTTGCCGATGTTGATCTTTCCGGGATACAGGAAGTCGCCGGTGAAAAGCAGGTCGCAATAGGGATCGTAGAAGCTGACGCCATCCTTGTGGGTGCCCGGTGTCGGCATGACCTCGACCACGCGATCCCCCAGGTCGATCTTGCCGGTGCCAGTGGGCCAGTTGCGCGCCAGTCCGTAAAACCGCTTCATCACTGCAAGCGGTTTGGGGACGATGACGGTGTCCGCACGCCCGGCAAACTGCACCAATCCCTGATTTTGCGCAGTGTCCTCGCCGGAAGTCAGCGCAATGGTCAGCGGAACCTTGCGCCGACCGCGTGCTTGCGCCCATCGCTGGATGATCGCGTCCACCGTTTCGCGCAAGGGATAATGGCGCGCGTCCGCCGTGGCGCCGGTGTCGATCAGGAGCGCACCGGCATTGCCGAACAGCAGATAGGTGAATGGCGCTTCCCAATGGACACAAACGTTCTGCCGCAGCACGAAGGTATCTTCGTTATACTGCACCACCTGAACGCGCGGATCCTTGTTCTTGGCGGCCACGTTCGAACCGTAGGTCCACCTGAACGCCAGCGTTCCGGGCGCTGGACCATCGCACTGATAATTATGCGCGATGGGCATGCTGCGGCGCAGCGGAATGGCGCTATCGGTATTGCGGGCAGCCGGAGGATTATACGATGCAGCGGGATCTCCATTGGGGTAGGCGTTGCGCGTTGCTGCGCCGCGATTACCTGACGTGGCCGAACCAGAGATTGATGATTGCACCATTGCAGCCCCTAAAATACGCGGCTTCAGCCTTTTCGAGCTGATGAGCACCGAGTTTGGAATATCCCGCTTTTGCGACGTTCCAGAATGTCATCGATATTATGAAATCGGTCAATGGTAATAATTGTGCGCTGCAAAATTTTAGTGCAGCGGCTACAAGAAAGATGTGACTGGCACATGCGTCCGATCGCAAGAATCAAGGGGAGAGAGAGCAGCGTAGGAGTGACGCTCAATCCCTCCACGACAGCCGGCTTCCGTCGGTCTTAGCCGACGCATCCGCTCCAAAGCTTTATCAGCCGCCGCCGCAGGAACGTTCCTTGGCGGAAACCTTTAGACAAAAAAAGGGCCGGTCCGAAGACCAGCCTGAAAGTTTTAGGAGAGGATGCCTGAAAGGCGAGATCCTTTTCTATTAGCCAATGCCATCGTGCAATTGCGAAATCACCTGCTGCCGTTGCAAACAATGCAATCATCCTGGCCACTTATGGTGTTTTTGAGATTGTGGCATCGCCGGGATCGGCGGGGAAGGAGGTGATCCGGAGGTTTGTGGGGATTTAAGAGACAATAACGCAGCCTAACTTATATCAGTGAACTGGGTACGACGATCCTCGCGGCCTATGCCGCGCCGTGATAAATTTGCGAAAACGAAACGACTCAGGCGGGGGGCTTAGGAGCGGACACGATGAACGACGCAGCCAGCTTTTACCGCCGTCGTGTTCAACATTGCCGCGCCATGGCGGAGGCAGCGGATGATCCACGCATTCGACACGTTCATGAGGCCATTATCGCAATGTACGAACACAGGCTGGCAGTACTAGAATATGAGCACGCGGCCCGTATCGAAGCCTTCGCAACGCTGCAACATTGAGTGCGGTCGTACAGCGAAGAGAATATCTATCAGGTAAAGGCGCGGTTCCGACCCTATTGGACAAGCGACCAGCCGATCTTTAACTGGTGCTTGTCGGTCCCACAGGGCCGTCAGCCGTCCAGATGCTGTCCCAATCGGCAAGGGTGATCGTCACCGGCGTAGCCAAGGAGTTGCCGGCGATCTCTATCGGACCTGCCGTCTCGACGGCGAGGACCCCCGCATAGACGCCCGAGAAACCGCAATGGCCGCATGGATATTCCGGATGGTTGGGAGTTCCCATTACGGGCTCCCAAACCGGATCGCGTTCCGTCGCCGGATTGCCATCCTGATCGGCGTTACGGATCGCGCTGAGCGGACGCGAACTCATGTAGCGCATCTTGGCTTGCGCAATGGCTGCGTTCGCCTCCAGCCCCGCCCTGCGCACTAACGCCCACAGCTTCGCACGGTCGACCAGCCGCGGCTTGGTAGCGGCGATGCGATGAACGGTGGGATCGACGGTGAAGCCGGAGATATATTCGGCAAGGGCTTTGCTCTCCGCGGTCGCGCCGGGTTTCCCCTTGCCTCCGATACGGCGCACCTCGTCAAAGTCGCGGGCGTAGCGCTCGCTCGTCAGCGCGGGCGGAGGGAGGCCCCGGCAGGACTTCGTCCCAACTCTTCAGGAAGAATGGCTGAGCGCGCATGAACCAGGGCGCGAAGGCGGGGAGGACGGGCGGAACGAAGCGGCCGACCTCGCCAGCGGGGCGATAGGGGACCGGCTCAGGCCCCGAGAACAGAGATCGGGCAAGCGCAGCGGCCGCAGCCCTGCGCCCGATCGCGAGGCCAGCCTCCCGGGACGCACCGACCGACACTGTGGAAAGCGTCAGGAAGAGCGCCTCGTCGAAGCTCGACGCCCGGGACGGATAGATGCGGACAAGCACGTCATGGGCCGCCGACGCAGCAGCAGCCTCCTGCGACGCTTGGTGGTCCGCCACCGGCAGCTTGAGGTAACTCTCGTACCTGCAGTCAATCGCGTTCACCGCTTCAAACATGGCGAGCGCGACGAGTGGCGGCGTGGTGCGCTCATTCTGTCCCTGCAGTGGAGGCGGAACGGGACGCCCGTCCGGGCCGCGATCGGCAATGGCGATCCAGCTTTCGATCACGTCGGCGCGAGCGGAACCGGCGAGCGCGAAAAGCAGCAACAGCGCAGAAAAGACCCGCATGATCATTGCAATCTCCCGTCTCGGAGCGAGGCATTCAATATGTCATAAGAGGGACCGTCCAAACAGCTAGACTATTGGGGGCCGCAGAAATGCATAAGTACCACGATGCTCGACTGGAATGCTCTTAAATATCTCCACGCAGTCGGGCGGCACGGCAGCACCAACGCTCGGCCAGCATCTCGATCAGCACGATATTCTCACGCCTTCGCCGGTGCGTGAGGAGATTCTTCGCCACCGCCCCCTTCAGACGATGGGTTCGAGGATCTCTATCACCGGGTCTTCGGCCAGTAGCGGCTTCATCTGCGCGAAGGCGGTCTGAAACCAAGCGCTTGCGCCATGGGCCTTGAAATCGTCCTTGCCATCATACAGCTCGATCATCTTGAACTGGTTGGGCTGCCGCTTCGAGCGGGTGAGCGTATAGAGCCGCACGCCCGGTTCGTTGGCGCGGGTTTCTTCCACCAGCGTCCGCGCGATCTTCTCGAAAGCAGGCGCCTGACCGTCCGCGACGGTAAAGGTTGCGATGACGGCGACCATGATGATTCTCCCATTGCTTCACGCCGCGATCAGCGAAGCCGCGTAGCGAGGCAAGCGCCGAGGACCAGCGGCGCATAATCATCGCCAATACGATGGTAGCGCAAGCCCTGACAGATCGTCAAGATCCGCACAACACGATCTCATCCGGATTTCAAACTCCCACTATTTATACTTTCTAATTTATTTTTGAACTGCTACCGCGGCGGGAGTGCCAAAAGGCCGCTTCCCAGGAAAGGACCGCTTGTGAACCTTCGTTTCGCCGGCTTCACGCTTGAAATCCGCGACCGGATCGCAGTCATCACCATGAACCGTCCGGACCAGTTGAACGGATTCGACTGGGCGATGAAGCGTGACATGGTCGAGGCGATGACCCAGCTGTCCTATGACAACGAGGCGGATGTCGTCGTTATCACCGGCGGAGCGGTATTCTGCGCGGGCGACAACTTCGGCAAACCCGAAGAGCGCGATCGCAGTTGGGAGCACGCGGCGTCCCAGCGCATCGATCGACATCGGCATGACGGCCTGTCGACTTACAACTCTTTGCGCACCATTTCACAAAACATGAACCGCGCGGTGCGCTCGCTCGACAAGATAACGATCGCTGCAGTCGACGGTTTCTGCATCCAGTCCGGCCTGTCGCTGGCACTGGCCTGCGATTTTCGGATAGCGACGCCGCGCGCCAAGCTGGGTTCGGGGACGTTGCGGATGGGCTATCTTCCCGACGAAGGCGGCCATTATCTGCTCGTCCAGAATCTCGGCGTCGCCAAGACCAAGGACTTCCTGCTCCGCAGCCGCATCGTCACCGGCAAGCAGGCGCTCGATATGGGGCTGGTGCACGAACTTGCCGAGCCCGAGGCGCTGATGGACCAGGCGATGGCGCTGGCGAGGGAATTGTCCGAGGGGCCGCAGGTCGCAATGCGGCTGCTCAAACATGCTATCGATGCCGCTGCGGATCTCACCTTCGAGCAGGCCGGCATGGACATTGCGGCACGCACCGCCATTTCGGACCATCATCCAGATGCGCGCGAGGGGGCTGCCGCCTTCGTCGCCAAGCCGCGCCGCAAGCCGAATTTCAACGTCGATCGTGGCGACGATCCGCATTGAATCCCGCGGGACCGCGCCGAGTTCCGTCAGATGGAAGACTTAATCGGTGACCATACGGCATTGGCATCCCGCAGCAAGGCTTCGGTGCCACAATCCACAAAGGGTGCCTGGCCCACCATGACGCGGTTCTCCGGGCCCGCAAGAAAGCCGATGAAGGCGGCGATATCTTCGGGTTGGGCGAAGTCCGGAAGCACGATAGGGCTGAACCGCGCGAGGATTTTGCGGCCCTTTTCGGTCGCCAGATTGGGCGCGAGGATTGGGGTGTGGACGCCGCCCGGCGCGATGCCGTTGAGCAAAATGCCCCGGCCTGCCCATCGCGCCAACACTGCGCTTTGCCGCATCCAGCGGGCGATCGCCTGCTTGGACGACGCATAGGCGAGGATCGGCGCCGCGGCGGCGGCGGCGCGGGCGCCTTCTTCATCGAGCGCAACCGCGCGCGCCACTGTTTCGGCGTCGACCGGCATCAAGCCGGCCGTCGAGCAGATCACCACCGCGCGCGGTGCCTCCGCCGCTTCGAGTGCCTGCCGCAGTCCGGTCAGCATTGCGACCGCGCCGAAATGGTTGATCGAGAGGACGCGCGGTCTATCAAGTGAGGCGATGCCGGCGCACGCGATGACGGCGTCGAGCTTGCCATCGGACAGGCGCAGGGTTTCGGACACGGCGAACGATCGTCCGTCGGTAGCTGTTTAGTCCCGACATTTGATGGTGCGGATTGAGTATAAACCGTTCCGGCTCATTTGCCCAGATTTTGCAGATATATTCGTAGGGTGTGAGGCCGCGCATTGTCTTGAGGCGTCGACCAAAGTTGTATGCGCCAATGAAGTCGTGGAGGTGGGCCGTCAGTTGGGCATGGCTGTCATAATGATAGCGTTTTACCGTTGCCTCCTTGATCGTCCGGTTCATCCGTTCGACCTGGCCGTTGGTCCAGGGATGCTTGATTTTCGTGAGCCTGTGCTCGATCTCGTGTTCGTCACAGACCCGATCGAAGATGTGGTGGAAGGCGTATTTGTGGTGCGCCATGTTGGTGAACTGGATGCCGTTATCGGTCAGCACGGTGTGGATCGCATAAGGGACAGCAGCGATCAGATTACGCAGGAACTGAGCAGCGATCATCTTACCGGCTTGCCGATGCAGTTCGACAAAGGCAAACTTGCTGGTGCGGTCGATCGCCACGAACAGTCGTAGCTTGCCTTCGGCGGTCTGCACCTCGGCGATGTCGATGTGGAAGTAGCCGATAGGGTAAGTCTTGAACTTTCTCTTCGGTTGCTTGTCGCCCGTCACCTCAGGCAACCGGCTGATCCCGTGCCGTTGCAGGCAGCGATGCAGGGATGAGCGCGTCAGGTGTGGGATCGTGGCCTGCAAGGCGTAGAGGCAATCATCCAGTGGCAGCAGCGTGTGCTTGCGGAAGGCAACGATGATCGCCTCCTCTTCGATATTCAGTACAGAGGAATGAATATCGGTGGGACCAGTTGGCAAATCCTGGACTGCCGTGCGCTTCTTCCACTTGGCGACGGTCTTCTGGTTGATCCCATACCGCTTGGACAGCACCCTTAGGCTCTCTTGACTATGCTGTATCGCTCGACGGACCGCCGCTGTCGTACGGGCGCTCCCGTGTAGAATCTGGCCCACAGTGCATCCTTCCATTCCTGGCTGAATAATGCACCATCAAATGCCGGGACTAAACAGGTAGTGCCGAGATCAGCGGTGACGTCGCCGCCCGCGATATCGACCCGGATCACCCGATCGCCACGCGCTTCCAGATAGGCGGCGGTGGC
Source organism: Sphingobium sp. (assembly GCA_051305835.1). Taxonomy (GTDB): domain Bacteria; phylum Pseudomonadota; class Alphaproteobacteria; order Sphingomonadales; family Sphingomonadaceae; genus Sphingobium. The sequence goes on from JBPPMC010000193.1 coordinate 9,596, forward strand.
CCTTCCGATGCCCGATGCCGCGCCCGTGACGACCGCCGTTCGCGTCATGCGAAGACCTGCCCGGCGTTAATCATAGCGATCCTTGCCCCCACCCTGCGCGCGACCTGGGTCATCATCGTCTTCAGTTCCCGTATGCCGCGCGCGATCGACACGGCCGGGAAGCGCGGCCCGTCGGTCGCGATAGGCCGCTCCAAAGTTTCTTGCAGATCCTCCCGGGCTTCGAAATTGATCGTGATCCCTAACTTCAGAATGGGTAGCAGGTCGGTCATCGCGCGCTCCGGATTAATCTGTGCCGGGGAAGGTTCGGGTCAGTCGGCGAGGCGCGGGTCGGTGCGCTGGAACGACGGCCGTTCCGCCGCCGTCGCGAACCAGTCGGCAAGGCGTTGGTGGTTCGGGCGCCAGTCGGCTATGATCGACCGGAACAGGACATAGTCGAGCGCCACCGGATAGACGATCTGGGCCAGCCCCAGCGCTCGGGGATCCAGCGTGGCGGTATCCTTTTCGATCTGGTCGATGACGCGGCCGATCCGCGCAACCCAGCGGGCCTGCCATTCGGGCGAGCGCTGGCCCTCGGGCCGACGGCGATCAAGCAGGATCGAAATCGATGCGTCCAGCATTCCGTCTGCAAGGGCCTGCGCGCGCAACGTGTCCCAGCGTGCTTCACCGTCGCGCGGGTAAAAGCGTGGCGAACCGTCCAGGCTGTCGAGATATTCGGTTATGACGATGCTGTCGTAGAGCGGATCGCCGTTCTCGCGAATGAGCGTGGGAACCAGGCCGACCGGATTAGCCGCGAGCAGCGGCGGCGGATCGTCTAGCGCGCTCATCGATAGATGCTCGATGCAGCCTTCCAGCCCTTTCTCGATCGCGACGATCCAGGCTTTTCGGGCATAGGGCGATACGGGCAACAGCATCAGTTTCAACACGGCACCAGCCTCCATCTTCCTCGCCGAACCGGTAGGGAGGCGCGCCGGCATTTCTTGCGGCCCGATGACAGGATGATGCCGCCCCCCCGAGCGTGCAAGAGGCCCGGCCTCGACATCGCATTGGCGATGGAGCACGCGCTTGGCGGCGTTCCGCTCGCCGGCTTCTTCGTTCAAAGGGTGAGCCGGACATCGACGCAGGGCCGATAGAACTCCTGATCGAGCCAATAGGCGATGTCGCCGATGTTGAGCTTGGCGGACCTTCTTTGCGATGTGACGGTGTAGCCGAAACGGCCGTCGTGCTCGTGCCTGCCCCAGCATCCCTGATTGCAGCCGATGCACGGCTGCGCTTCATCGGCCCGGCCTTCCCGCGCCTTGCGGACGACGTCGAGGTCGGCGACATAGTCGCGCGGGAACTTGTCGGCTTCCTCCAGGGTGCGGATGCGGCCCGTCACGAGGCGCGGCACCGTCGCCACCGATACGATCTCGCGCAAGGACCGTACCGATTTCGTGATTTGCAATCAGGTCGCGACATTGGTCTCGAGCGCGTCGGCCGTCGCGCCCTTTCCTTTCGAGGGCGCGTCCCGGGTAGCGATGAATACCCCCAGCAGGGCAGCGCAAGCGCCCACCGCCAGCCTGGGTCCGAAGGCATCGCCGCGAAAGGCTATGCCGAAGATCACGGTGAGGATCGGCGACAGCAGAAGCAACGGTGCGATGAATGACCCATCATAGCGGCGCATTAGTCCGAAAAAACAGGTGTGCGCCCAAAGCGAAGCGATCAGGCCGGAACCGAGGGCAATCAGCCCGAGTGTCCAGCCGCCCGCCATCGTCCGCTCAAACTGGTGGCTTTCGGTCAAGGCGGATGTCGCAAGGAGTGAAGGAACCGCGATGACGCTTATCCACGCTTGGAACTGGAGCGGCGGTACGACCGCCATCTTCTTCATCAGCACCGAACCCGCAGCGAAGGCGAACTGTCCGGCAAGGATGTAGACGAGGCCGGTCGAAAAATGAAAACGCCCGGGATCGAACACCGTCAGCACGACACCGCTGAGCGCCAGAACGATACCGACGACTCGCATTGCCGTCAGCCGCTCGCCCAGCAGCAGGACCGACAGGATCACCGTCATCGGCGGCCCCGCCTGCAGCACGATGCCTACGGCGGCCGTGCTGGCCGATTGCAGGCCGACATAGGTGAGGCCGAAATGGCCGAAGCCCATCAGCATCGCGACCGCATACATACGAAGCGGCTGCGGCGGCATGGGCGTGAGCCACCATGCCGCGAACAGCGCGACCACCGCAAAGCGCAGCGCCGCGAAGAAGAGCGGCGGCAGGCCCTGCGCGGTGAGTCCACCCGGAGCGATCGCGAACGAACTGATGACGGTGTTGATCGCCCAGGCCAGGCACACGCCGATCACCAAAAGGCTGTCGCGAAATGTCACGCGGCTTTGCCTCCTTGCTTGGCCAGGCGGATTATCGGCGGAATTGCAGCTGCCTTTTTTCGAAAAGGCGCGGACGGCCTCCCCGAAACTGTCGCTGAGCAGGCCCGATCATCTGACGTGATTCTCCAACTCAAGCACTGCATCGACATCCGTGGCGGCGGGTTCGTCGTCGACAGCATCGTCAGATTGACGCCAAGGGTTGCCGCGTCATCGACCGGAAGCTGGCGATCTCAACGGAAAAAGCTTCAGGACCGTTCTGGGTGATCCCGGTCAGGCGCCGCAACCGACCCGCATTCGATCCGGCCGAGACCAGGTCGGCGGGACCGACCCTCTGCATGCCACCCCGAACGATCGGATATCGGATCCCCAGCAGCCTGGTGAGGGCGGTATCCCTTGGTGCCTGCATTATGCCTGATCCTAACATGCTGCTGTCGGCCGAGTCTCGCTGGCGCCGACCTCCGCCCGCCCAGTGACGCCTTGCCATAGATGCGGAAGATTTGAAATGAGATTAGAAAATAATCAATCGGGAATGTTCGGTCCGTGCCGATGTGCAACATCGTGAGGAGATCGGCGGGCGCGAGCCTGCCCCGCTCCGGTCCCTCAATTCTAAACCGGAGGCTTCCAGTTCAGAAGGTCCAGAAAACGGACAGCAGGTCAGAGACCACCAGTGCCACATGCCCGACCGGCCACTAGTCTCGGTCGCGGCTATGCTGTGAGCTATCCTGACGCGGGCCAGGCGATCGACGGAGCGGCGTCTCCGTGATCGCTCGCCTGTGACTCCAAGCTCAATTCCCGGTGAAGTTGCCCTTGCGCTTCTGCACGAACGCCGAGCCTGCCTCGCGATGGTCTTCCATCTCCATCGTGTAAACCTCGTAGGCAAGCGAGGCTTCGAAGGCCGATTGGGTCATCTGCTTGAGCGCAATGTTGAGCGATGCCTTGGTATAGTTTACGGCGTGGGGCGGCAGGTCACGCAGCCTCTCCGCCATCTGCTGGACATGGGCGTCCAGTTCGTCATCGGGCAGGCAGCGGTTCACCAGGCCGATATCTTCCGCGACCTTGGCGGGCACCGGTTCACCCGTCATCAGATATTCCTTGGCGCGGTGGATGCCGACTGCGAGCGGCCAGAGCAGGACGCCGCCATCGCCGGCGACCAAGCCGATCTTGACGTGGCTATCGCACAGCCGGGCGCTTTCGGAGACGAATACCATGTCGCAGGCAAGCGCCATGTTGCAGCCCATGCCATAGGCGGGCCCGCGCACCTTGGCGAGCACCGGTTTTTCGCACTCCAGGATGCCCATCACATGCTTGCGCGCGTGGCGGGTCGTGGTGTTGAGCGTGCGTACCGGCCTGGTGCCGACCTCGGCTTCGGCCAGCCCAACCTGCCGGGCGGTCTGCTGCGAGATATCGACGCCCGAGCAGAAAGCGTCGCCATCGCCGGTGAGGATGATAATTCTGACCTCGGGATCCCGCCACAGATCCTCCCAGATCGTAGTGAGTTCGCGGCTCATCGTTGGGGTCACGGCATTCTTCTTGCCGGGATTGGACAGGGTAACGGTGGCGATCCCGTCGGCGAAAGCCAGTTTCAGGCCTTCGTAACGGGAATAATCGACCGGCGGCTCATAGTCGAAGCTCATGGGTGTTCCTCTCTCAATGCTTTTCCAGCAGCTCGAGCACGATCGACTTGAGCTGCGGCTTTTGCGGCTTTTGCGAACCCGTCCGGGGAATGTCGTCGAACCCCATCACCAGGATCCGGGACGGCACCTTGTAGGGGGAAATGTCATTGCGCAGACGTGCGGTGATCGCCGCCGGGTCGATCGCATGGTCCGAATGCGCGATCAGCACCGCGACGACGATCTCGCCCTTCACCGGATCGGGCAGACCGAACACGATGGCCTCGCGGATCTCGGTATATCGCTGGAGCGCAAGTTCGACCTCGCGGGGCGCGACATTGGCGCCCGACGTCTTGATCAATTCGCCTCGGCGTCCGGTAAAGAAGATGTAGTCGTCCGCGTCGATGTAGGCGAGATCGCCGGTTGCGAACCAGCCGTCGCGGGTGAACGTCTCTTCACGCTCCTTCTTGTAATAGCCGCGCATCATCGAAAACCCGCGCACATAGAGCTCGCCTTCGACGCCGGGCGGGCATGGCTGTTGCGTTTCGGGATCGATGATCCTGCGCTCCATGCCGCGCACATGGCGTCCCCAATGGCCGCCCTTACCGACCGGAGTGGGCAACCAGGTCATATCGATCGAGTGCATCCCGAAACTCTCGGTCATGCCCATCACGCTGGCCATGCGGCGATCGGCCGGGATGACATCGCCGAAGGGATCGCGCGGTTCGAGCCAGCCGGTCCGTACCGAGCTGAGATCGCGCCCCTGCCCCCGCTCGAGTATCCCGTGGACCTGCGCGGCCCACATGCTAAGCCGCGTCACCTTCTCGGTTTCGATCAGGTCGATGACGTCGTCGGGCGCGGGGCTCCGGGCGAAACACAGTGTGGCGCCAAGGAGGAGGCACGGCATCAGGTTGACGTTGATACCGCCGATCCAGAACAGCGGCTGGCCAGAATAACTGCGATCGCCCGGTCTCATATCCATGAAGTCGAGGAACTCATGGGAAATCCGGGTGGTGACGCCGTGGGTGTGCAGCACGGCCTTGGGCTCGGCCGTGCTGCCCGACGTGCAGATGATGATCAGGTCATCGGCGGGTGCGATGTTGGCCTCCACCTGTTCGAGAAACGCGTCGTCGATCTGCGGCTTGGTGGCCGCGGCCGCACGGATCGCCTCCTTTCCCCCGGTCGCCCAGCGCCGATCGCATTCACCGAACATGACGATCCGCCGCAGATAGGGATGCTCGGGCAGATAAAGTTCGCTGCTCTGCTGCTCCGCCAAGCCAGGCAACGCGCGCTCGAGCCGCTCGGCATAGTCGGCCTTCAGAAAGCGCGCCGAGATCAACAGCGTATCGATGTCGTTGTGCCGCATCGCCCAGGACAGTTCGGACGCCTGGTAGAAGGTGGACAGGGTGACGACGAGCGCGCCCACTCGCGCTGCGGCGAAGAAGCATATCGGCCAGTCCGGCGCATTCTCCATCAGCAGGCCGATCCGCGTCCCCTTGCCCACACCCATCGCGATGAGCCCCCGGGCGAGTTCGGCGGACTCGCGCTCCGCCTCGGCGAAACTCACCCGGCGCTGCTCGGAAACGAACAACTCCTTGTCCCCATGCGCCGCGACCGCCTGGCGCAAGACGGCTGGCAGCGTGGCCTTGCAGTCGGGTCCGGGGGGCACGGGGGCCGGCGTCGTAATGCTCACGTCGGATAGTCCTTCATCGATCTTCGCGGCGCGGTCGAGCGCGGCCGAATATGGTAATGGACAGCTCAGCCCTTGGGCATCCCCAGGCCGCGCTCGGCGATGATATTGCGCATGATCTCGTTGGTGCCGGCAGCGATGGTGCCGCCGAAGGACGAGATGAACTCGAACATCGGGTGCTCGGGCGCATCCTCGGAACCGAGCTGGAGACGCTGGCCTTCGAAGCCGGCGATCTTGACCATCAGCGAAGCAATCTTCTGGCGCAGCGTTGTTCCGGTGAGCTTGACGAAGGCCGGCGTCATGCTGTGCCCGCCGTCATGGTCTCCATTTTCCCGCAGCAGCTGGCGAATGAGGCGGCGACTACCCTGAAGCTCGGCAAACAGGCTCATGAACTCGCGGCGAAGCTGATCATCCTGCAACCATGCCGCATCAGACTTGACCGCGTCGGCATAATATTTCTCGACCGCGTAACGCTGCCGCTCGGCGCCCTCGAAGGCGAGCACGCCGCGCTCGGACGCGAGCGTCGCCTGACAGACCCTCCAGCCGTCATTTTCCTTGCCAACAAGATTCTCGACTGGAATCTTGACGTCGGTCAGGAAGATTTCACCGAACTCGGCGCGGCTGTTCGATTGCTTGATCGGCCTGACCTCGATGCCCGGCGTCTCCATGTCGAGCAGGAAGAAGGAAATGCCGGCATGCTTCGGCGCGTTGAAATCGGTGCGGGCGAGCAGGATGCAATAGCGAGCATGCATCGAATAGGAGGACCAGATCTTCTGGCCGTTGATCAGATAATGATCCCCCTTGTTCTCCGCTCGACACCGGAGTGACGCAAGATCGGAGCCGGCACCGGGTTCCGAAAAACCCTGGCACCACACGTCGCCCTGCGGGATGCCGGGAAGATATCTGCGCTTTTGTTCCTCGCTGCCGAAGGGGATCAGCGTTCCGGGGATATGATTCAGTGAGACGATGTACATCTGCATCGTCGGTGCGCCCGCGCGCGCGATTTCGTCGGCGAGGATGATCTGGTGGCTCAGCTCAAGCCCGGCGCCGCCATATTCGACCGGCCAGTGCGGAACGGCGAGCCCGACCTTGTTGCGCTCGATCATCCACCAGCGCTGGAAGTCTTCGAACTCCTGATGCTCGGCCTTGGCGATGCGCTCGGGCCACCCCACGGGAACCACGTCGCCTAGCCATTCCCGGATCGCGCTGCGGAATGCCCCGGTATCGTGCTGTTTCTCCAGGATCATGACGTAGGGAGCTCCAGGGTCGTCCGTCCCGCGCGCACGGAGGCGGCAAGGCCGGCAGAGGCGCGGTCGCGCATCTGGGGGTTGGGCGCGATCAGCATTTCGTTGAAGCGCGCGCGTTTCAGGAAAATATGACAGTCATACTCCCAGGTGAAGCCCACGCCACCATGGAGCTGTACGCAGTCGGCTGCGATGAAGACGAAGGCATCCGCAGCCTCCGCCTTGGCAAGCGCAGCCCATAGCGCGGCGTCGACATCGCCCCGGATCGCCATGTCCGCGGCCTGTGCGACGACATGATCGTTTGTCGTAACCAGCGCGACAAGATCGACGGCGCGGTGCTTGATCGCCTGGAAGGACGCTATCGCCCGGCCAAATTGCTGGCGGTTCTTGAGATAATCGACGGTCTGCTCGGCAATCGCGCGGGCGCCACCGATACTGTCGGCCGCGACGGCCAGCGCCATCGCATTTTCCAGTGCCGTACCCGTTGCGGCCGGCAGGGTCGCGAGCAAGGGGAGGCCCTTGACGTCGATCTCGATGACCGCGCGCGTCAGATCCCAGAATGCAGCCCTTTCCACCTGAGCACCGGCAAGATCGATCATGGCCCAGCGACCTTCTGCGGCCGGCACCAGCGCGATATCGGCGTCCTCGGATCCAAGCAGCACGATCCGGCCCAATGCCGTGCCCTCGCCGATCGATACGGGAACGGCTGCGCTGATCTCTCCGGCGGCGAAACGCGGCAACCAGATAGTCTTGACGTCGTCGCTGGCGGTTTCGACCAGTGCCTGCGCCGCGGACAACGTCGCGATGAAAGATCCAGGCGCGGTATATCGACCAAGCTCGCTGTGCAGCACGCTCAGCGCGAGGGCGCCCATGCCCAGGCCACCATATTGCTCGGGCAAGGCGATGCCGAACCAGCCGAGTTCGGCGGCCTGTTGCCATAAACGGCGATCGAGATCGGATTTGCCGTCGAGGAAAGCATGAACGGCAAGACTGCCGCATTGCTCCGACAGCACGCTGGAGATGCTGTCGCGCAGCGCATCGAGATCGGCCTGATCGAAGGCCGCCGGCTCCGCCTCACCGACCAGCGCTGTCGTCGCATTCATTCGAGACCCTCCCCCTTCCCGATCCACCGGATCGAGCGGTCGATGTTGACATGGTGCGGGCTATCGGAAGCGCCGTCTAGACCCAGCTTCTATGCAACACCTATGCAACACCAAGAAAGCTAAGTCTAATTCAGATTTTAAATCACCGCCTATGCGATTGACAGTTCGGTGGTCGCAGGACGATAGGATAGGCCGTGACGGGAGATTGCATGGCGGGATCATATCCTATCGGCTCAGAGGCCGCCGCGAGAAGTAACGGATCGCTCAAACGCGATGGCGCAGAGCAGGAGCATATACGGCCGTTGGCTCGCTTCGGCGGCACACGGCCCCCCGCACCGCCTTGGTTCGATGCTGCACTAGCGACGCAGCCGCAGCGCAGCTTCGTCGACATCGATGGGGCGCACATTGAGATGCTCTGCTGGGGCGAGCCGGGCATGCCCGGCCTCATATTCGTTCATGGCGCCAACGCCCATGCCGACTGGTGGAGCTTCATCGCACCGTTCTTTGCCGGCAGGATGCGAGTCGCGGCGCTCTCCCTCTCGGGCATGGGTCGATCCGGTTGGCGCGACCGATATTCGACGAGGACGTTCGGACGCGAGGTGGTTGCGGTCGCAGAAGCCGCTGGCCTGTTCCAAAGCACGACGCCGCCAGTCGCGATCGGTCACAGCTTCGGCGGCGTGGTGGTTGCTCACGCGATGGCGGCGGAGGGCCAACGGTTTGGTGGTGCCATCATTGCGGACAGCATTTTCCAGGAACCCGACAAGACGCCATCCCCGGGCTTGCGCTCGTCACCGAACAGGATCATCGCCTCGGTCGAGGAGGCGGTGATGCGCTTTCGCCTATCGCCGCAGCAGGACGTGGAAAATGCTTATATCCTCGATCATATCGCCCGGATGTCGCTCAAGCGGGTCGACGGCGGCGTAACCTGGTGCTTTGACCCTTTCATTTTCAGCAATCTTTCAGAGCCTCTCGACGGCTCCGTCATCGGCGATGCCCGTTGCCAGCTGGCGCTGATGCGCGGCGAGCGATCGAGCCTGATGACCTCCGACATGCTCGATTATACACGTCGCACGATCGGACATGCGGTACCCGAGATTATCGTGCCGGACGCAGATCATCATCTCCTTATCGACCAACCGCTGGTTTTTGTCGCTGCTGTCCGCGCCATCCTCGCTGTCTGGAATCCCTGAGGCGGCGGCCTCGATCGACAGACCTGACATCGCCGTCAAGCCCCATCGTCAGCCGAAGCGCGCATAGCCGTTGTCGATCACGATCCGATCCCCGACCAGGCAGCGATAACTCGCCTCGTGGGGACCGAGCCGCCACATCAGCGTATCGATCCGGTCGCCGGGCAGCACCGCACTGCTGAAACGTGCGTCGAGCTGGCGCAGCCGGTCGCCATCGCCGCCACAGAGCGCGTCGACGACCGCGGCGCCGGCGATGCCATATGTGCACAGGCCGTGGATGATGGGTGTGTCGAATCCGCTGGCGCGCGCAAAGGTGGGATCGACATGGAGCGGGAACAGATCGCCCGACAGCCTGTAGAGCAGCGCCTGCTCGGGCCGGGTTGTAAGGCTGCGCCGGAGATCCGGGAGCGTGTCAGGCACCCGGCGCGGCTTGGGCGCGACAGCCGTGCCGCCGAAACCCCCGTCCTTGCGGAAGAAGACGGTTTGACGGATCGTCGCGAGTTCGGAGCCCGAGGCCGCGCATCGCAGAGTGTACCGCGTAACCAGCAGCGCGCCGCGGCCTTCGCCCTTGTCGTAAAGTTCCTCGACCTGGCCCTCGGCGATCACCTCACCTTCCGCAGGTATCGGGGCATGCCATAGGATGCTCTGCTCGCCATGCACCGAATGCTGCCAATCGAATCCGGCCCGGGGGTCGTCGAACCAAAAGCGTTCGCGCGCGAGCACGGCCGCCATCGTCGGCAGCGCGCGCAATCGCTCTTCCCATACCAGTGTCAGATCGACGTCGGCCAATGTCGCGACCGCGCCGGCGCCTATGCCGAGATTGTAGATGCCGGCGCCTATGCCGAGATTGTAGATGATGGTGTCGCGCCGGTCATAACGCTGGCGAACTGTGGGAACGGGCCAGTTCTTGATGACATCGTAACTGGCAACCATTGGGGGCCTCGCCATTGTAACTTGCGCGCGATCGAGCCGCACAAGCGGCCTTAGCAATGATGATCGCGGCGCCGTGCTGCAAGCCAGCAGCGTATCTTGTGCCATGCATCGCATGCGCGATAACTGCCATCGCCAGCTCTCGCCGTTACGCAGCGATGCTACAAGGATCTTTTGATCTGGAGGTATCGGTGAAGAGCCGGAAGGCGTAGGATGCAAATTTCTATATGAGCGGGTGGACGATCATGTCGCGTTGGTGACGCTCGATCGCCCCGAAAGCGCAACTCCCTCGGCGCGGAACGGGCCAATGCGCTCGGCCCTGCGCGGTTTGCCAACAATTTAGCGACGCCGAACTACGGCAAATAACCCCGAGGACACGACATTTTTCCCTCAGACCGAGGATGCCATGGAAAGTCCCCGCCCCTTTTTGAGAAGCGACCGGCGGTGTAGAGGGGTCGGTGATTGGCTTCGATCGCGGCCTTACAGGTGGCCGGTAATACCCGGCCTTATCGGACAGGAGAAGCAAGATGGTTGATTACAAGTTCGTGGTTCTGACCAACGCCGTTTCGGGCCGAGAGGACGAGTTCGACCGCTGGTACGACGAGCAGCACCTCGCCGATGTGCTGGCCATCCCAGGTTTCAAGGCCGCGCAACGCGCTCAGATTGCCGAAGGAACGGAGGCCCCCTACCGTTTCTGCACGATCTACGACATCAGCTCGGAGGATATCGCGGCGACCATGGCCGATCTGGAGAGTCGCGCAAACACCGAACGCATGCCGCTGACCGATGCTATGAGCAAAGACCTCGTCACCTATATGTACGAGACCAAGGGCCCTAAAAGGACGGCCTGATCGCCGCCTTTCACCGTGGAAGACGACCGTTTCCGCAAGGGCGCACGCACGGTGCGAGCCGGGTCCGCGGGATGATCGTAGTCGGAATAGTCGAACCTCATGCCGAACAGGCAGACGAGATCGTCTGGCACGTCCAACAGCACGCGCACGCGCGACACATGATGGCTTAGCGCTCCCTACGCGGGAGGCCATCAGCCCGTGCCGAACCAAGCATGCAGTCGCTCCGCCCCCCCCCCACGCGAACAAATTCTAGCGGAACTTAGATTTTATTTGACATGAAACGGATGTTCGATAAATTCTCGTGCAAAGATAAGAGAGGTGCCGATATGCTCGCTGTGCCCCGGAGTCCGTCCACGCTCGATCGCTGGAGTGGGTCCGGACGTTCGGCCATGTATGATCCCACGACCGGCGTGATCGGGTCTCCCCCATCTACCGGGACGAGCGGGCTCCTCAACGTAGAATATACGGAAGAGTTAGGCCGCGCCTACTGCTCGGGATGTTCCCGGGTCAACGATTGACAAAAAATAACATCTAGGAGTGCTGGCATGGACATAGTCGAAAAGCACGGGCCCGAGACGGCAGACCCTGTCGATGGTCCTGCAGTCGAGGCGGCGGGCGTCGATCGAGGGGTGCCCTATCCCGAACATCTGACCGTCGAGCGCCCGTATCGGCCCGGTATAAAGCGGGTGAAGGTCGATCGGTGGTTCAAGCAGGAGTATCACGATCGGGAAGTCGAGCGGATCTGGAAGAAGACCTGGCAGATGGTGTGTCGGGAGGAAATCGCCGAGGTCGGCGACTATGTCATCTACGACATCGCAACGCTCTCCTTCATCGTGATGCGTACCGCACCCGATACGATCCAGGCGTACTGGAACAGCTGCCCGCACCGTGCGCGCAAGATTCGGGAATATGAGGGACGCGGCGTGTCCGAACTGCGTTGCATGTTTCACGGCTGGTCATGGAACCTGGACGGTTCGGTCAAGGCCATCCCGTGCCAATGGGATTTCCCTGGCGTGGACCAGGAAGCGACGCTCGTACAGGCGAAAGCCGGCACTTGGGGAGGATGGGTCTTCATCAACCCGGACACCGAGGCAGAGCCTCTTGCCGACTATCTGGGCGAGCTACCGAATCACTTCGAAGGCGCGAACCACGATATGCGGGAGCGCTGGAAGCAGGTGCACGTCGCAACGATCATCGATGCGAACTGGAAAGTCGTGCAGGAAGCCTTCATTGAGGCGTGGCACGTCACCACCACGCATCCGCAACTTGTTTTCGGGGGCGAGCGAGGCGGATCGAACACACGTTGGGACGATTTCGGCAACTGGATGCGCAGCGCCCCCGCGTTGCCCACCGACGCACAGGAGGGCAAGCCGAACTGGATGCTAATGACCGACGATGATCAGGCCGCGGTCGATTCCTACTACGACCGCCATCTCGACGAAGAGCCGGCGATCGTCGCGCACGCCGGACAGTCCTGCAATCAGGTGATTATAGACAACGCCCGCGAGTTCTACCGCAAGATCATCGGCGACAAGGTCGACGAATATCACGATGTGGAATTTACCGGCGGTGGCATGGTCAGCGTGTTTCCGAACTTCCATCCATGGTCGGAATTCAGCCGAATCATCTATCGCTTCCGCCCTTATCAGAACGATCCCAACCGCGCGATCATGGACGTCATGTTGCTCGCGCCGTGGCCCGAGGATCGGCCGCGGCCTGCGCCTGCCAAGGTCCATTGGTTGCAGGCGGGCGAAGATACGACCGCCTCGCCCGAATTGGGGCAGTTGGCCCGAATCTTTCTCCAGGATGTCGCCAACATGCCGCGCGTGCAGGAGGGACTCAAGACGTCGGGACGCGGATACGTGATCCTGGCCGAGCACAACGAAGCGCCCATGCGTAAACTCCACGATATGTACGAACACTGGATGGGCCTCGAAGAAGGCGAGTAGGAGACGGGAAGATGGCGCTGCGTAAATATCACATGCACCTTAATGGTGAGCGATACGAAGAAGTCGGTGAGGGAAGGGTGCGCGTCACTGCCGCGGATGGGCGAGCGGGTGTATTCCGGTGTGACGGACACTGGATCGAAGGCGATCTCCGCGAGGCCAATCTCAACATGCTGGTCTTTTGCGGCGGGCCGACCGTTCCGGCGATCTTCAACTATCGCTGGCCTGAGGTTCCGGCCGATGTGAACAGGTCAAGCGGCTGGCCCGCGGCCCACGAGGAGTATCTGATCGGTGTCAGGATACTCTAATCTCATAAAGTCATACTAGATTCTGTTGCAGATTATAATCTAACTCGTTATAGAAAATAAGGCGTTCTGATCGGAGAAGTCCGCTGGCCCGAGTCGGCATCGCAGAATGTTTTTGTCGCAGGCCGTTATGGTGAGTGCTGTCATGGGGAGGAGGTAAGACCGATCGATCCTCGAATGATCGATACGGCTACATTTCCGTGAATTGTTTTTGAAGATCGAGCGTTCGGACCTCATCATGAGGTTTACGGTCTGATCTACTGACTACATCCAGACGCACCGCGTCGTGGACGCAAGAGCTGCCGAGTACAGGCGGCCTAACAATAAACTATTGGGGAGGAAAAGATGAAAAATTTCGTCAAGCTCGGCATGACCGGATCACTCATCGTATATACTGCCGCCGCATCTGCTCAACAAACGAACCCCGTTGCACCAGCGGCGCCCCAAACAGCGTCTGCGGACGCGGTGCCGAAGCAAGCGGAGCTCGGCGAAATCGTCGTCACCGCACAACGCCGGTCGGAGCGCCTACGCGATGTCCCGATCACGATCACGGCGGTGTCGGGTGAGAATCTGGCGAAGGCCGGCATCACCAGTACCAAGGAACTGTCCATCGCGGTGCCTGGCCTCGCTTTCACGACGCAGGGCGCTTGGGCGCAACCCAATATCCGTGGTGTCACCACATTCAACAGCGGCGTCGGTGCGGAGTCGCCGATCGCGGTCTATGTCGACGGGGTCTATTATGTGAACCAGGTCGGGTCCGTGTTCGACATGCCCGACGTCGAGCGGATTGAAGTGCTGAAGGGTCCGCAGGGCACGCTGTTCGGTCGCAACGCCACCGGTGGCGCGATTTCGATTCACACGCTCGATCCCTCGCTCGACAAGGTGACCGGCAAGGTCTCCGCGCAGACCGGCTTCTATTTCGGCAATGACGTGAAAACCGCCAGAGAGATCCAGCTCACCGGCTTCCTGGCCGGTCCGCTGACGGAAACGCTCGCAGCCAGTGCGACGGGATACTATACCCACAACAACGGCTATCTCACCAACGATCTCACAGGTGGCCGCTATGGCCGGCGCGAAGCGTATATGTTCCGCGGCAAGCTGCTGTTCGAGCCGAGCGATTCCGCCAAGTTCCTGCTGTCGGTGATGTATGGCCGCGACGATGACGATCTCAATTCGTCGATGCAGCCGCTGAACGGCGTGACGTCGGCGGCGGGGCAAGTCCGCTCGATCCCCGGCGATCTGACGAGTCCGCTCGTGCCCGCCTGGCCGGGATCGATCAGCCCGACCAAGCCTTGGCATACTGCCGGCGAGATGAAGGGCGGGTCGCATATCCTGACCAAGTCGCGGGGGGCGAGCCTGAAGGCCGATTTCGACATCCCCGGCGTCGGCGGTTTCAGCTCTCTTTCGAGCTATCTCAAGATCGGTGCCGAGTCGATCGTCGATGTCGACGCATCCTACTCGCCGCCTTGCCTCGAGGCCTTCGCATGCATCAATTTCGATGTGCTCACTGGCCCAAACCGCTCGCTGCAGCAGGAGTTCACGTTCGCGTCCGAGAAATTCGGTGCGTTCAGCTTCGTCACTGGATTGTTCCTGTATGACGACAAGGGCAAGCTCGGGAGCAATATCAACTTCCCGCTCGCACCGGATGGAGAGCCCCTCGACGATCAACTCGGCGGCTTCTACAATTTCGGCAGTGTCCATACCAAGGCTTGGGCGGGATTCGGAGAGGCGAACCTGGATGCGACCGACCGGCTCCATTTGATCGCAGGCATCCGCTACAGCTATGAGAGCAAGCGCCAGATAAACTCGATCCTGGGCGGGCCGGAGTTCGTGACGAAGGACAATTGGAACAGCTGGACGCCCCGCCTCTCCGCGCGATACGATATTAGCGATCGTGCGAACGTCTATGCAACCTACAGCAAGGGCTTTAAGAGCGGCGTCCTGAACTCGACGGCGAACGTCACCAGCAATGCACTGCCGGAGACCCTCACCTCGTACGAAATCGGCACCAAGATCGGCGCGCCGGGATTCAATTTAAGCGCATCCGCATTCTATTATGACTATCGCGACCTTCAGCTTCAGTTCTTCGACGGGGTGAATTCGATCCTGACGAATGCCGCCAATGCCAAGATATGGGGCTTCGAGGCCGATGGCAGTGTGAAACTGAGCCAGGGCCTGGAACTCCGTGTCGCCGGATCATGGGTTCCGCACGCCAAATATGCCAACTTCGAGAATGGCGTGGATAACGTGTTCTGGCCGCAGAATGATCCGATCAACAACCCCAACGGCTTTGGTCCGATCGGTCCGGGTGGCCTGATGCAAGTGAGCGGGATCGATGCGAGCGGGGATCGCTTGCTCAAGACGCCTAAGTTTACAGGAAACGTCACGTTGAGCTACGATGGGGACATTGGATCGAGCAAGATCGATGCGAGCACGACGCTCTATTATTCCAGTTCCTACGACTGGAACCTGGCGCGGCGGGTCGTCACCAAGCAATATGCGACCCTGAGCGGTCGGATCGGCATCAAGCCCAATGGCGGGCCGGTGCATATATCGGTCTTCGCCAAGAACTTGACCAATGAACACCACTTCGGGGGTGCAGTGTTGAGCGCGAACGCGGATGTCGTCCTGCGGACCCCGCCACGCCAAGTTGGCGTCAATGTCGGATACGCGTTCTGAGACGCCGGCGCTTTCTCTTGGTCACCAACCGATCCCCGGCCGCGTCGCGCGGCCGGGGATGTCGGCGTGACCGCGGCCAATCGTCCGCGGTAGTCCCTGGAAAGAGAGCGGGAATGCCCTTCCGTGGGTTGCCCGAAGCGTCGGGGGGCACATTGAGAGGTGCTGGCATGGCGTCGTGGGCGCTGATCCGATTGCTAGGAGGGCACTACCCTCATCACCTCACTGTATCCGACATGACTTTCGGGGCGGTTCTCGTCGCAAGTAAACAGGGGATCGCGCGCAGGATTTTTCAAATCTTGTTTAGACTTGACAGTCGGGTCGCTGGCATGGAAGTTGAGGGCGAGCGCAAAAAGGCGCCCTCGATTATCGCTGGGTCGAAGCCAGATTCTACTCTGCCGGGATGCGGTGCTTTATGCACCGCCCGGCGAACTGGGCGTCAGCCTCGATTACTCCTCCGAAAAGACCAAGGGCCGCACGCGAGTGTGCGTGGGCTCCTTCGAGATTCGATCCGAAAGGGACGCAATGATCGCCAACTCGCCTGACCCGCAAACGCTGCTGGAAATCTACCGAAAGGCGGCGCTGATCCGCCGTAACGACGACCGGTCGCTTGCGGTTCTGCGATCCGGGCGGCTGGCCATGCCCTATTATTCGCCGCGTGGGCAGGAGATCATCCCGTCCGCGCTGGCGGTCAATCTGCGCGACGACGACTATCTCTGTACCATCTATCGCGGCATCCACGACATGCTCGCCAAGGGCATGCCGCTCAACGACCTCTGGGCGGAGATCGCCGGCAAGGTGACGGGTACGTGCAAGGGGAAAGGCGGCCCGATGCACCTCACCTATCCTGCCAAGGGGATCATGGTGACGACGGGCATCGTGGGATCCTCGATGCCGATCGCCAATGGCCTCGCGCTTGCGGCACAGCTCGACGGCAATGACCGCGTCGCGGTGGCGACCTTCGGCGACGGGGCCGCCAATATCGGCGCGTTCCACGAAGCGCTGAACCTCGCCGCGGTGTGGAAGCTGCCGGTGATATTCCTCTGCCAGAACAATCGTTATGGCGAGCATACCGCCTTCGCCGCGACGACCGGCATCGAACGCATTTCGGATCGGGCCGCCGCCTATGGAATGCACGGCATTCATGTCGATGGCAACGATCCATCGGCCATGTATGGGGCCACGCGCGAAGCGATCGAGCGGGCTCGGGCCGGAGGCGGCCCCACGCTGATCGAGGCGATGACCTTCCGCTTCATGGGCCATGTCTATGGCGATGACGACGCCTATATGGACAAGGCCGAGAAACAAGCGGCTATCGATGCCGATCCGGTGCCGCGGTTCAGGGCGCGCCTGATCGCCGACGGGATCGCCAGCGAGGCGACGCTCGCCGATATCGAAGCCGGGATCGATCGCGCGCTCGATGCGGCGGTGGAGTTCGCGCTGGCGAGCGCGTTCCCGTCGCCGGACGAACTGCGCCACGATGTCTATGAAACGGAGGTCATGGCATGACCGATGCAATTGCGAAGATCACGATGCTACAGGCGCTCAACCGCGCGCTGACCGATGCGATGGCCGATGACGACAAGGTGATCGTGTTTGGCGAAGATGTCGGCGATGCGGAGGGCGGCGGCATCATCGGCGTCACCCGTGGCCTGAGCAAGCGCTTCGGCAGCGCGCGGTCGCGCTCCACGCCGATTGCCGAGCAGGCGATCATCGGCGCGGCGATAGGTGCATCGCTAGCCGGGTACAAGCCCGTGCCCGAGATCATGCTGATGAACTTCATGACGGTGGCGATGGACATGGTGGTCAACCATGCAGCCAAGCTGCGGTTCATGTCCGGCGGACAGACCCATGTTCCGATCACGATCCGCACCATGACCGGCGCGGGCGTGTCCACCGGTGGCCAGCATGCCGACTATCTTGAGGCGTGGTTCGCGCACACTGCCGGGCTGAAGGTGGTCGCGCCATCGACCCCGGCCGATGCCTATGGCCTGCTGCGCGCCTGCATCGACGACCCCGACCCCTGCATCTTCATCGAGAATCTGGCGTCCTATGGGATGCAGGGCGAGGCGCCCGAACCTGGACATCGCGTGCCGCTGGGCAAGGCGCGCGTGACGCGCGAAGGCACGGATGTCACGATCGTCTCCTATGCGCGGGTGGCGACCGCAGCGTTGCGCGCGGCCGACACGCTGGCTGGCGAACGCATTTCCGCAGAGGTAATCGATCTGCGCACAATCGCGCCGTGGGATCAGGAAACGGTGCTCGCCTCTGTCCGCAAGACGGGCCGGCTGCTCGTTGCGCATGAGGCGGTAACTCAATTCGGGGTTGGCGCCGAGATAAGCGCTGTTGTGGGCCAGAGGCTGTTCGACCGTCTCAAGGCACCGGTGCAACGCGTCGGCGCACCATTTTGTCCGGTGCCTTTTTCGAAGCCGCTCGAAACTGCCTTTGCCGTCGATCATGGCGACATCGCCGAAGCGGTCCGGGAACTCGTCGCATATCGCACCTCCAGGTCGAAGGAACTGCAGGCCTCATGAGCACAGACATTTTTCTGCCGAAGATCGGCTTTTCGATGGGCGAGGGCGAAATCCAGGACTGGCTCGCCGCGGATGGCGATACCGTGACCCAGGGGCAACCCTTGTTTACGCTGGAAAGCGATAAATCGGTCACCGAAATCGAGTCGCCGGCCAGTGGCGTGCTGCGTATCTTCGCCGCAATAAGGGAGACGATCGAGGTCGGGGCACTGATAGGCCGCATCGAATAGCTGGCAGCATAACTGGCAGTGGAGAACGACCGTGGGTGACAGAACGACGCGGTGTGTTTCGAAAGGATCTTCGCTGAGCGCCGTTCGAAGCGACGGGAGGTGCGCGACGAGGTCACTGCAAGAGAGCGCAAGGGCAGTGGTAATGTGGCGCATGGCATGTTCAACGGCATGCGCCAGATGGGCGGGGTAGCATAGACCTTGCCGGAAAGGATTGCGGGCATTTGCGTCGCGATCGGCGGGTCACAGATATTTGCTTTCGTGCTCCGCATGCGGCGCAAGATAACCATAACGCTCCCGGCCACCCAAATTGCGGGCAGGCGGGACATTCAAGGAGTGGTGGGTCATGGCACTGAAGATGGTATTCGAACCGTTGCGCATCGGCGGCATCACGGTCCCCAATCGCATTGCCCGGACGGCACACGCATCGGGGCTCGGGGGCGACCGAATTTCAGATGGCATGATCGCCTATCACGAGGCGCGGGCGCGCGGTGGATGCGGGCTCAGCATCCTTGAGGCATCCAGCATCCATCCATCGAGCATGCTGTTCCCGCTCGGGGTTTTCGATCCGATCATCATCCAGGATTATCGGCGGATGATGGAGCGGATCCGCCCTCATGGGATGCGCGTCTTCCAGCAGTTGTGGCACGGCGGCAATCTCTATCCGGCCTATGACGGCGGACCACCCTGGGCGGTGTCCGCCGTAGCGGGATTCCTCAGCCGGGTCGGCCGCACGATGACGGACAAGATGATCTGGGAGTTGATTGACGCCTATGGCCAAGGTGCCGTCCATGCCCGCGAAGGCGGACTCAATGGTGTCGAGATACACGCCGCGCACGGGTATCTGCCGCAGCAGTTCATCTCCAAGATCTACAATGACCGCACCGACGAATGGGGCGGCAGTTTCGAGAACCGCAACCGCTTCCTGATGGAGTCGCTGCGTGCGATCCGGCGCATGGCCGGCCCCGATTTCGTGGTGGGCATTCGCCTGAGCGCGAGCGACATGCCGAACGGCGTTACCGAAGAGGATAACAAGCAGGTGCTTCGCGCCGTCCAGGAGGCGGGATTGATCGACTACGTGAACGTGTCGCGCGGCGATTATTACCGCATGGATCAGATGGTGAGCGGCATGCACTCGCCGATGGGCTACGAACTGCCTTCGTCCGGGGAAATCGCCTCGGTGGCGACCGTGCCGAGGCTGGTGACTGGACGTATCCGCACGCTGGAGGAGGCTGACCAGATTCTGCGCGATGATATTGCCGACCTCGTATCGATGGTCCGCCAGCATATCGCTGACCCGGATGTAGTCCGCAAGACGCGCGAGGGTCGCGCCGATGAGGTGCGTCCGTGTATCGGCTGCAATCAGGGTTGTTGGGGTGGGCATGCCCGCAACGGGCGCTTCGGCTGCACGGTCAACGCGGCAGCCGGCATCGAACTGGAGCTCGATGAGGAGTTGATCGTGAAAACGAACGCGCCGAAGAAGGTGCTCGTCGTTGGCGGTGGACCGGGCGGCATGGAAGCCGCGCGCATCGCGGCCACCAAAGGTCACAACGTCACGCTCTGCGAGGCCAGCGCTTCGCTCGGCGGCACCATCAACATCGCCAAGAAATCGCCAAAGCTCACCACCATCGGCGATATTGCATCCTGGCTCGAACAGGAGGTCTATCGGCTCGGCGTCGATGTTCGTCTGAACACCTATATGGACACGCAGGATGTCGTGAACGAGGCTGCCGATCATGTGATCGTCGCGACCGGATCGATGCCGCGCATGGACGGCGTGCAGGTCATGAATCCCGGCCAGGCGGTCCGGGGCACGGAGCTGCCGCATGTCGTCTCGTCGATCGACGTCATGACCATCACGAAGGACTGGGGCAGGACAGCACTCGTCATCGACACGGTCGGGGATAATGAGGGGCTGGCGGTCATGGAATATTTGCTCGCGCAAGGCGTCGCGGTCACTTATCTCACGCCCTGGAAAAGCATGGCGCCGCGCCTGGAGATGACCTTCCGCGACGACCCGGCGCTCGAGCGCTTCTACCGCATGGGCGACTTCACGGTGCTGAATCGCCATACCCTGATCGAGATCCAGCAGGATCGCTGCATCGTCCGTCCTTCCCAGGCCAGTGACAACCAGACCCGCGAAGTGCTAGCCGACACCGTGGTGATGGTCACGCTCAACAAGCCCCTCAGCGAGATCTACGACGATCTTCAGGAGACCGAGCAGAACATTGCGCTCGCCGGCGATGCATTGGAACCGCGGGATATTCTCAACGCGATCTGGACCGGACACCGCGCAGCCCGGGCGATCGCGTAGCTCGCGGCACGGGCAGCGGGAGACAGCGGGTACGCGATATGATCGGGTACCCGCCCCCGGCTTGCAGTCGTACGCGACTGCAGAGACAGAGGGACGATTGATGATCGCGGTCTCGATCGATACGACAAGGTCATCTATCATCCCCTCGCCGCGGCGATGCTAGACAGGAGTCTTCCGATTCCTCGCTACGACAGCTCGCGCGGGCTTCATTGCCATGGCGGCGAGTAGCACTAGCGAAACGAGGCACATGACTGCCAGGAACTGGAACGGCTGAGCGTAACTGCCGCTTGCGATTCGGAGCTGGCCCGCCATCGGCGGCGTGCCGAACACCAGCGGAAGCTGCACGAGGAAGATGACACCTGCGACGCGGCCGACGAAAGATCTCGGCTACCGCGGCACCCTGGCTTGCTACAAGCCCCGTAAGGACTGCGCCATAGCAGGCGCAAAGCACCAGCATCGCGGTCATGCCGGGGCTGAGCGTCAAGCTCATCCAAAAGACTATCGAAACCCCGCAGATAACCGTAAGAGTCATGACCGCACCGATACGATCCGCCAGCGAACCGCAGATCAGGACACCGAGGATGCCGGCCGATCCATAAGCGAACATGAGAGTTTATGCCTGCTGCAACGTGAGACCGGATTCCATGCCGAAGGGCACGACATGGGCGATGAACGCGTTGCCCGACGCACTTAGCCCGCCTAGCCCAAGGGCGAGCGCCCAAAACCGCCAGTTAGCGAGGCAGCTGGGGGTGCCGCCGCTCGCGGCTGGGGTCGCATCAGTTGTCGCTTCGCCGCCCATTGGGACCTGGCCCATGAGGGCCGGCCGCTCGACCACCAAGAGGACCACCAGCACCGCTGCCAACAGGCAGATCGCTGCGCCCATCAAGAGCACCCAGTGAACACCGGTGCGGGGCAGCACCACGCCCACGGCGAGCGGCACGAGGGAGAGAATCAGCGGCATGTTGACGATGCCAAGCGCGAGCCCACGCTTTGCATTGAACCAGCGGCTGACCAGCAGTAGCGGATAACCGCTGAAATCCCGATCGTCACTCCCAACGCGCCACAGGCGAAAAGATAATGATAATAGTTGTTGCGCTCGCGAGGCCGAGAAAATCCGCGCCCTCCAGCAGCAGCCCGCCGGCCATCGCCCATCGCGGGTGGAGAGCAGCGATCCGCCGATTGTGGAAGATATTGCTATCATGAGAATGATCGTGCTCAAACCGAATGCGGACTGCACCCGCGACATGCCAACCTGCTGTTCCAGCGCGGCCACGATCGACCGAGGCTGTGTAAAAACGCGGCAAGGCGGAGGTGTCAGATTTTAGTGCGATGGCAGGCTGCGCACGATTTTTGCTAAAGGCGTGGCTCGAGATCAGGTGCGGATCGCTGCAATAAGTGGCTGCATGCCCAT
>JBPPMC010000194.1:0-2469 GCA_051305835.1 Sphingobium sp.
AACGTATCGGCCCTCTCTCGGGGGGGTGGAGAACGCACTGTTGGGTCCTGAGAGGACGACGGCCCGGTTCCTCCCTTTCGGGGGTGGGGCCGGTTGTTGTGTTCTTGGTGGTGCGGTCATTCGACCTGCTCGCGCGGAAGGTGCGGGTGGGTCGGTGGTCCGTGTGGTCGTTGAGAATTGTACAGTGGACGCGAGCATCTTTTGTTTCTGTAGGTTTTTTGTTGTGTCGTGATTTCTTGATGTGTGTGTTGGTCAAGTTGTCAAGGGCGCACGGTGGATGCCTGGGCATCAGGAGCCGATGAAGGACGTGGGAGGCCGCGATAGGCCTCGGGGAGCTGTCAACCGAGCTGTGATCCGAGGATGTCCGAATGGGGTAACCCGGCACCCGTCATGGGGTGTCACCGCCGTCTGAATGTATAGGACGGTGGGAGGGAACGCGGGGAAGTGAAACATCTCAGTACCCGCAGGAGAAGAAAACAAGAGTGATTCCGTGAGTAGTGGCGAGCGAAAGCGGATGAGGCTAAACCGGGTCAGTGTATGAAGCTGGCAGGCGTTGCTGGTCCGGTGTTGTGGGGCGTCATGTACCACTGCTGTCATGGTGGTGCGGGTGTTCGTGGTGTTAGTCGAAGGCGTTGGGACGCGTCGGCGTAGAGGGTGAGACCCCCGTAGACGAAAACATCATGTTGATCCGTTGTGGCTGTCCCCGAGTAGCAGCGAGCCCGTGAAATTCGCTGTGAATCTGCCGGGACCACCCGGTAAGCCTAAATACTCCCTGATGACCGATAGCGGACAAGTACCGTGAGGGAAAGGTGAAAAGTACCCCGGGAGGGGAGTGAAATAGTACCTGAAACCGTGTGCCTACAAGCCGTCAGAGCTGATCGCCCAGCGATTGGTGATGGCGTGCCTTTTGAAGAATGAGCCTGCGAGTTAGCGGTGCGTGGCGAGGTTAACCCGTTCGAGGGGTAGCCGTAGCGAAAGCGAGTCCGAACAGGGCGATCATAGTCGCGTGCTCTAGACCCGAAGCGGGGTGATCTACCCATGGCCAGGGTGAAGCGCCGGTAAGACGGTGTGGAGGCCCGAACCCACCAGGGTTGAAAACCTGGGGGATGAGCTGTGGGTAGGGGTGAAAGGCCAATCAAACTCCGTGATAGCTGGTTCTCCCCGAAATGCATTTAGGTGCAGCGTCGCGTGGTACTCACCGGAGGTAGAGCACTGGTTGGCCTAGGGGGCCTACAAGCTTACTGAAGTCAGCCAAACTCCGAATGCCGGTGAGCGTGTAGCGCGGCAGTGAGACTGCGGGCGATAAGGTTCGTAGTCGAGAGGGAAACAGCCCAGATCGCCGGCTAAGGCCCCTAAGCGTGCGCTAAGTGGGAAAGGATGTGGGATCGCCCAGACAACCAGGAGGTTGGCTTAGAAGCAGCCACCCTTGAAAGAGTGCGTAATAGCTCACTGGTCAAGTGGTCCTGCGCCGACAATGTAGCGGGGCTCAAGCGCACCGCCGAAGCCGCGGCAACGCCACGAGACACTCCGGTTTCAAACCCGGTGGTGGTGGTGTTGGGTAGGGGAGCGTCATGCGGGCGGTGAAGCGGCGGAGTGATCCAGCCGTGGAGCCCGTGTGAGTGAGAATGCAGGCATGAGTAGCGATAGCAGAGTGAGAAACTCTGCCGCCGGATGACCAAGGGTTCCTGGGCCAGGCTTTTCCGCCCAGGGTGAGCCGGGACCTAAGGCGAGGCCGACAGGCGTAGTCGATGGACAACGGGTTGATATTCCCGTGCTCGTGTAGGCGCGTCCATGGCGAGCCCAGGTGTGCTAACCGCCCGAACCTGCAGGTCCCTTCGGGGACCGAACAGGGGAGCGCGGGACCCCGCCTGGTAGTAGCCAAGCGATGGGGTGACGCAGGAGGGTAGCTCCGCCAGTGAGTGGTTGTACTGGTGCAAGCGTGTAGGCCGGTTCCCAGGCAAATCCGGGGCCACACAAGGCCGAGACGTGACGCATAGCCGTTTGAGGCGAAGCAGAGTGATCCCATGCTGCCGAGAAAAGCCTCTAGCGAGTTCCTACGCGACCCGTACCCCAAACCAACACAGGTGGTCAGGTAGAGAATACCGAGGCGTTCGAGCGAACTGTGGTCAAGGAATTCGGCAAAATCCCCCCGTAACTTCGGGAGAAGGGGGGCCCTGTCTGGTGAAGCCCTTCGCGGGCTGGCTGGGTGGGGCCGCAGAGACCAGGGGGAAGCGACTGTTTACTAAAAACACAGGTCCGTGCGAAGTCGCAAGACGATGTATACGGACTGACTCCTGCCCGGTGCTGGAACGTTAAGGGGACCGGTTAACCGCAAGGTGAAGCTGAGAACTTAAGCGCCAGTAAACGGCGGTGGTAACTATAACCATCCTAAGGTAGCGAAATTCCTTGTCGGGTAAGTTCCGACCTGCACGAATGGAGTAACGACTTCCCCGCTGTCTCGACCACAGG
>JBPPMC010000198.1:0-2081 GCA_051305835.1 Sphingobium sp.
TCCGCCCCGCCGTCCGAACAGCATGGGTACGACGAAGAACAGCAGGATCGCGATCCAGAAGATCAGCATGAAGCCATTGCCCCCGCTATCGCTGCCCTGCGCTGCCTTCTCCGCTTCGACCGCCTGCGCGCGGGCTTCATCCGGCGGCAGCGTCAGCAAGGTGGAAATAGCATTCGCGCCCGCCTCTAGGCCGCCGGGATAGTCGTTCGCCTTGAACCGGGGCACGACATTATCGCGGATGATGCGAGACGACAGCGCATCGGTCAGGATGCCCTCTAGCCCGTAGCCGACTTCGATCCGTACCTTCCGCTCGGTAGGAGCGACGATCAGTAATGCGCCGGTGTTCTTGTCTTTTTCACCAATGCCCCATGCACGACCAAGGCGATAACCATAGTCGGCAATATCATAGTCCTGCAGGCTGGGGACCGTGACGACGACGAGTTGCCGTCCGCTCTGCTTCTCCAGTGCGGCCAGTTTTTCCGTGAGCGCCTGCTCCCGCGGGGGGTCAAGCAGGTTGGCGGCATCGACGACGCGACCCGTCAGCTTCGGAAACTCCTGCGCCCAAGCCGTTGGCGCGAACGCCAGCAGCGCCCACAACATGCACAGGCGCAGGATGGTTTTCACCGGTGAGATATCAGCCGCCGAAATCTACCTTGGGCGCGTTCTCTGCGCCGGGTGTCGTTGCCTGATACGGTGTCATCGGCTTTGCCCCGTGGATCAGCTTCGCACCGATCGCATCGGGGAAGGTGCGGATGCGCGTATTATACGCCTGCACCGAGCCGTTATAGTCGCGAATGGCGACGGCGATGCGATTCTCCGTGCCCTCAAGCTGGGACTGCAATTCCAGGAAATTCTGGTTGGATTTTAGGTCGGGATAGGCCTCGACATTGGCAAGCAGTCGACCAAGCGACTGGCTCAGCGCGCCTTGCGCGGCCTGAAACTGGGCGACCTTCGCGGGGTCGGAAAGATCGTCTGCACTGACCTGCACCGATGTTGCCTTGGCGCGGGCTTCGGTCACGCGGACCAGCGTATCCTGCTCCTGCTTCGCTGCACCCTTCACGGTGGCGACGAGGTTGCCGATCAGGTTGGAGCGGCGCTGATACTGCGCCTGCACATCGGCCCATTTTGCCTTCGCGTCTTCTTCGGCCGTAGGCACACTGTTGATGCCGCAGGACGCCAGCGTCATGGCGGCGACGGCAGCGAACATGGCTGGAGCCAGCTTGCGCAAGGAAAACGATCGGCGGATCGACAAGGACGACATCGAAAACTCTCCCAACGGAACAGGTTGATCGTATAGCTAGGCGCTGTACGCGTCCTCCGCAACTGGACATCGTACACGCATTTCTGCATCTTACCCTATTCTCGACGCTTCATGGGGATGACAGATGAGCATCGTTTCGGAATTCAAGGCGTTCGTAGCGCGCGGCAATGTGCTGGATCTCGCCATCGGCGTCATCATCGGTGGCGCATTCGCCACGATCACCAAATCGGTCACGGACGATCTCATCATGCCAGTCGTGGGCTGGATTTTCGGCGGCGTGGATTTTTCCAGCCATTTCATCAGGCTGGGTGCGATTCCCGAAGGCTTCAAGGGGTCTCCAAACAGCTATACGGACCTGAAAGCGGCAGGCGTCGCCATGTTCGGCTGGGGCCAGTTTCTGACGGTGGTGGTCAACTTCGTCATCCTGGCTTTCATCATCTTCCTGTTGATGAAGGGCGTAAACAAACTGCTGCTTGCGCATAGAAAAGAAGAAGCCGCTGTGCCTGCGCCTACGCCAGAGGAAGTCGTGCTGCTGCGCGAAATCCGGGATTCGCTGAAATCCGGCGGCGTAAAATAACCGGTGAACAAAATGCGCAAAAAGTTTCGGATGCGACGAGCCGTGGAACCTTAGCGATGGAAACCGGTTAGAGCGGTTTGGACGATTGCCGCATCGATCGCGATTGCCCAAGAACGAATGTCTGCCCGAGGGGGCGTAACAGGAGAATTATCCGTGAAAACCTTTGTCACAGTGCTTGGTGTCGCCAGCCTCGCCATGCTTGCGGCTTGTGATTCCAAACAGGAAAACAAGGTCGAGAACGCC
>JBPPMC010000254.1:0-4397 GCA_051305835.1 Sphingobium sp.
GCCGCTTCGGTTCGTCGCTCAGACGGAGAATTACCGTGCCGTGACCAATCCCTGAGTCAAAGCAAGAGCGACCGGTGCGCTGGCAGGTCTCCTGGCTCGCGGGTCATCGCTTGATGCACACCTTCCCAGGGCTTGCGCCCCAGTGGTTGCCCCTTCCACGGACGGAAGAGTGCGCGTGCATCGCGCTCACCGCTTACAGTTGCAGGGACAGCCGTGGAGTTGATGGAGGTCCATCTCACCACATTCCCTTTCAAAGCCCTTTCGGGCACCGGCGCGATCATGATGCGTCGGCAAGCCGATGCATCGCCGCGCTCCATACGCCAGTTTATGTAAATGGCAATGGCTTTGCCGTTCGACAGCCGGAGTGGGAGGCGTTAAGTGAGCGGTCATGCGGGGGCGGGATTTCAGAAGAACAGGCGTCAAGGGCCAGTTGCTGCTGGCGCTGATGTTGTGCGCGCTGTTCGCCCGCGCATGGATACCGACAGGCTGGATGCCGGATAGCACGTCGAGCGGTTATACGATCAGCCTGTGTACCGGCATGGGCGCGGTAACGGCGCGGGTCGATGACCTGGGCGCGGTTCACAAGAACAAGCCCGTAAAGTCCGGCACCGACGATCAGCCCTGCGCCTTTGCTGGTATGTTCACTATTGCCGCGCTGCCGGATGTATCGGGATCGCTGGCGTTCGTTCTTCCAGCCATGGCCGTTCGCGCGTTCCTGCCAGTCTATGATGTGGCCATCGGTCGCGGTCTGGCTGCACCGCCGCCTCCGCCAACAGGGCCACCGACGGACCTTTGAAATAGCCTCGTCTCGCGAAAAGGCGGGACGCTCTCCTGCGTTTCAAAGGTATTATCATGACATTATCATTCCGCGCGCTTTCCGGCGCGTCGCTGCTCGCGTTGACCGCTCCTGTTTATGCCGAGGACGCACCCGCCAATTCCCCGATCATCGTGACGGCGCAAAGCGTTGTCGACGACGCCCGCGTGCAACTCGCCCGCACGCCCGGAGGCACCGATGTCGTCGCTGCCGACGAATATCGCGACAAGGCCGCCGTCAGCCTGCGCGACGCGCTGGGGTTCTCCCCCGGCGTTTATTCGCAACCCCGTTTCGGGCAGGAAGTGCGCGTGTCGATTCGCGGCTCCGGCCTGTCGCGGGGCTTTCATATGCGCGGGCTGACATTGTTGCAGGATGGCATTCCCATCAATCTTGCCGACGATAATGGCGATTTTACGGAACTCGATCCTACCATCTTTCAACATCTTGAGGTGTATCGCGGGTCGAATGCGCTGCGCTTTGGCAGCAGCACCCTGGGCGGCGCGATCAATGGCGTGACGCCTACGGGGCGGACTGCGCCGGGCGTCACGCTGCGTGTCGACGGTGGCAGTTTCGACACGGCGCGGGCGCTTGCTACGGCCGGCTATGCGGATGACCGCGCCGATATGTGGGTGGCGCTTGCCGGTGACACATCGAGCGGCGATCGCCAGCATGCTGATCGCAAGGCGTTGCGCTTCAACGGCAATGTCGGCCTCCGCCTGAACGATCGGGTGGAGACGCGCTTTTACGCCAGCGCGCAGACGATCCGGCAGGATCTGCCCGGCACGCTCAGCTTGGCAACGGTGCTGACGAAGCCAAGGACCGGCAACTTTGCGGGCGACCAGCAGCGCAACATCGATTCGCTGCGGCTTCAGAACCGGACGCGCGTTTTCATCGGCGGGAACGGCACGCTGGATGTCGGCGCGTTCACCAATCAGAAGACGCTGGATCATCCCATCTTTCAGGTCATAGCGCAGGATTCGACCGATTATGGCGTCTATACGCGCTACGAACAGAGTTGGGACAGCGTTGCATTGACGCTGGGCGGGACAAGCCGATGGGGCAGGGTGAACGCGCTGCAATATGTGAATGTGGGCGGTCACCGGTCGGGAGCGGCCACTGCCAGCGCGCTGCAGACCGCCCGGACCACCAATCTTTATGGCGAGGTTAGAGTCGCTCCGGTCGCAAATCTCTGGCTGATCGGTGGTGGTGTTTATGTCGATGGGCGGCGCAGCGTCGCCAACCGTTTCAATCCCGGAGCCAGCGATTCGCGGAGGTTCTCCGAATTCTCGCCCAAGTTCGGCGTCCTTTTCGAACCATCGGCGGCTTTGCAGGTCTACGGCAATTACAGTCGATCGGCGGAGTTGCCTGGGTTCAGCGAGTTGGCACAGGCGCAGCCGACACCCGGCTTCGTCCCGCTACAGGCGCAGACCGCATGGACAGCCGAGATCGGCACGCGGGGCAAGGCCGGGATAGCGAAGTGGGATATCAGCCTGTACCGCGCCGACCTGCGGCATGAGTTGCTGCAATATTCGGTCGTTCCCGGCACGATCCCGGCGGCAACCTTCAATGCCGGGAAAACGCGGCATCAGGGGATCGAGGCGGGGCTGGACCTGACGCTGGCGCCATGGGTGACCCTGCGGCAAGTCTACACCCTGTCAGACTTCTCATTCCGCAACGATGCGCAATTTATCGACAATCGCCTGCCCGTGATCGCGACGCATTTATACCGGGCCGAACTCCGTTTGGGCACCGAAGCGCTCACTGTTGCGCCTAGTCTCGAATGGGTGCCACGCGCCGGCTATGCCGATTACGCCAACACGGTGCGACCCGATGGTTATGTGTTGTTCGGGCTGACTGCGCATGCGGACGTCGCCCATGGCGTGACGATCTTCGCGGATGCGCGCAACCTGACAGGCAGGAAAGCCGTGGGCGATATCTCCGCCGTGGTACGCGTGACCGGGCCGGGACAGGCGCTCTATTATCCGGTCGAGCGGCGGGCATTCTCACTCGGCGCGCGCGCCAGCTTCTGAAAGGACGCGTCATGGTGGCGGCTTTGATCGGGGAGATGCTCCGGCGGCGTGGCTCTGCGCGTTAGGTGGCGAATCCGTGCATGCGGCGGCTCCACTGAAAGGCAATTACGCCTGCCTTTGCGGGCTGGATCAGCGCCGCTGCCAGCACCAGCGCCAATATTGGCCACAGGAAAATCTGCACGCCCATCGGTACGCCCAGATGGACCGTCTCCACCATGATCGGCACCAATATATGACCCAGCAGCAGGATCACGACGTAGGAGGGGAAGTCGTCCGCCTGATGCGCGCTCCAGTTAGTGCCACATGACGAGCAAGCGGTGACCGGCTTCAAGAAGCTGCCGAACATCTTCCCTTCGCCACATGCGGGGCAGCGGTTACGCACTGCGCGAAGCAGGGCGGGGCCAAACGGGCGGTCGCCATCGGCGGGTTTGCTATTGTGCGGCATGGGTGCTTAATAGAGATTGCTGCCGAGGCTGGCAATGTCGCTGGCCTCTGCGCGGCTTTATTGGCACAAGCCTCTCGCATGCGCCTGCCTGATCCTCCCGACCCGTTCATCCTGTTCGATGACGCACGTAGTCATAATCCAGCGCCTGCGCGACTTTACCGCGATCCTGTGGAAATCATCGTGGCGCACGACTATGCCGGGGTGCAGGTCGCGCTCGATCGCATCGGCGAAGCGGCGGATCGCGGACTGCATGCCGCCGGATATATGGCCTATGACGCGGCCTTTGCGCTTGAACCCCGGCTGGCCTCGCTGCAACAGCCCCGTTCGGCGCAGGACATGCCGCTTATCTGGTTTGGACTGTTCGATGGTTTCCGCTCGGTCGAGCCGGATGATGTTCCCGCCATGCTTCCTGCCGCCACGGACGCGTATGCTTCAAACCCGCACCCGTTGATCGATGCGCGACACTATGTGGATGCATTTGCGGGCGTGCAGGAGGCGATCCAGGCGGGCGACATTTATCAGGCGAACCTGACTTTCCCCTGCGACGTACCGCTCCATGGCGATCCGCGCGCGATCTATTCGACGCTGCGTCCGCACGCCAGAGCAGGATATGGCGGAATCCTCTACACCGGCAACCACTGGCTGCTGTCTTTTTCGCCCGAGTTGTTCTTCACGCTGGTGCGCGGGCAACTGACTGCCCGGCCGATGAAGGGGACGGCGTTGCGTGGTGCGGACGCGCAATCCGATGATGCCGCCGCCGAACATCTGCGCACGGACGAAAAGCAGCGGGCGGAAAACCTGATGATCGTCGATCTGCTCCGCAACGACTTGTCGCGCGTTTCCATGGCAGGCAGCGTAACTGTGCCCGAACTTTTCCACATCGAAACCTTCCCGACGGTGCACCAGATGACGTCGACGGTGCGCGCCCGCATACTGCCCGGCCTGTCAGCCATCGATGTGTTGCGCACCATCTTTCCCTGCGGCTCGATAACCGGCGCGCCCAAGGTGCGGGCGATGGAGGTGATCGGCGAAGTCGAACATGCGCCACGCGGCCCTTATACCGGGACGATCGGACGCATAGATGCCGATGGAAACGCGGCCTTCAATG
>JBPPMC010000308.1:0-18021 GCA_051305835.1 Sphingobium sp.
TCGTCACCCTTACAACCTCGAGCCCATAGGAGCCCATCGGTGCCATCTCCATGTGTCCACCTCTTCCTTGGTGGACACATCTTTCACACCGCGTCACTCAACCGAACAGGTGCGCGGAATTTCGCGCTTACGACGAGCCCACCGTGCGTATGCTCATTGTCGAAGTCTTAGAGGAGGCAGGTTATACCGCTTTAGAGGCCGAGGATGGTCCATCTGGATTACGGATTCTGGAATCGGATGCGCGCATCGATCTGCTGATAAGCGATGTGGGGTTGCCCGGCGGCATGAACGGTAGGCAGGTCGCGGACGCCGCGAGGGTTTTTCGCCCCGGTTTAAAGGTGCTTTTCGTTACAGGATTTGCCGAGAATGCTGCGGTTGGAAATGGCCATCTCGAACCGGGAATGGAGGTCATCACCAAGCCATTCGTAATGTCGGACCTAGCAAATAAGATCACTGAAATGATCGACTGCTAATGTCGGTCTATTGTAGAATATTCGCTTGAAAATGTGATCGAGTGACGCGGCGTAGGCTGGCCCTAGGTAGAGGCCAGCCTCACGACCGAATAGAAGTGGACCAACAAAAGCTACCTCAAAGCACGAACCATTGCCGTCCTGACGATTGCTCGCAGTGATCTGCCCCTGGAGCTGCTGCGCTAGCGAAGTAATAACGCGCATCCCCAGGCTTTTCGAAGGAGCAGACGGATCGAAGTCGATCGGTAATCCGTCACCCTCATCGCAGACACTGATCCGGTGTCCGTCCTCGGCCTTGGAATAATTAACTTGAATGCGCCCAGCACCATGCTTGGCAGCGTTGGTCACCAGCTCGTTCACCAATAGCCCGATCGGTTGGATCCAAGTGGTGGGAACCTTTGCATCGTCGCCTTTGACGTCGATAGGACGTTCTAGGATCGACGCCAAATCCGCACATAGGCGACGCACGAAATCGATGCACGAGGTTTCCTCAGCCTCATCAGAAATGAAATGGCGGTGCACCTGAGCCACCGCAGCCACTCTGTTAGCGGCCATCTTGATATGGATCGCGGCTTCGCCAAGTTCGGGTGAGCGGCTCTGCATGGTGAGCAGGCCCGATACAAACTGCAGGCTGTTCATGACACGGTGGTCGATCTCTTTGGCCATAAGTTGAGCCTGGGCGACTGCTTTCCTTGCCGAGAGACGCAATTCCATCTGGTCCATCACCACCGAGGCCAAATCCTTCAGGTCGTCGATCTGGCTTTGATCAACTGTCCTGGGCTCTTGATCGATCACGCACAAAGTGCCGAGATTATAACCGTCGCTCGTAGTCAGGGGCACTGCAGCATAAAAGCGAAGGCCGAACTCTCCGGCAACCAGCGGGTTGGCCAATGAACGAGGATCAATGGATGCATCCGGCAGCAGATACGGCTCGTTTGCAAGGATGGCTGAAGCGCATAGCCCCGGTGCTCGTTCGATCTGCTCGACGGGCAGACCATGATGCGATTTGAACCAGATGCGACTCTCATCAACGACGCTGATGATAGAGATCGGAACGCCAAAGCGCCTCGCGGCTAACGCTGTGACACGATCGAACGCGCCGTCAGGTGGGGTATCAAGCACATCAAAGCGCCTGACCGCCGCTATACGCTCTGCCTCGTTTTCAGGGATGATGGTTTTGATCTCCATGAAAGC
This sequence comes from Sphingobium sp., assembly GCA_051305835.1. Lineage (GTDB taxonomy): Bacteria > Pseudomonadota > Alphaproteobacteria > Sphingomonadales > Sphingomonadaceae > Sphingobium. The sequence continues at coordinate 1,665 of JBPPMC010000308.1, forward strand.
CAAGAACCTACTCGCAGTCGGGTTGAGCGCTCCTTTCATGGCCCCCGACGCACATCCTGTCGACAAATTTCAGCTATCGTGGTCCTAATTCACACCAGAGCGTTCCTTTTGCGGAGGAAAGCTGCATGTGCCACGTATTGGTTATAGAAGACGAACCTCTCATCGCTGCGATGGTGCGAGATATCCTTGAAAATGAGGGTGCTACCTCATTTTCGTTTGCCGACACTCAGGCAGGTGCCGTAGCGGCTGCGCTGTCCGATCCCCCGGGGCTAATTACCTCTGATGTGAAGCTCGCCGCTGGCACGGGCCCGCTTGCTGTGAACGCAATTCATGCGGCGTTGGGATCCATCCCGGTCATCTTTATCACAGGGACCCCTGCAGAGTGTCACCCCTGCAACCCGCCAGGGCGGGTACTAATGAAGCCGCTCAATCAAGCGGAGTTTGCCGCCGCCTTTCACGAAGTGGTGCGTGTATAGCTTGCTTGCTAATTAGAGGCGCGCGGCAGGCGGCTGCGTCGCAAGCTGCTCGCCTTTAAGGCTCGGCTTCATCACGCACCTTGCAGAGCGCGGTGCAGTCGAAAACGATGCCCGGCGCGCCAGCAGGTGACTATCAGGTACTTCAGTTCCAGACGCGCTTTGCCAATAAGCCCGATGCGATCGAAACCATCGTGCTCGCTCGCGAACAGGCCGGTTGGCGCGTCAACGGGTACTTTATCCGCTGACGTCTAAGCCCTTACCGTTGTTTAGCGTCAAACCAGCGCTCTGCCCTCAACCGCGACCGTCATCCCCAAGTCAGGACAAGGGCCGAGGCCGCTAGCGCCGCCCCTCTGCGATGGATCGAGCAAGACAGTTGTTCCCTTTTCGTTCCATAGCGCGTTAGAAGGGTCCGAAGGGACTCTTTTCATGTTGTTGCCATCGATGCAGCCGGTCCCGCTCGCCGAGGTGCCACCGGGGATTATCCCTCGCATCATCAGCGCAGCGGGAGCCGGTTTTCCCAGCCCGGCCCAGGATTGGGCGGACGATTCGATAAACTTGGTGGAGCTGTTGCGGCTCGACCGCGCCGCGAGCTTTGTCTTTCGCATCAGTGGATCGAGCATGATGGACGCCGGCATTCACGACAATGACGTCGTGGTGGTGGACCGCGACACCCGGCCAGCGGACGGGCATATCGTGATCGCGGTCCTCGATGGCGGATTTGTCTGCCGCCAGCTCGTCTATCGACAAGGCGTTCCGCACCTTGAGGCGCGGAACGCCCGAATGAATTATCCGGTGACGATCGCGGACGAGGCGGTTGAGGTTTGGGGCGTCGTGCGAACCGGCGTCCGCGACTATCGGCGCTAGGGCCGCCATGTCCTGGGCGATCGTCGATGTCGCGAATTTCTATGTATCGAGTGAAAGGCTCTTTGATCCGCGCTTGCGGAACGTGCCCGTCATTGTGCTTTCAAACAATGACGGTTGCGCCATTGCCAGAAGTGAGGAAGCCAAGGCACTTCATATCAAAATGGGCGATCCGCTTTTCAAAATCCGTGACGTTGTGAAACGGCACGGAATACAGGTACGATCATCGAATTATGAGCTGTATGCCGATCTAAATCGCCGGTTCAACTCCGTGATCGCAGAGTTTTCCGACACGGTTGAGGTCTATTCGATCGATGAGAGCTTTTTTCGATTGCCGACCGTGCCAGGTGGCGCGGGCGACGTAGCGACGGCGCACCGGGTCATTGCGGCTATCTCTCGCAGCGTAGGACTCCCGACACGGATCGGGCTTGGACCGACCCGCACGCTATCGAAAGTTGCGAACGCACTGGCGAAGGCGACCGAGAAGATATGGGGCGGCGTCGTGGATCTCCACGATGAAGAGCTGCGCCGCCGCCTTTTCGCCCAATGGCCGGTTGGCGAGGTGTGGGGGATCGGCAAGGCTCTTGAGGCGCGATTGAAGCCGCTAGGCGTCCGCACGACGGCCGACCTGGCCGCCCTGCCCCCCACGGTCGCACGGGACACCGGCACAGTCGTTCTCGAGCGGCTTGTGCGTGAGCTGAATGGCATCGAGTGTGACGACTTCCACGTTGAACCCGAGGCATTGAAGGCAACTGCGGTGACGCGCCAGTTCGGTGCACCCGTGACCAGCCTCGACGCACTACGCGAAGCGATGGCGCGGCGCGCAGCGCGCGCGGCCGAGAAGATCAGGGCGCAGGGGCTGGTCGCCTCCCGCTTGATCGCATTTGCGCATGGCAGTCGCAACCGGCCCAACCCACCGAGCGCTTCGCGATCGGCTCGTATATCGCCGGCGAGCAACGATCCCCGCGTGATCCTCGCGCTTGCCGGAAAGATGACCGAGGCGATGTTTCAGGAGGGCGGCGTCTATACCAAGTGCGGTGTTCTGTTGGAGGATCTGGCTCTGATCGGCGCGGCACAGGCCGATCTATTCGCCACGGTCGACTCCCGCGCTCCTGACCTTTTGGCGGCTATGGACGGGCTGAATTGCCGTTTCGGCCGAGATACTGTGACGATCGCGGCGCAAGGGCGAGGCCCGAGGGCGTTCGACACCAAGCGCTCTCAGAAGAGTCCAGCATGGACGACGAATTTTGCCGAGATCCCGACCGCCTGCTAGGTGCAGTCGCACTGCCGCTCTCGGCTAGCTTAACGGCTTCGGGCCATGGTGACTCCGCCGAGCGCAGCGGCGAAGCCCAGCAGCTGAAGCGAGATAAGCTGTTCGCCAAAGAGCAGCCACGCCTCGGTGGCGGCGAGGGGTGGGACGAGGAGAAGGAGCACGCTCACTCGCGTCGCACTCTGCTCTCGAGTCATCCATACGAGCAACGATACGCCCATGACCGATAGGCCTAGCACAGACCAACCGAGGCCGAGCAACAGCGGCATGGCGTTCGTCCAATAATCTTGCCTCAAGAGCACGGCCGCCGTGCCACAGACCAAGGCACCAGCGAGATTCTGGACGGCGCCCGAGACGAGCATCGGGTCGCTTGCAGCCTTGCCCCGTTGGATCATCGTGCCGGCGGCCATGGCAATGATCGAGCACACAGCCGCGATCAGGGCCGAGGTAGCGATAAGCTGGGACCCGCTGCGGCTGAGCAGCGGATACAGGACGAGCGTTACTCCCGCTAATCCGATGGCTAGTCCAAGCCAAGCGCGCATGCGCAAGCGCTCGCCCAGCAGCACGAAAGACCCTAGTGCCACGATCAGCGGCTGAAGCGATCCGAGTAGCGCCATCACGCCGGCAGGCATGCCTGCACCAATCGCCCACCAACTCGCGCCGAGATAGACACCGTTCAGTAGACCGCCTGCGGCGAGGTGGAGGGCTAGGCGTCCCCCCCGCGGGAGTTTCTGCCCCGCGAATAGGGCCGCTGCTCCCAGGAGTAGCGCCGCTAGGACAAGACGGGCAGTGAGCACCAGCTCCGCGCTCGCGTACGGCACGGTCACCCGCGCCACGATGAAGCCGGTGGACCAGATCAGAACGAAGAGTAGAGGGGCTAGTAGATGCATGGTGTTGCCCTTTGCAGATCGAACGGGCCCGGGTCGAGGGCGGGCGTGAGGGTGTGGGCGAGCCACGCGCAGCAACGCCGGTAAGCCCCTCAAAGACACCGCAAATCTGCCAGAGTTGCACGCACCGCATCCAGGAGGGGCGTCTGCGGTTCACCTCCCAGCGTGGCCACAAGCCGGGCGTTCGTCATGCGAACAGGCTGTTGCCAGAGATAGCGCATCTCCATCATCTCGCGCGGCGTGGCGGCCACCAGAGCGGCTAGACGGAGCAGCCACCACGGCAGTCGACGGATGGGGATGGCGGGATCTCCCAGCACGCGGGCGATAGTCTGGATCATCTGGCAACCGTCGTGATCCCAGCGACCCTCCATATGAAAGGAGCTCAAGTTCGGAAGATCGGTGCGCTCCAGCAGCCGCGCCATGGTTTCGGCAACATCGGGCAGGGGATTACGTCAGGACATGATGCTTTGCGATTGGGATGGCGCCGCGAACCTTGGCAATATAGTTCTGATCAATCCGCGCAGTGATCCTTCCGACACCATCAGACGCCTGCGCAATCATATGGCCCCACGGATCAACGACCATTGAGTGCCCCCAGCTCTGCCGCCGACCGTCCGCGAAGCGGTCCACCTGACCCGGCGCGATAATATAGGTTTGTGTCTCGATGGCTCGTGCCCTAACCAGAACCTCCCAGTGATCTTTCCCCGTCGCCAACGTGAAGGCGGCAGGTACTACGATGACATCCGCTCCCTGATCTCGAAGCTTTCGGAACAATTCGGGAAACCGAATATCATAACAGATCGCGCAACCGAGCGTCAGCGGGCCGACCTTGTAAGTCACGACATCCCGCCCACCGGTCACGAAATCGGACTCACGATGGGCGGTCCCGTCCGGGCTATCGACATCAAACAGATGAATCTTGCTGTACCGGGCAATCTCTGAGCCGGAGGCGTCGAAGACTAGGGTGGTGTTGTAGAAGCGCCCATCCCGAGGCTCGACTAGGCTCCCGGCGTGAAGGGTAATGCCGTTGCTCCGTGCGAGCTCCGAGAGACGCTGACCGATCTCCGCGAACGCCGAGCCACTTTCCTGCCGTTTGATCGGATCGTCGTCGAGGAACGCGAAGTACTCGGGCAAAACAACGATATCAGCGTTATCGTCCTCTGATGCTCGGCCGATGCTGTCGGCTGCAACCTGCATGTTCCTCTCGATATCGGCTTGGGAATTCATCTGGACCAAGGTTATTTTCATGACTTACTCTCTACAATCGCCGATGCATTGCCCCTGTCGAACCCGTACCTGTCTTCAGGGAACGTAGCCCGGTGAGCTTCCGTGAGCACATCGTCTAAGCGACGACCTGTACGGAAGTTAGCCATCTCCACAGGTTTTGTTATGCCGAGCATCTGGCGAGGGCATTCTACTATCTGCCCTAACACTGTCTCGACCTTGATAACGGATGTCCACACGGGATGGCTGTAATCAGCCTCGTCGTCGCCCATCATCACGTCGCGTACTTTGGCTGATGCCTGCTCGATCTCCATGCCGACGATCATGGTGGCGGCGATCTCCTTGCGGGTCGCTGCGCGTAGCTGCCCCGACCGGGCTGGGTAGATGCGGTCGATCAGAGCCGCCAGTAATTCTTCCTTGCGAGCGCCGTCGACGATCTCAGCGCTCCCATAGGCCATAACAGACCGATAATTCACCGCATGGTTGAAACCGCTTCGTGCCAAGGTCAGTGCGTCAAGATGGGTGACGGTCAGGCACACAGGCAGCCGCTCAACGGTTTGGTGAACTAGCATTCTGCTAACCGCTGAGCCATGCCAATAAAGGTGTTCGCCTTCGCGCCAGTAGCTCGTCGGGGTGCAGAATGGCTGACCATCGATAACATAGGCAATGTGACAGAGTAATCCCGCATCCAGTATACCGAAGACAGTTTCGCGGTCGTATGACGCACGCTGGGGGCGTCGCCTCACCCGGTTACGACCATCGATACTGAACTTGCCTTTTTGACTGGCTGGAGCTGACACGCCCTACCTCCTTGACCGAGGGGTCATCTACATTTTAGCCTTGGATGACGTAGTGCTTCTCAATCGGCTCCAGCACTTCCCACTCACCGCGGAAGCCGACCTCGAGAAGGAACGAGTCTCCTGCCTTGAGGTGGTACTGTCGGCCGCTCTCATGAGTAATGACTGCGCTACCCGATAAAAAATGGCAGTATTCCCACACGGCGTAGTCGACCGAGAATTTGCCCGGCGTGCACTGCCATACGCCGCTAAAGCGCTTTAGTTTGTCATTCTGGTAAAGACGCTTGTTACGGCAGGCTGGACTGCCCTCAATGACACTCCACCCGCTGGGATAGCTCGTTAGGACCGGAGCGTCCGCTTGCTCGAATGACAGGAAGGATTCTGACAACATCTTTGTTCTCCATGGTCGGTGTTTAGCGCTGCCGCACCGGGTCAGCGGGACTTGGAACAGCCGCTTGCCCGTCCGGAGCAGCAGCAGTGTGGTTTAATTTGCGGAGTTCCGTGCGTCCCGGGCGCCTAGGTCTCCGATTATTGGCCGGTGCGGATTGACGAACCAGAACGCGATAGCGCCCCCAATTCCAAGACCGACAATAAGCAGCCTGATATCGTCCCAGCTGCCGCTTGCCTGGACGAGGTAGGCGGCAGCGAGCGGGACGGCGCCGAGTGCAAGATGGCCGAAGAGCTGTGTCGCTGCCGCGATTATCCCGCCCCCTTCGGGAGAGACGTCTTGAACGGAGGACCATACTGATACCTGGCCCATCCCCACCATGAAACTTCCTAAGCAGAGAAAGAGCATCATCAGCGCGATGCTCTCCATCGAGAGCGCAAAGGCGAAGGCGCTCACGCTTCCAATCATCGCCGCAACCCCGAGCGGTACGCGTGCCATCCAGACTGACCCGGTCCGACGCATAATTGTATCGGCGAGGAAACCACTAGCTAGGACGGAGATGTAGAGCGTGAGGAATGGTGCGGACGACAACCAACCCATTGTGGCGAAGGACATCTTCCTATCACCAATCATATAGAGTGGCACGAGCGTGAAGAACGCGCTTTGGACGCCCACAAGGAAGAAGTAGCTTAATCCCAGGGCGTAGACCTGCCGCGAGGCAAAGACTTGTCGGGTCGTCATGGAGGTAGGCTTGGGCCGCGTTGGCTCTTTATCGGTGGTTTTGGCGGTCACGTGGGTTTTGGGCAAGAACAAGATGAGCCCCAGACCAAACGCGGCGCCAGCTGCCCCATAGAGATAGAAGCACGCTTGCCATGACCATCGGCTCGCAATCGCCACTGACAGCGGGCCGGCTACAAGCGTCCCAGCGTAGAGCCCTCCGAGCAGCAGCGCGCTTGCTCGCGATCGCTGTCGCAATGGAAAGCTGCGCCGAATAATCATGATGCTCGACGTCCAGTCTGGGGCTTGTGCCAGCCCCATCGCAAAGCGGCAAAGAAAGAACATCCAGGCTAGCGAGGAAAGGGGCGAGACGATCACAATCAGAGACCACAGCAGACAACAAAAGCCTATGACCTTATAGGGGCCTACCTTCTCCGCCAGCCATGCTCCAGGGAACTGGAATATTGCATAGGACCAGACGGTCGCTGCGATGATCTCCGTCATCGTCACAAGGTCGAAACCATATTGCCGCTGAATGAGTGGCGCCAGGACGACCATCGCTTGTTTGTCGATCTGCATAAGGAACGCTAGGGGCATGAGCGCGCCGAACAGTATCCCCCACGACCCACCCTTTTGACCATTCACCATAGGTAGGGCCTCCGCCTTGCCGGCAAGCCTGAGGACGTCAGCCGGGTTTCCACCGGGAAGTCCCCGTCAACGCCCTCGGGTTTTCTAAACGCGCTCAACACGATCAAAACCCGGTCGTGAACGCCAGCATCGCGGCGAACGGCGCTGCGACGTAGTAGGTCGGCGTCGCGGCTGGGATGAGCGTGCCGTTGATCCCACGTGTAGCCACGGCCGTTCCCTGAACGCCCGCCACGGCGGAAAGGTACTTCCCGGAACTAAGGTTGTTCAGATTCAAGCTGAGCGTCGGCTTACTGAGCAAGCCGCCAGAGCGGAATCGATACCCCAGCGCGATATCGAGCGTTTGGTAGCCCGGCATCTTTTGATTGTTCATAAAGGTCGAGAACTGTGACGATGTAGCCTTGACCGTGGCACTGGCGTAGACAGGTCCACTGTCGAAGTTAACGCCGCCATTAGCAATCCACTTCGGGCTTCTGACCATCGTCTTTCCAGCAGTTGGCAGGAAGTCCGCTCCGACCGGAAGATTGTTGTCGATCGTGGCGCGCAAATATTGAGCATTTGCGTAGAGTGAGAAGCCTGCGTAGCGCCGCGTCGAAACCTCTCCTGACGCTCCCCAGATGGTCTCGGAGCCTGCTGATACGACTTGAGGTAGCTGGACGCCATTAAAGATGGCGAGCGACGTCACCTGGAGGTCTTTCAGCTTCATGTGAAATATATTTGCGTCGAAATTCAACAATCCATAAAAGCGGAAGCCAAGCTGCTCACCGATGCTATATTCGGGCTTAGTCGCAGGATTACCGACGTTGGTTATAGCGCCGGTGGAGATGCTGTAAGTATTTATATAAGACGAAGTGGTGAGCGGCATCCGCGTGTTTGTGGTGATATTTCCGTAGACCTGGACCTGTGGATTCACCTCAAAGGAGAAGCTGGCCCTGGGCATGATCCTGTCGACGCTGGCTTTGATTTCGCCCTGCGGTCCGGGTGCGAAGTTGATACCGGTCGCCTTGTAGATCAGGTATTTGGCGCCGATCGAAACCTTGAGGCGGCTATCAAGAAAAGCCTGCGTGTCGCCCACGAATAGCTGATTTGTCTCGGTCTTGATCTTGAAATTGGAGCCGCTGATAACGTCCCCACTCAGGGTGCGTAAGGCGGTGTCGATACCGTGCCCTACCGGATCACCACTGTTATTGAGTACGTTTACGCCAGCGATCGCTCGGTCCGACCAGTTGTCGTGCCAATAGCCGAACATCAAGTGATTACTTTCGGATATGTTCCACTCGATGAACGCGTTGGCGCCATACTGATATTGGGTTGCGACTTGATCGGTCTCGCCAAAAAGGCGACCGTTTTGTAGATCGCTGGGGGCGAATGCGGCGGTCACTTTGGTCGTGCCGTTGAACAGCGACGCCGGGTTCAGGCTGACAAATCCGGTCGATACCGCATGCGTATATTTGAAATAGGGTGTCACATGCAGCGACGTATTGTCAGTCAGCTGGATCTCATTCTGCAATGACGCCAGGACGCTCTGACGAGGGAATATGAATGTTTTGAAATAGTTGGTCGTCACACCGGGTGTGAAGGTTGGAGAGTAGGCCAGGGATTCTAAGTCGCCGCTCGCTTTTGCGGCGTTATACTGCGCAAGTGTGAAGGGCGGTATTCGGGCATTGCTGAAGTTGGTGTAGTTGATGAACAGCGATGTCGAAGAGCCGGAACCCCAGTCCTTCTTAGCCTTGAAGTCGATGTGGTCCCTTTTGTTGCGACCGGGACCGATATAGTTCTTGGCTTCCGTCCGGGAATAGGATCCGAACGTGTAGACGCCGGTATTGCCGATTTGACCCGTGTCCAGCCTTAAGAACGCTCGCCGACCGGAGAACGAACCGATGGATACGGACGCTTGCCCGCCCGCAGCATCGGCCGGGTTCTTGACCGAGACGATGAACTCGCCGCCGGACGCATTGATAATCGGGTCCTGGAGGCGGGAGTTGCCCGCAGTCAGCGTGATGTCCGCAATGTTCTCATTGTCGGCATACGTTTCTGTAAACGGGAAGTATGAGCTAAGGTCGATACCTGGGACTCCCTCGACCAAGTAGCCCAATTCGGTCTGATCCAGCCCTCGTACGGACAGGAAGTTGCGAACGGAGAGGCCATAGCTGTCGCTGGTGCCGAAGTTGACGCCAGGAATGGTAGCGACGATCTGGAGCGGCGAAGCTGCAGGCATCTTCTGCTCGATTGCTGCAGAAGTGATCGATGAAATGGCCTCTGGCGCCGTTTGAACCTTCATTCGCCCGTTACCGATTGCTCGTGATCCAGTAACGACGATTTCCTCAGGATTGGTGACACGGTTCGTCTTTGTAGCAGGGTCCGTTTGCGTGGCTTCCTGAGCGGCCGCGGCATGGGCTGGCTGAACGATGCCCGCCGTGATGGCCAAGCCTGCCAGGCCCAGTGTGCGACTGCGTAAAGTTGCTTTGTTCCCGCTCATGTTCAGCCCCTTAGATGAAATTGTATTTGACCATTCAGCGGTTCGCCCGCTCATTGATGATCTCTCCCACAACCGCTTCACGATCGGTTCGTTAGGTACTTATATCGACAACCAGTATCGGCTGTCTGACCGATTCTAGAGTACGTCAGGCACCGTCTCGATTTTGTGGGCTCCCTTACCTGGGAGATGCTCGTAGTCGGTGATGTAACTCGGTGCCGGAACGTCCTGACGCCCGCGGGGATCGCGTACTACAGCGTGCACAACCTGCTTGATCAACAACTCCCCGGCCCAACAGTCGTTGTCTAAATCGTGATCGAAGTCGGCGCCCGGTCCGGTCCGTAGCTTGCAGACGACCTCCTGGAGCGGGATGCGCATCACAGTGGTGCTGTTGAGTTCCTTTTCATTCGGCGATCGCACGTCTTCGTACCGCCCTTTGAGGACCTGATCAGAATATGCCTTGAAGGAGGCGATTTTCTCGTCGCGATCGTCTACTCGCTCGGCCCGACCTATGATCACGACCGAACGGTAATTAACCGAGTGGTTGTAGAGCGCACGAGCGAGCACCAGACCATCAACGTGCGTGACGTTTACGCAGACTTCCTGCTCGTTCAGCGCAGCTGTCAGCATCGTGCTAGCGTTTGAACCGTGGATGTAGATGTAGTCGCCCATGCGGCCATAGCCGGTCGGGAGCACCATCGGCGTACCGTTGTGGACATACGCGACCATGCACATAAAGCCATCATCGAGAATCTCGTTGATGACCGCCCGGTCGTATACTCCCCGGTTTGGACGCCGGTTAAGCGTTGTTCGTGGTGTCGGTTCAAAAGCTTCGTTTGTCATGGCACCTTGATGGGCCCGCCCGAGGCCATAATAAAAGTGCCACTTGGAGATTTCTTACGGTGCCGCTCGCTCATCAAGACTTGTGGCAAGTCGCCTCACGGCGGGCTCAATTTCGGGGATTGGCACACATGAAAAGCCGAATAGCAGGCCTCGCCTTTTGGCTGGTCCGACATAGTATCGACTGAGTGGCGGAACTATGATCCCCGACTCTCTTGCTCGCTCAGAAGCGGCGGCATCGTCTGCATCATCTGGAAAGTAGCCGACAAAGTGCATTCCGCGGTCGTGAATCCCGACTTGGAGATTTGGAAGATAGCGACCTAGGCACCCGATCAGTTTGTCTCGGCGATCTATGTAGATGGCGCGCATGCGGCGCAGGTGTGAAGCGAAACCTCCGCTAATTATGAACTCGGCTAGCACAGCCTGTATCACTGCCGTCGGGTGCCCATCGGCGTGGGTTCGCACGGCTTGGAACGCACCGAGCAAATCTTGTGGAACCAATAGGAAGCCTAATCGGAGCGCCGGAAACAGGGTCTTGTTGAAGGAGCCGACATATACGACGCGCTCGTTCACATCGAGACCCTGAAGGCAGGAGACCGGCGATCCCGAGTAGGCGTACTCGCTGTCATAGTCGTCCTCGATGATCCAAGCTCCGACACGATCAGCATATTGAAGCAGAGCGATACGCCGCTCGAAGGACAGCATCCCTCCCAGAGGGTATTGATGGGACGGAGTAACATAGATCAGACGGGGAGGCGGCAATGTTTCGATCGCTTTTTCAACGTCGAGGCCGCGATCGTCGACTGGCGCGGCTACAAGTTTAAGGCCAGCCATCGTCAGGGCGTAGCGAGCCCCAAGATAGCCTGGGTCCTCGATCCAGCAGACGTCGCCTGGATCGGTAAGAACGCGCGCAGCGAAGTCGAGCGCCTGTTGAGCGCCTGTTACGATCACTACTTTGTCTGCGTCGCTGACGGCACCGCGGAACGCGCCGGAGTGGGAGGCAACCGCAGCACGTAGACTTTCGGCTCCGATCGCCTGCGGACTGCATAGGTCGCCAACCGTCGCACTACGCCATCGCCTAGCGGTCAGGCTCGTCCATAGTGCGATTGGGAACTGATCAATCGCTGGCACGCCAGGCGTGAAAGGCCGCGGCATGCTGTCAATCCTGCTGTCCACAAACTCCGGAAGTTGACGGGCGGCCGCGGAGAAAGGCCTTAGCCCGGTTGCGGGCGGCCTGCTCCCCTGTGAGCGCGTGAGCGTAAGGGCCAGAAATTCCGGCGGAATGGCCTTCGTGACTCGCGTCCCCGAACCAACGGCCGTCTCAACCAGTCCCTCGGAACTGAGCTGTTCGAAGGCGGCCGCCGTGGTGTTCCGCGACACCCGGAGTTCATCGGCGAGTAGCCGTGTAGAGGGGAGCAGGGCACCGGGCGGTAGCCGCCCTTGGAGGATCGCATCCCGTATTGCATCGTAAACCTGTTTGTGAAGGCTCCGTGGCCCATGCCGCTGCAGGGATATGGTTCCAAGGTTGAGCGCCATGGACCGGCGGCGTGGCTTGATCTCGGGCGTAGGAGGATTCGCACGCGCCATTCGCTACCCTCCGGTCGAGAAGTAAAGACGGATGCACCAATAGAGGAGAGCGGCGTCCCTCATATCGTGATCGTGTCGCCGTCATCGAGTTCGGCCAGCCCCAATCCGCAAATCTGCGGCCCGTTTCGCTCTTGCGCGCGTTCGTGATGCTGAATTACTTCATGCACGATGAAGCGCAAGAATTTCTCCGTGAACTCGGGGTCTAACCCGGCGGACTCGGCCAGACTGCGGAGCCGGTCTATCTGCCGCTGTTCTCTGGCGGGATCTGCGGGCGGCAGTCCCGCAGCAGCCTTCAATACGCCTACATCCTTCGTTGTGGCGAAGCGCTCTGCAAGCATGTACACTAAAGCCGCATCGATGTTGTCGATGCTGGCCCGGTAGCGCTCCAGCGCCCGGTGCGGCACCACGCTACGCCTTGGCTGCGATGATCATTATCTCGACCTTGTACTCCGGGGTCGCGAGCCGCGCCTCGACGGTCGCCCGCACAGGTGCGGGCATGCCAGCAACCCACTCATCCCATACGTTGTTCATGGCTGCGAAATCGGAAATGTCGGCCAGCCAAATGGTGGCGGAGAGCAAGTGCTCTCTACTGCTACCAGTCCGCTCAAGAAGCGCATCAATGTTGGCCAGCACGGTCCTTGTTTGCTTCACCACGTTGGCACCAGGTTCGGCGACTTGGCCGGCGAGATAGACCGTTTCGCTATGGATGACTGCCTGACTCATCCGTGTGCCTCGGTCGAGACGGGTTATATCCATGAGACGATCCTTTACAAAAGACTAGTGATAGCGAGTATATCCGAGATCGTTCGCCTCGATCGCTGGCGCTTTACCGGACACAATATCCGATAGGATGTGGCCAGAGCCACACGCCATGGTCCATCCAAGCGTACCATGACCGGTATTAAGGAAGAGATTCGAAACTTCGGTGGCTCCGACTACGGGCGTACCATCCGGCGTCATGGGGCGCAGTCCACTCCAGAGATCTGCATCAAGTAACCCGCCAGCTTTAGGAAAAAGCGACTTAACCGAATGCTCAAGGGTGGCTCGGCCTCTGGAGTTAGGATTTGAGGTATAACCCGATAGTTCCGCAATACCGCCGACCCTGATCCGGTTGCCAAGTCTTGTGATCGCCACTTTATAGCTTTCATCAAGGATCGTGGACACTGGCGCATGGGCCTCATCGGATATCGGCAGGGTGATAGAATAGCCTTTCACGGGATAGATCGGCAGCTTGATGCCAACTTGAGCAGCTAGAGAACGTGAAGCGCTTCCTAGGGCAATGACGTACGCGTCGGCCTGAAGCGCGTCACCGTGAGTTTCTACCTGCACAACACTACCTCGATCTGTGACGATCCCGTTTATCACGCGGTCATACAGGAAGGTCACGCCACGGCGACGGGCTAGTTCTGCCAGCTTGGTTGTGAACATGTGGCAGTCGCCTGTCTCATCATCCGGGAGTCTTAGGCCGCCCGCGATTGGCACATCGCTATACGCAAGGCCCGGTTCAACCGCGATACAGCCCGCAGCGTCGAGTATCTCGAACGGTACCCCATATGCTTTCAGGACTGCAACGTCTTTGTCCGCGTTATCAAGCTGCCGCGAGGTGCGAAACAATTGAAGCGTTCCCCGGGCGCCTTGGTCATAATGTATCCCGGTTTGGTCTCGCAACTCGGCAAGCTTCATCCGGCTGAAATCGGCGAGCCGGACCATGCGGCGCTTGTTAACTGCGTACCGCTGCTCGGTACAGTTGCGGACCATGGCTGCCAGCCAACTTAACGTTGGCAAATCGATCCTAGGTTCCAAAATGAGGGGAGCATGCCGCATCAAAAGCCATTGTAATGCCTTGATCGGGATCCCCGGTGCCGCCCAGGGGGAGGCATAGCCCGGTGATATCTGGCCCGCATTTGCAAAGCTAGTCTCCCGAGCGACGCCCAACCGCTGTTCAACGACCACGACTTCATGCCCGGCTTCTGCCATATACCAAGCTGTTGTAACACCAATGACGCCACCCCCGAGAACCAACACCTTCACGGTTATTCTCAGAGTGATGCGACTGCGCGGGCAGAGCTGGTTTCCCAAGTTCCTTCCGTCGAATCGCGCTCGGATTGTTTCACCATTCGTTCCTTGTAGAAACTAACTGGCACCTTCGATCGCTCCTTCTTCTGGCTTTTACTAGCGCCAGTTGCGCGAGATCAATGGTACCGCTTGGGAGAAATAGACAATGAAGTGATGGATCATCATGGCTTCTTGTCAGTTACCGCACGACCTGTTTGATTACGAAACCGAGGAAAGGGCGGATAGCGCCCGATAGAGCGTCGCGTGATGGCATTTGAGCAGTTTGGCCGTCTCGCGAACGGAGGTCCCCTCGCCAACCAGGCGCTCGCCTAACGCGATCTGTTCGGGCGTCAGCTTTGACGGTCGACCGAAGCGGACTCCTCGAGCTTTCGCCGCGATGCGCCCGCTGCTGGTGCGTTGATGGATCAGCTCACGCTCGAATTCAGCAATGCCGGCGAATACCGTCAGCACCATACGGCCAGCGGGCGAAGTCGTATCTGCCCACGGCTCAGCCAGAGAACGCAGGCCAGCGCCAGCCTCGTTCAGCTTTTCGGCTATGTCGAGAAGATCCCTTGTCGATCGAGCAAGCCGATCGAGCCGCGTCACTACCACCACGTCATCGTCGCGAAGCTGGTCCATCATTCGGGCCAGCTCGGGCCGATTGCGCTTCGCACCTGACGCTTTCTCTTCAAACGTGCGGCGACAGCCGACGTCCTTCAACGCAGCACGTTGCAGCCGTAAATCCTGATCGTCAGTTGAGACGCGCGCATAGCCAACAAGCATGTCGCGAATGTGCATCGAAACACCTGTCTTTAGCAACAGACTTCCGCGACACCGCTAGCCCCGGAAAGGCCGTTCCTTGCCCGCGTGTCGCTAAACTTACAACTTTTGCCACAACTTCATTCTTTCACATTTCCTCTGTCAGGCGATTGCCCTCTGACTTCCCACGCCGAGACCGTCAGCACTTTCGGCAGCTGGCGACCAATTTACGCCAATTGACATGAGGTACGGGAATAGCCGCTTGCGCCAAAACCTGCCCCTTCGCCCACCGGCAACGTCGATGGCAGATAGCTGCGGTGGTAGGAAAGACCGCCGAAAGCACCAATGTAACAGATTTCGATCAAGCCTTTTCTACAGCCACCGCAACCAGGCCCGAAAGACAAGGCAATATTGCCTCCGACGCGCTTGGTGAACGAAATCCAGCCAAGCCAAAGGCGCGCTTCTGTTTTTTAGAATCTTTGGGCATGCCGGAAGACGGTTTCCCGTCCCCCGGCACCAAGATTTTAGTGCTTCATGTCTTTCATATCATGACCTTCATGGCCCTGCTCGCCAGGCTTTTCAGCCTTGTCCTTGCAGCAGGCCATCTTGCCGTCCTCACCCTTCTTGCAGCAGCAGCACTCCTTTTGGGGAGCGGGCGTTTCGGCTGCATGGGCAATGCCGGGGAGTGTGAGCGCAAGCACGCCCAGAATAATCGCTTTCTTCATGTCATTCTCCGTGATTTGAATGTGTTAACGTCGTACCAGCGGCAGCCACGCGGTGGTGGCACCGGCGGCCTGCCGACCATGCCACCCATTTCCGCCGCGAGGGTCGGACGAACACTGTCGGACGTTTGGAGCACGATCGTCGGCGCGTTTGTATCGCTCTGAGCAAGCGCCACGCAGGCCAACGGGCAATTCGCTGCACGCTGTTTGGTGGGATCAGGCTTTGGCTGACCATGGGCCATCCCCGTCATGTCGTCGCAATCGCTGGCGACGTGCGCTACGGCAGCAGTCGTTGCGCAAGCGGCATCGACATTGACTGTGAAGCCGATGAACGCGGCCAGCAGGACGAAGTGGAGAATGAACCGGGCCACTACAGCGCAAGCCTCTTGCGTCGGCGTTTGAACGGCCAGCGCATAAACAGCAGGATCGTGCCTGCCAGCCCCATGACCAGCCCGCCGATCGCGAACGCCAGCAACCACCATGAATTGAAATTCTCGTGGTTCTTCCAGTCCATAATGTGCAGACCCCAGAAGAAATCATAGAGCCGCCATGTGCCGTTCCGCACGGCAGCGATACGACCGGAATTCGCCTCGACATAGACACGGGTGTTTTCGGGATCGTCCATCGTCACCTGCCATGCAGGCAAGTCGCCA
>JBPPMC010000328.1:0-18185 GCA_051305835.1 Sphingobium sp.
GAACAAACCCTGTTGTCCGTCTGTCCGCATCACCATGCTGGCCAGCCAACCGAGTATACCGCCAACAATCACAAGAATAATAATGCCCATGATCCAACTCCCAAAAGTGCGGCCACAGGTGGCTGCTAAAATACAGGACGCATGGGCGATCTAAATTGTTCCATGTTAGTCACCCTGTAACTGGGACCAGGCGTGGCACCATTATGTGAATCCATGCCAGAGCGACCAGATAGGCGCAGGCGCATATCGCGAACATTGGCCAATATCCGATCCCCGTCGTCAGGCACCATCCGGCAAATTCGATCATCGCGGTTCCGCTGAGATTGCCGGCAATGGCGCCCATGGCAATGACGCTCGCCACGCGCGCGGTTGGCACGATGTCCGCCGTCATGCCGAAGATGTTAGTCGAAAAGCCCTGATGCGCGAACAACGCCATGCCGATCAACACCGCAGCGACCCAGGGATTACCGGCGTACAGAGCAAGGGGCGCGGGCAGGATCATCAGCGCAAACAGGAACATGGACAGCTTGCGCGCGCGATTGACGGTGAGGCCCCTGGACAGGAGGATCGGGAACAGCGCGCCGCTGCTGATCGCACCGATGGCGGCAAGTACGTAGATCAGCGCGACCGGGTAGCCGAGCGTGCCCTGCGCCATGCCGAACTGGCGGGCGAAAAAGTCCGGCATCCAGAACAGCATGAACCACCACACCAGGTCGGTGAACGCCTTTGCGCCGATTACCGCCCATGTACGGCGGTCGCTCAGCAATTCGCTCCAGCGGACACCACCGACGGCGTTCATGGATTTGACGCTGGACGTCACCGGCTTCAGCTTTCGCGTACCGATGATCCAGAAGCCGAGCCAGATGAGACCCAGCCCGCCCGTCGCCAGAAACGCGGCTTTCCATCCGAAGGCCAGCGCAAAAGGCGGGATCAGCAGAGGTGTCAGGATCGCGCCGATATTAGGCGCAGTGTTGATGAGGCCGATGCCGAGGGAGCGTTCCTTCAGCGGAAGATAGGTCGCAGCTGCCTTGATTGCAGCGGGCGTGTTTACGGACTCCGCGACCGCCAGCGTCACGCGCGCGGCGACGAACTGCTGCACGGTCATCGCGATGGCGTGGCCCATACCCGCGATGCTCCACACGGCCACTGCGGCGCCATAGGCAAACCGCACGCCGAAGCGATCGACGAACCAGCCGACGCCCAGCAAGGCGACCGCTGCGGAAATTTGAAACGAGGAGCCAAGATGGGCGAATTGCTGATCGGACCAGCCGAACTCTGCTTCCAGCATCGGCTTCAACAGTGCCAGAACCTGTCGGTCAACATAATTGAGGGCGGTGGCGAAAAAGATCAGCGCGATCAGGCCATAGCGCAGCGACTTGCCCGTCAGGATTACGTCACCGGATGCAGCGGCTTCCGCTGGCAAAGCCTTTTCCGTCATCATCGCCGCTCTCCTCGCCCCGCCATCCCTTGCGCTCATGCGTTTTTAGGTTGCAGATGGCCAGTCGCAACTATAGGCATGAGCCATATGACAGCGCAAGACAGAAACACGGTCATGGCGGCTGACCTCTACGGCGACTTGCTGATGGAGACGCCGCAGCCACAGCGCCGCTGGCAGGAACGCGTGCCGGGCATGGCGATGGCCATCGTCGCTTCGCTGGCCGCAGCATGGCTGAGCGAACATTATGGCGCGCCCATCATCTTGATGGGCTTGCTGATCGGCCTGTCCCTTAGCTTCGTCAGCGCCGAACCGCGATTGGCACCCGGCCTTACTTTCGCATCGCATACATTATTGCGTATCGGCATCGTGCTGGTCGGCACGCAGATCACCTTTGCGCAGATCGGCTCTTTGGGGATCGGGGCGTTCGCGGCATTGGTCGCGATCATGGCGGTCGTCATGCTGACGGGCATAGTCGTCGCCCGGTTGTTCAAGCAGGATGTGATGTTCGGCCTGCTGGCGGGCGGCGCGACGGCGATTTGCGGCGCATCCGCTGCGCTGGCGCTGTGGAGCCTGATCGGCGAGAAGCGGATCGATCAGGCGCGCTTTACCATCGTGCTGGTCGGCATATCGGTCGCAAGCGCATTGGCAATGTCCTTCTATCCGCCAATCGCCGAATATTTGGGGCTGACGGATCAGCAAGCCGGATTCCTGATCGGCGCGTCGATTCATGACGTGGCGCAGGCGATTGGCGGCGGCTTCTCCTTCTCCCGTACCGCCGGCGAAGTGGCGACCGTCGTCAAGCTGACGCGTGTAACCCTGCTGGCGCCGGTACTGGCAGTCGTCGCATTTGCCCTGCGTAATCAGGGCGCTATCGATGGCGTGGCGCGACGGGTGCAAATCCCCTGGTTCGTGCTGGGCTTTCTGGTGCTCGTCGGCGTCAACACCGCCGTACCGCTACCGCCGCAAGTGGCCGATGGCGCGCATGTCGCCTCCAAGGCGCTGCTGCTCGTTTCCGTCACGGCGACCGCAATGAAATCGCAGATGGCGGTGCTGTTGACGCAAGGATGGCGCAGCTTCGCACCAGTGATCGCAGCGACGCTCGTATCCTTCGCGCTGTCGCTGGCAGCGGCGCTGATCCTGTGAGGGCGCGACAGCCATGATATACGACCTGTGCGTCATTGGCGGCGGCATCAACGGCACCGGCATCGCCCGCGACGCAGCCGGGCGCGGCGCATCGGTGCTGCTGCTGGAGCGGGACGATCTGGCATCGGGTACATCATCCGCCTCCACCAAGCTGATCCACGGCGGCCTGCGCTATCTCGAACATTATGAGTTCAAGCTGGTGCGCGAATCTTTGATGGAGCGCGAGCGCCTGCTGAACATCGCGCCGCATATTGCCTGGCCGATGCGCTTCGTGCTGCCGCATCATCCTGGATTGCGCCCGAAGTGGTTGCTCCGGCTGGGGCTGTTCCTCTATGATCATATCGGCGGGCGTAAGCTGTTGCCCGCCACGCGCACCATCGACTTGCGTAGCGATCCGGCAGGCAAGCCGCTGAAGCCCGGCTATTCAACCGCGTTTGAATATTCGGACTGCTGGGTGGATGATGCCCGGCTGGTGGTGCTGAACGCGCGCGATGCTGCGGCGCGGGGCGCGGAGATTCGCACGCGCTGCGAAGTGACGGCGGCGGACCGGGGGGGCGACCTCTGGCGCATCACGACGCGCGAGGCGGACGGGACGCCGGGCGCTTTTCAGGCGCGCGCCATCGTCAATGCCGCCGGGCCATGGGTCGTGCGCATGATCGACCGCACGGAAACCGAGCGCCCCGCAGACATCCGGCTGGTGCGCGGGAGCCATATCGTGACGCGGCGGCTGTTCGATCACGACCGCAGCTACATCTTCCAGAATGCCGATGGCCGCATCATCTTCGCCATCCCCTATGAGCGCGACTTGACGCTGATCGGCACCACCGACCGCGATCATGAAGATGCGGACATGAAGCCGGAAGCGAGCGAGGAGGAAATCGCCTATCTCTGCGCGGCGGCCAGCGAGTATTTCGCCAAGGCAGTCACGCCCACCGATGTGGTGTGGACCTATAGCGGCGTACGCCCACTGCTCGACGATGGTGCGAGCGCCGCACAGGAAGCCACGCGCGACTATGTGCTGAAACTCGACACGGAGAAGGGCGCGCCGCTGTTGTCGATCTTTGGAGGCAAGATCACGACCTACCGTCGTCTGGCGGAGGACGCGATGGCAATACTCGCGCCGCTGATGCCCAAGCTGGCAGGCGAAAGCTGGACCGCAAGTGCGGCACTCCCCGGCGGCGATTTCGCACTGGCGGAGCGCGGGGCATTAATGGCGAAACTCGCCGCGGCCTATCCGTTCCTTGCGCCAGATGACGTATCGCGGATCGTCTCCACCTATGGCACCAGCGCCTTCGACTGGCTTGGGCAGACATGGTGCATGGCTGCATTGGGAGAGGATTTCGGCGGTGGTCTCACCGAAGCAGAAGTACGCTATCTCGTCCGCAGCGAATGGGCGCGGACGGCGGACGATGTGTTGTGGCGGCGTACCAAGATGGGACTGCGCGTTAATGCGGAAGGGGTGGAGCGGCTGAAAGCCTTCCTGCCTACGCTCGCGAACTAAGCTAGTCCTGCAAACAGAAAGGGGCGTGAGTGACTGTGCCGCTCACGCCCTTTTTAATGCCTCAAGATCAACGCCTAGTACACACGCGCCTTCGGCTTGATGTACTCCACCTCGTCCGTCAGCGTATATTCGTGGACGGGGCGCGTATCGAGCGTGACTTTGCCGCCCTTGCCGCCCCAGCCATCGAACCAGGAGATGGTGTGCTTCATCCAATTTTCGTCGTCGCGGTTCGGGAAATCCTCGTGCATGTGTGCGCCGCGGCTTTCCTTGCGATTGAGCGCGCCTTCGATGGTGCAGCTTGCCTGGCTGATCAGATTGTCCAGCTCCATCGTTTCGATGAGGTCGGTGTTCCAGATCAGCGAGCGATCGGTGACCTGCACATCTTCCAGGCTCTTGTAGACATTCTGGAGCTTGGCGACGCCTTCGGTCATCAGCGCGTCGTCGCGGAACACGGCGGCATGCTTCTGCATGGTGCGCTGCATTTCGAGACGGATCTTTGCCGTGGGCGTGCTGCCCTTCGCATTGCGGAAGTGATCGAGCCGCGACAGGGCAAGATCGGCGCTGTCGGTCGGCAGCGCCTTGTGCGCGGAGCCGGGCTTGATGATTTCCGAGATGCGATGGCCGGTTGCCCGGCCAAACACGACAAGATCGATCAGCGAATTGGAGCCAAGGCGGTTCGCGCCATGGACCGACACGCAGGCCGCTTCACCGACAGCGAACAGGCCCGGCACGACTGCATCGGGATTGCCATCCTTCAACGTCACGACTTCGCCATGATAGTTACAGGGGATGCCGCCCATATTGTAATGCACTGTCGGCACCACCGGCAGCGGCTGGCGCGTCAAATCTACATTCGCAAACACCTTGCCGGTTTCGGTGATGCCGGGCAGGCGTTCAGCCAGGATCTTCGGGTCGATATGGTCGAGGTGAAGGAAGATATGATCCCCTTCCTTGCCAACGCCACGACCTTCGCGGATCTCCAGCGCCATCGATCGCGACACCACGTCACGCGACGCCAGATCCTTGGCGGACGGCGCATAGCGCTCCATGAAGCGCTCGCCCTGCGAGTTGGTCAGATAGCCGCCCTCGCCACGTGCGCCCTCGGTGATGAGAACGCCCGCGCCGTAAATGCCGGTCGGGTGGAACTGCACAAACTCCATGTCCTGCAAAGGCAGGCCAGCGCGCAAGACCATGCCGCCGCCGTCGCCGGTGCAGGTATGGGCCGAGGTCGCCGAGAAATAGCAGCGGCCATAACCGCCGGTAGCCAGCACCACGCTATGCGCGCGGAAGCGGTGGATCGAACCATCTTCCATGCAGATCGCGATGACACCACGGCACTCGCCATTTTCCATGATGAGGTCGATCGCGAAATATTCGACGTAGAAGTCCGCGTCATACTTCAGCGACTGCTGGTAAAGCGAATGGAGCATCGCATGGCCGGTACGGTCGGCAGCGGCGCAGGTGCGCTGAACTGGCGGGCCAGCGCCCATATTCTGCATATGACCGCCGAAGGGACGCTGGTAGATTGTGCCTTCCGGATTGCGGCTGAACGGCACGCCTGCATGCTCCAGTTCATACACGGCGGCGGGCGCTTCACGCACCATATATTCGATCGCGTCCTGATCGCCCAGCCAGTCCGACCCCTTCACGGTGTCGTACATGTGCCACGTCCAGTGATCGGGCGAGTTATTGCCAAGGCTGGCCGCGATGCCGCCCTGCGCCGCGACGGTGTGGCTGCGCGTCGGGAACACCTTGGTGATGCAGGCGGTTTTCAGGCCGGTTTCGGCAATGCCCATGGTGGCGCGCAAACCGGAGCCACCCGCGCCCACGACGACGGCGTCATAGGTATGGTCGATGATCTTATAGGCTTCAGTCGACATCAGGAGGCTGCTCCAGTGAAGGCAATCTTGGCGATGGCGAAGATGCCGGCCGCAGCGCCCCCGATTGCGTAAAAGTTCAGAAGCAGAGTGGCGGCGAACTTCGCGCCTTCCTCATGCACATAATCCTCGACCACGATCTGGAGACCCAGGCGGAAGTGATAGAAGACGCTGATGATCATCAGGATCATCGGCACCGCGACCCAGGGCTTTGCGAGCCAGCTCGTAACGCCGACATAATCGAGCGACGACAGGTTGAGGATGCTGAAAATGAGCCACAGCACCAGCAACAAGTTGCCGACTGCGGTGATCCGCTGGTTGATCCAGTGATGCGTGCCGGACTTGGCACTACCCAGCCCGCGAACGCGACCGATTTCGGTTCCCATTAGAGCTTCCCTGCAAAGATGCTGAGCCAGATGGCGGCAGTGACGAAGATGCCGGCCACAGGAACGACGAGCGACCAGCTCTTGTTGGTCTTCAACTCATATCCCGCGCCAATATCGAGCACGAAATGGCGCAGCCCTGAAAACAGATGCTGGAAGAAGATCAGCGTCAGGCCGATCATCACCACATACCCATACCAGGACGTCGCATGGGCGATGAACCGATCATAAGCCTCCGGGCCGGTTGCAGCCGCCATCAGCCACCAGACAAGGCCGATCGCACCTACCGTCGCCAAGCCAACACCCGTCGCGCGATGTACGATAGACAGGGCCATGTGCGGACCCCATTTCCAGATGGTCAGATGCGGCGAAAGAGGCCTAGTTTGCGGTCGCGCCATGTGGGCTGCACTCCATGGGTCAGCGTGATTCCCAGTCCCTTTAGCGCGCACCCCCCCTCTGTGCAAATGCAGCGACGGCTTATCTTGCAAATCGTTCATGCTGGCGATCCTCGGCCGTCGCCCACGCCGCCGACGTCGCTTTTTCTCAGCGGAATAAGAGATGGTTAACCAAACTGCGGCTATTGACGGTCAATGAGGCACTAGACCCGCTAAAGATCATGAGAGGCTTGGTTTCAATGACGTTGCAGATGAAGGCGGAAGTCACCATGCAAGAACGATTGCGCGAATTCGACCCAAGTGGAACCTTGGCCGCCGATGCCGCAGCGATATTGGCGCTCCTGCCCGACAATGGGGAAGGCGCCGCGCAGACCTTCTTCGACGCCTACATGGCGCAGACGTCCCTGCGAAATATTTTGTCCCCTGATGCCATCGCAGCCTTTCGGCGCGAGGTGTCTCGATACATCCGCGAGAAACTTTCCGATTTCAGGTCAGAAAACTGGGCAAACTCGGCGCGCGGCTGCGTTCGTGAAGCCCGCAAGCATGGCATTTCGGTGCGCACGGTGTTGGTAGCGATATCCGCCGCCAATCAGCAATTGCATGACAGTATCTGGGACGCCACGTCTCAAGATCCCCAGAACCGCCGGCTGCACCGGTCCATGATGACCATTTCCATGATCGAGGCCGAACTGATCTGCACCGTCCTCGCGCATGACGTTGCGCAGGAAGAAGAAGCGGAACGCCAGCGAAACGCCATTTTGTTCGAACAGCGCATCGTTGCCGAAATCGACGGTGCCTCCAACCTTGGGGATGGCTTGCGCGAGCAGGCCAGGGACGCATCGGCCGCCACGCGCGGGATGCTGGGCAAAGCATCCGAAGTCGCTGCTGCTGCGGAACAATCGGCTCTTGCGATGCGCGAAGCGGCGCAGACCTCCGCAGGGCTGATCCGCGCGATCGAAGATGCCCGCGCCGAAGTCGAGGGCGCAGCGGAAGTCGCGCAGCGCGCCTATGCGCAGGCGGGTGAAGCCGTGACGATGTCGACCACGCTTTCCGAGCATGCGCAGTCCATTGAATCCATCCTTGGCCTTATCCGTGACATCGCCGGGCAAACCAACCTGCTGGCGCTGAACGCCACCATCGAAGCGGCGCGCGCGGGCGACGCCGGGCGCGGTTTTGCCGTCGTCGCGCAGGAAGTGAAGAGCCTCGCCAATCAGACTGCGCGCGCAACGGACGATATCGCCAACAAGATCGGGTCCATCCAGGCATCGACGCGCCAGTCGGTCGAGACCAATCAACGCATCCGCGAAACAGTGGATGAAGTGCAGACCTGTGCCGACCGGATCCGTATCGCGATGGATTCGCAGGCACAGACCGTCACCATGATCACCGCTGCAGTGGACGAAACGGCGCTGGCCGCCGATTCCATGTCCGCGACCATTTCGGCGATCCGACAGGACACGGAAGTCGTGGCGTCGGAAATCGACGAACTGGAACGCGGTTTCATCAGCGTCGAAGGCAAACTCACCTCCCTGCGCGAAGCCTCGGCCGATTTCAGCCGCCGCGTCGCCTGACGCTCCGGGATTCGCAACGGGCTTTCCCTTGCCGTGCCGGTCGGCTAACCGGCGTGGATGTCTCTCAACATCCTTCTTACCGGCGCAAGCCGGGGCATCGGGGCGGCGTGCGCCGACCTTCTGAAATCCGGAACGACGCGGCTCTTCGCTGCCAGTAGCCGTGATGCGGACCTGGGTGCGCCCGATGGCGCGCACTCTCTATGGGACAAGGCGCTGGATGCGCTGGGGGGCCGCATCGACATCGTCATCAACAACGCAGGTATCTTCGAAGCGACGGCGCTCGACAGCGACGATACGGATTGGCTTGCCGGGTGGCAACGCACGATGACGGTGAACCTCGAATCCTCCGCTTTGCTGTGCCGAAAGGCCGTGCTTCACTGGCAAAATCGCGCAAGTGGCGGCCGCATCATCAATGTCGCCAGCCGCGCCGCCTATCGGGGCGACAGTCCCGCACACTGGCACTATGCGGCGTCGAAAGCCGGCATGGTGGCGATGACCAAGACGATCGCGCGGGCCTATGCGGCGCAGGGCATTTATGCGTTTGCGGTGTGCCCCGGTTTCACCATGACGGGCATGGCGGAGGAATATCTCTCCAGCCGCGGTGGCGAACAACTGCTCGCCGATATCCCCTTGGGCAAAGTCGCCGATCCTGCGGAAATTGCCGCGATCGTCAAATTCCTGGTGCATGATGCGCCGCCGTCCATGACGGGCGCCGTGCTGGACGCGAACGGGGCAAGCTATGTCCGCTGAAGGCGCAGAAAGCTGGAAATTGACTCTCCCCTGCACGCGAGCCGAGGCAGAGGCGCTGGAGGGCGATGTTGCGGCGTTCGCCATGCTGGACAATCCGCCGACGCTGATGACCAGCGAAGCCGTGGAAGACGATCCCGACCAGTGGCAACTCGACGCCTATTTCGAAGGCAAACCCAACACTGCGCTGGTGAAGCTGGTACAGACCCTGGTCCCCAGTGCGCGCGGCAAGAAGCCCGGCCTGGAAAAACTGGCCGCGCAAGATTGGGTGACGATCAGCCAGCAGGGACTGGAGCCAGTCATCGCCGGGCGCTTCTTCGTCCGCAATACGCCTGATGATGTCGTTCCGGCGGGCCGCAAGGATTTCCTGATCGGCGCGGGCCGGGCATTTGGTACAGGACAGCATGAGACGACCTCAGGCTGCCTGACGATGCTGGATCGTACGCGGCGACTGGGGCATCGGTTCGACAACGTCGCCGATATCGGCACGGGAACCGGATTGCTCGCCTTTGCGGCGATGCATTTGTGGCCGCACGCCTATTGCACGGCATCGGACATCGATCCCGTTTCGGTCGAGGTGACGGCGGAGAATGCGCAGGCCAACCACGTGCCGCTGGGTCTCGGTATCGGGCAGTTGACGTTGTTTGCGGCGGCGGGCGTGGATCATGGCGGCATTGCGCGCCGTGCGCCCTATGACTTGCTGATCGCGAACATATTGGCGGGACCGCTGATCGAACTCGCGCCTTCGCTGGCCGCAGCGATCGAGGAAGGCGGGACGCTGATCCTCGCCGGGTTGCTGGACAGTCAGGTCGATCGGGTGGTAGCCGCCTATCGGTCGCAGGGCATGCGGCTGGCGGATCGGATTGACACAGGCCAGTGGCCGACGCTGCGCCTGCGCAAGCGCCCCACCATCGGATGGCGTCGTCCAAGGCGCTGGGCGAGCGGTTTGAACGGCGAAGCACCCGGCTATGGAAGCTGGTAAGCCTAGCTTTTGGGCTGCTTCAGTTCCGAAAGTTTGACGCCATGACTGATCGCCACCTGACCATCAAGCATCTCGACCTCCAGTAACACGGAAGGATCGCGCGCGGTCCAATCGATCGTGATGCGGCCATAATTGGGCATGAGCGGCGCTTTGGCGATGCGATTGCGGTTCGGGCCGAACACGGGCCACACCTGCGTCAGACCCGAGGACGTCATATCATAGAGCGGATAAGACACGCCGTCGGTCAGCTTCGAAAGTTCGGCATAATGCGTGTCGCCGGAAATCATGATCAGGTTCTCGACTTGCGCGAAGTCGATGAGGTCCAGCAACCGCTGGTGATCGGCCTGAAAATTGATCCATGCTTCATAACCCGGCGCGTCCGCCAGAACCTGCGTCGAGGAGGCGAAGATGCGCAGATCAGCAGGCTTGCGCAGTTCCGCCTCCAGCCAGTCCCATTGCGCCGCGCCCAGCATCGTGGCAGCGGGATCGGGATTGACGAAGTACTGGCCCCGGTCCTTTGGCTCGACGCTCATGCCCGTCAGCGCTGTGCGGAACGTGCGGTTGTCGGGCAGGATGATCTGCACGCGGCGACCCTTGGGTCCGAAGAAATAGCTGGTGTAGATGCCTTCATGAGAACGGCGGAAACCGTCCTCCGGTTCGTTCCAGAAATCGAGGAACAGCGCCTTGGACTCCGCTTTCATCGGATATTCGGATCCACCGTCGTTGACGCCATAATCATGGTCGTCCCAAGTCGCAATGCAGGGCGTGGACGCCCGTAGCGCCCTGACTCCCGGCTTGGCGGCGAAGCGATCATATTTCGCCCGCATCACGGCCATATCCTGCGTGTCGCCGTAGATATTGTCGCCCATGAACACGAACAGTTCCGGCTTCCAGGCATTTACCCGGTCCCAGATGGGCTGCTCCTTGTCCTGATGCGCGCAGGAACCGAAGGCGATCCGGCTGAGCGTCCGTTCTGCAGGCGCGGCGATGACGGGCGAGAAGGCCGCTAGCGACGTTGCGACGACTCCCCCCTTTCAGCAGCAAACGGCGGCCTATCTCTCCCGCCATGATCAGAACCCCCGGCGCAGCGTGACGAAGAACTGCTGTGGCGCGCCGATCAGCAACGTCTGGTTGTCGCCGCTATTGCCAAAGCCATTCGATCCGATGGTCCCGATATAGTCTTTGTCGAACAGGTTGGTGGCTGATGCCTCCAGCGCAAAGCCTGTGAGGAAGCCCATGCCTTCGGGCACCTTTATGCCGACGCTGGCGTCCACCACGACGCGCCCGGAGACCGACTGATCATTGGTGTAAGTGAAGTAGCGCTTCGACATGTAGTTCACTCCGATGCGGCCAAAAAACAGGTCGCCATCATAGGCCAGTTCGCCCGATGCGATATGCTTGGGGCTGTCGACCGTGGTCTTGTCCTTGATGAGCACCGTCGCGGTCGGTGTGACGACGTTGTCGCGATAGGTGGAGTCGTTGTATGAGTAGGACGCCGTGGCGCTAATCCCGTTGCCCATCGCATAAGTGCCGGAAATTTCCCCGCCCACCGAACGCACCTTGCCGACATTCTGCAGGATGACGGGATTGCCGACGATGCCGGGACCAGTGGGCAAGCCCTGGATGCGGTTGCTGAAATCGACATAGTAGCCGGCGATCGACCCCTGGAAAGCGCCTGCGCGCAGGCGTCCGCCGATTTCGTAGGTGCGCGACGTCTCCGGTTTCAGCTTGTTATTGGCCAGCAGCGCAGTGAACCCGGCCTGCGTCGTGGCGAAGGGGCCAGTCGTCGCGGCGGAGGCATAAGCGCGCATATTCTCCGTATAGTTGGCGAAGGCTTCGACATCGTCGCTGATCTTGTAGAGCGCGCCCACTTGCGGGAGGAACCAGTCCTTCGTCTGGATCGTACCCGATGCAAGGCCGCCCGATATGCGCGGGGTAGCGTGATTGATGACGCGCACGCCCTTCCAGCCGCCCGAAAGCGTCAACCGGCCGAATTCCAGCCGGTCCATCACATAATATTGTGCAGTGTCGGTGCTGAAATCCACATCCCATTGCGTGAGGAACGGGTTGGTCTGAAACTTCAGGCTATCGCGCGAGGAACCGGCGAGCGTATTCGCCAGTGAATAAAAGCGGCGGGCGTTGCGGAAGTCATTGCCTTCATACCAGCCGCCGACTTCTAGGCGATTGCCGCCCACTTCCCACACGAGGCTGCCGATCGCGCCCATGCGGTCCATAGTATATTCGGTGGTGCGCACGGAAATCGGCGCGCCGGTCGGGCTGGCCACATAGGGCGTCCACCACAGACCCTGGCCCTTGTTGTTGTGATAATAGCCCTGCAACTTGGCATGGACATTATTGGTGATCGGCGTTTCGAAGGTGAGGCCGCCCAGCCAGTCGCGGCGGATGCCCGCAGCGTCATAATAGCCATCGTCGAGTGACTGGATCGGCGAGGGGAAGGTGAAGCCATAGGTCGGGAAGGGCTGGCGGCTCTGCGGGAAGGCGGAGTTGTTGGCCGCAAGCCAAGACTGGTTGGCACCGACTGCCGCCGCCGCATAGGCGGTCTGCCAATCGGGCGCGAGATTGTCCCAGCGGTTGCCGAGGCGCTTGATCATGTCGAGCGACATGTCCTGATAGTCATTCTCGCGGCGGTCGGAGAAATTGACGAAGCCAGTGATCTTGCCATCGCCAACATCGGCCACGACCTTGGCATTGACCTGATGCTGGACCTGTTCGCCTTCGCCGCGCCACTTGCCCGCGTTGAGATAGCCGTAGCTCAGATAGCCGCGCACGCCGCCAAGGTCGCCGCTGTCCACGCGCACGAAGCCGCGATAGGTATCGTCGCTGCCATAGGTGCCCGATGCGGCGATATCCATGTCTGCCGATGGATCGCGCGACGTAAATGCCAATGTGCCGCCCAGATTGCTGGTGGAGGCCGTGGTGAGATTGCCCGCGCCCTGGCTCACCGACACCGCGCCGAGATTTTCGGAGATTATCGCGCGGCTGACGTGCAGGCCATTATGGTTGCCATAGCTCATGTCGCCCAGCGGCACGCCGTCCAACGTGAAGCCGAGCTGGCTCTGGCTGAACCCGCGCAGCGAAATGCGCGTGGACCATTCATAGGCGCCGAATGCGTCGCCGCTCTGAAAATTGACGCCAGGCAGCTTGCTGGTCGCCTTGAGCGGCGAGGTGCCGGGCGTGAGGAGCTTCAAGTCGTCCGATCCGACCGTCTGCACCTGACGCGTTTCGCCAAAGCCGTAGACGACGATTTCGCCGCCGCTATTTTCGGCGGCAGCATCGGCAATCGACGGATCGGCGGGCGCCACGTCCTGCGCCACGGCGGCGGAAGAAAGGGCGATGGTGGCGACGGAGGCCAGAAGTAGCAAATTCGGACGGCGCATAGGATGATTCCCCCACTGGTTCAGATCAGTTCTGGCCGCCCTTTGCGCGTAGGACATGACGGTATCGCGGCGCATCAATTACGGTTCCGTGACGAAATGAAGGCGTTCTGTGACAGTGTATTTTCGGCACGGTGACGGGCATTGCCCCGGCGGGCGGTGCTGCTATCCTTCGCGGCGATGCGCAGGCCATTTCCGAAGATCATGCGATGGCTGGCCGCAGCGATGGCCCTGCCGCTATCGGCGTTCCTGATGATTCTCGGCGGGTCAGTGATCCCGGCGAATAGCGATACCGTACGGCCGACACCTGGCGTCACCATCTACGTCTACACCAATGGCGTACATACTGGTCTGGTGCTGCCTGCCGTGACGGCGCTGCACGACTGGCGCGGGCGTGTCCGGACGAGCGATCTGGCTGATCCCAGCCGCGCCGGGCAATGGCTGATGTTCGGATGGGGACAGCGCGATTTCTATCTGAACACGCCGACATGGGATGAAGTTGATCCATTGATAGTATTGCGCGCCGCGATCGGCAGCGATGCGACGCTGATGCATGTTGACCATCTGCGCAGGATATGGCGCGGGCCGGATTTGCGGCCACTGGTCCTGACCGCGGCACAATATCAGGCACTGGCGCGGGCAGTCGATGCGGACTTTGCACCGGGCGCGGCGATACGCGGCTATGGCGCAGATGACGTATTTTATCCGGGACGTGGTCGATATAGCGCGCTGCGCACTTGCAACGAATGGACCGGCGGCAAACTGCGCGCGATCGGGGTGAAGATCGGCGTCTGGACGCCGATAAGCTGGAGCGTGATGCGCTGGTTTTAGCTCCCGCGCACGATCTCCGCCCATTCCGCCTCGTCGATCACGCGGATGCCGAGTTCCGCCGCTTTCTTGAGTTTCGATCCGGCACCCGGCCCCGCGACGATCAGGTCCGTCTTCGCGCTGACCGATCCCGCCGCCTTTGCGCCCAGCGCTTCGGCCTGCGCCTTGGCTTCGTCGCGGCTCATGGTTTCCAGCTTGCCGGTGAAGACGATGGTCTGCCCCGACACTGCGCTTTCCCGCACGTCCACCTTGTAATCAGGCGGCGCGACTTCGCCGAGCAGGTCTTCCCACGCGGCGACATTGTGCGGTTCGTGGAAGAAATCCGCGAGCGCATGGCCGACTGCCGCGCCGACATTGTCGACGCAGATGCGGTCTGCAATGGCCTTGTCGATCCGGCCCTGAAAGCGGTGTGGCGCTTCTTCGGGGAGCGGCTCCAGCTCCGCACGCAACGCAATAATATCCTCCGCAAGCCCGCGCACGGCAGGAAACGTCGTATAGCGTTTCAGCAGATCGCGCGCCGTCACCGCACCGACATGGCGGATGCCAAGGCCGAAGAGCAAGCGCGCGGCATCGGGCGCTGTCTTCGCGCGGATGGACTCAAGCAGGCCATCGACCGACTTCTCCTGCCAGCCCCTGCGCCCGACCAGTTCGTCGCGATGCCGGTACAGGCGGAAGATATCGGCAGGCTCGTCGATCCAGCCAAGGTCGAGAAATTCCTGAATGGTCTTCTCGCCCAGCCCTTCGATGTCGAGGGCACCCCGGCTGACGAAGTGCCGCAGCCGTTCGAAACGCTGCGCAGGGCAAATGAGGCCGCCCGTGCATCGCACGTCAACCTCGCCCTCCTCGCGCACCGCTTCGGACCCGCAGGCGGGGCAATGATCGGGGAAAGCGAAGGCATCACGCGGTTCGTCGCGCGTGAGGTTCTCGACCACCTGCGGGATGACGTCGCCTGCCCGCTGCACCACCACGCGGTCGCCGGGCCGCACGCCAAGGCGCGCAATCTCATCGCGATTGTGCAGCGTTACATTCGAGACCACTACGCCGCCTACGGTGACGGGGGTCAGCCGCCCGACCGGCGTCAGCTTGCCCGTTCGTCCGACCTGAATGTCGATGGCGATAAGGTCCGTCTGCGCCCGCTCGGCGGGGAATTTATGCGCGATGGCCCAACGCGGTGCTTTGGCGACAAAGCCCAGCCGCTCCTGCCAGTCGAGCCGATCCACCTTGTAGACCACGCCGTCGATATCATAGGGCATGTCGGCCCTTAGCGCCTCTATGCGACGATAATGCGCGAGCAATTCAGCAGCATTCCCAAAGCGCCGCAGATGTTCGGACAGCGGGAAGCCCCAGCGCCCGATCGCCTGCATCACGCCCATCTGCGTATCGGCAGGCAGCGCGGAATAGGCGCCCCAGCCATGCGCCAGAAACCGCAAGGGACGGCTGGCCGTGACGCTCGCATCCTTCTGCCGCAGCGATCCGGCGGCAGCGTTACGCGGATTGGCGAATTGCCGCACGGTTTCGGGGTCGAAGGTTTCGCCCTTGGCCTCTGCCGCAGCCTGCCCGACTGTCATCAGGCGGGCATTCAGCGCCACGAAGTCCGACTTCGCCATATAGACTTCACCGCGCACTTCGAAGAGATCGGGCGCATCATCGGGCAGCGTTTGCGGAATGTCGGCGATATGGCGGACATTGGCGGTTACGTCCTCGCCCACTTGCCCGTCGCCCCGCGTCGCGGCCTGTTTCAGCACGCGGTTCTCATAACGGATCGAGAGCGACAACCCGTCGATCTTGTCCTCCGCCGTCATCGCGACCGGCGCGTCGGCGGGGAGCGCCAGATAGCGCCGCACCCGCGCAACAAACTCCTCCACCTCCGCATCGGCAAAGGCATTGTCGAGGCTCATCATGCGCTTTTCATGCGTGACCTTGGCGAGCGGCGACGCCTCCACGGAAGCGCCCACCTGTGCATTGGGGCTATCCGCGCGGACGAGATGGGGAAACGCCGCCTCCAGCGCATTATTCTCCCGCACCAGCGCGTCATAGTCTGCGTCGCTGATCTCCGGCGCGTCCTCGGCATGATAACGCGCGTTGTGATAGGCGATGAGTTTCGCCAGCCGCATGAGACGGTTAGCGGCTTCGGCTTCGGCTTCGGTGACAGTGGACGGATCGGCCATCACACCCCCTCCAGCAACCGCCCGGCCTGCGCGCGGGCTTCCTGCGTGATTTCCGCGCCGGAGAGCATCCGCGCGATTTCTTCGCGGCGTTCGGCTTCGGTGAGCGCGTGGACGCCGGTGCGGGTTACGGTGCCTTCGCTGGACTTGGCGATCAGCATATGGGTCGCGCCGCGCGCGGCGACCTGGGGCGAGTGGGTGACAACGAGCAACTGACTGCCGTGCGCCAGCCGCGCAAGCCGGTCACCGATGGCGCTGGCAACGGCGCCGCCGACGCCGCGGTCGATCTCGTCGAAGATCATCGTGTCGGCCCCGCCTTCCTGCGCCAACGCGACTTTCATGGCGAGGATGAAGCGCGAGAGTTCGCCGCCCGAAGCGATCTTTACCAGCGGCGCAAAGGGTGCGCCGGGGTTGGTGGAGATTTCAAACTCCACGCGATCCGCGCCCTGTGGTCCCCATTGCGCTTCGTCCAGCGACGCGACGGCAGTGCGGAAGCGCGCCGCATCCAGCTTCAATGGCGCGAGTTCAGACGCAACGGCGGCATCCAGTCGCTTGGCCGCCGCGATCCGCTGGGCCGTGAGGGATTGCGCGGCCTGCGCATAAGCCTCCGCCTTCTTCCGCCGGTCCGTTTCCAGCGCGGCGATGCCTTCCTCGCCCGCGTCGATCCGTTGCAGCTTGGTTTCCATTTCCGCCTGAAAGGTGGCGAGGTCGTCGGGCTGCACCTGATGCTTGCGCGCCAGTGCGCGCATTTCGAACAACCGCGTCTCGATGCCGTCCAGCCGTGCAGGATCGAAACTCAGCGCCTCGTTCGCGGCGCTCAGATGATCCTCCGCCTCACTCGCCTCGATCACCGCGCGGTCGAGCGCCGCCAGTGCCTCGGCCAGCATCGGATGCTCAGTCGCGATCCGGCCCAGCCGCCGCGCCGCCTGCCGCAACCGTGCGAGGCCACCGTCCGATCCATCGAGAAACTCGGCCACCGCAACCAGATCTTCAGTCAGTCGCGCACCCTTCTGCATAGTCGCACGATCCTCGGCAAGCAGTGCTTCTTCGCCCGGCTCGGGCGCAAAGGCCGCCAGTTCAGCGACGGCATGTTCCAGATATTCGCGATCCCGCGCGGCACTCTCCACGTCCGCCCGCGCCGCCGCCAGAGTCGCCTCCGCCGCGCGCCATGCGCCATGCGCCGCCGCGACCAGCGCCGTATCGCACCGCCCGAACGCGTCGAGCAAGGCCCTGTGTCCGCGCGGATTGAGCAGCCCGCGATCGTCATGCGGCCCGTGGATCTCGACCAGCGACGATCCGACTTCGCGCAGCAGCGCGGCCGAACAGGGCTGATCGTTGATGAAGGCGCGGCTTCCGCCATCGGCCTTCACGGTGCGGCGGATAATGATCGGCTCGCCCGGCTCCAGATCGAGGTCGTTTTCCGCCAGCGCCGCCCGGATCGGATGGCCCGCCCCCGGTTCCTCGAAGGTCGCGGTGACGCTCGCCTGCGCCTCGCCCTGCCGCACCAGCCCGCTGTCCGCCCGCGCGCCCAGCGCCAGCCCCAGCGAATCGAGCAGGATCGACTTGCCTGCCCCCGTCTCGCCCGTCAGCACGCCAAGCCCCGGCCCGAAGGCAAGATCCAGCGCCTCGATCAGCACGACATTGCGGATGGACAGGTTGGTCAGCACGTAACGGCTTTAGCCCCTTAGATACGAAAGGGGAACAGCATGCGCATCACGCCTTCTTTGGCGGATGCTCCTGAATGAGCTTGTACGACCGCT
>JBPPMC010000060.1:0-3932 GCA_051305835.1 Sphingobium sp.
GGGTCATTTATGCCGGTCAATCTGCCGACTAATCTGTTGCGCAGCTTCGTGGCCATCGTCGACACGGGATCGATGCTGAATGCCTCCGAACATGTCTTCGTCACCCAATCTGCGCTGAGCTTACAGATCAAGCGCCTGGAAGAACTCGTCCAACAGGCGTTGTTCATGCGCGAGGGGCGGAGGCTCACCCTGACGCCAGCGGGCGATCTTCTGCTCGATTATGCGCGCCGCGTCCTGGCCTTGCATGACGAAGCCGTGGCCGCCGTCAGTGTCGGCAACTTTGCCGGGCCGGCGCGGGTAGGCATGGTGCAGGACTTTGCCGACACGATGCTGACTGGCCTGCTGGCGCGCTTTTCCGAATTGCACCCGGACGCGGAAATCTATGCACGGGTAGCGGGTACGGCGGAACTGATCGGCCTGCTGGATCGGCGGCAACTCGACATCATATTGGGATTCGCGGCGGGGTCCGATCCGGACGCTATCACCGTTGCCCCGATGAGCTGGTACGGAAATGCCGAACTGGCGCGCCGCAATCCGGTGCCGCTCGCCGTGCTCGAACCGCCCTGCCGTTTTCGCGAAGCCGCGATCCGGGCGCTGGACGACGCAGGAATCCCCTACAGGATCACGGTCGAAACGCCGAACCTCACCACATTGCGCGCCGCCGTCGAAGCGGGGCTGGGCCTGACCTGCCGGACTCACATCTTCCTTCAGGATGTAGCGCCGGTGTCGGACTCGTCCCTGCCGAGCCTCCCGAATGTCGCCTGTATCCTCCAGACGGCCGACAAGCTCGATCAGGCGACGCAGCGGCTCGCCGACTTGGCGCGCGACACGGTGGCGGGGTTGCAGTCGCCTATATTGGCATAACTCAACACCGCATTTCGGCTTCTCGTTATCTCTATCCGCATCGTTGCGCCTAATTTGCGTAGCGACGCCATTGCGGACGGCCGCATGGTAAAGATGGAGAACGATAATGGCCGAGTCCCTCAAGGAGAAATTTGCCGCGCTGCATGCCGAGCGGGAGCGGACATGGCCCGCCGAACAGCTCGCCAAGAATGTCGGTACGCGCGAGACACTGGTGCGCAAATATGATCCGCGTGGCCATGTGCAGGTGGGGGAGATCGTCGATCCCTTCACGCTGACCGATAGCGAAGGCGCGACGCTGACGCGCGACGATCTGTTGCGCGATGGTCCGGCCGTATTGATCTTCTATCGATACGGAGGCTGCCCCGCCTGCAACATCGCCTTGCCGCATTACAACCGTTACCTCGCACCCGCTCTTGCCGAGGCGGGCATCCCCCTCGTCGCGGTCAGCCCGCAGAGTCCGGCTGATGCGACGCTCAAGGATCGTCACGGCATCAGCTTCACGATCGCTTCGGACAAGGATAATGCGCTGGGCAATCGTCTGGGCATCACCTTCGAACCGGAAGACAAACCTGAAGTGAAGCCCGGTGATAGCTGGATCGGGTCGATTGCAGGCACCAATAGCTGGGCATTGCCGCAGCCCACCGTCCTGATCCTGAATGCCGATGCCAGCGTGCGCTTCGTCGAGGTCAGCCCGGACTGGATGAAGCGGACCGAAGTGGATCGCATCTTGTCGCAATTGCCCGAAGTGCGTGCCGCCGCCGTAGCGGCTTGATCCCGGCATCATGCCGCCGGGTCACGATCCCGGCGGCATGATCGCTCCAAGATCAGTAGCCGCGCTCGCGCTCCACGACATCGCTGGGGCTTTCGCCGCGCGCGAAGAGACTAAGGTCGTTGCCGATCTTCTCCAGCAGCCGGTGCCGCACGACGGTATAGTTGGAGGAGACGTGCGGCGTCAGCCGAACGCGAGGATGCGTATACAGGGCATGGCCGTCCGGTAGCGGCTCGGGATCCGTCACATCCAGCGTCGCAAATTCCAGCACACCAGCATCAAGCGCTGCCAGCAGCGCATCCTGATCGACGACCGATCCGCGCGCGACGTTGATCAGATGCGCGCCCGGCCGAACCTTGGCCAGCAAAGCGGCGTTGATGAGGTGGCGGGTCTGCGGCGTCGCGGGCACGGCGACGACGATGTGATCCGCAACGGCGGCAACTGCCTCGACACTGGGAAGCAACTCGACGCCGGGAACGGCACTGGGGGCGGGGCCACGCCGGACCGCGACGACTTGCGCGCCCAGCACAAGGGCCTTGCGCGCAACAGCCTCGCCGATCGCCCCAAAGCCGATCAACCCCACTGTCGTACCGATTACCCGTCCCAGCGGCACGCTTTTCCAGTCTGCCCGGCTATGAACCGTGACGGCATCCAGATTTTTGGCCCGCGAATATATCGCCGCGATGACGTAATCGGCGATCTCTTCCGACGCGACGCCGCGCCCGCAGGTGACGAGTGGCGCATCGAGCAGCCAGTTCGGATAGAAGTCCACGCCCACCGAAGCGCTGTAGACCCAGCGCAGGCGACCCGGCCACATTTTGGGACGGCTTCGCCCGTGACTTTCCAGCCATATGGGGGAGGGGCGGACGAGCAGTACGTCTGCCTGTTCCGCCACCGTCCAGGGCGCGTCTTCCGGCACGGGTATCAGCGTGGGTCCGGTCGGGTGCTCGCGGAGGCTGTCGTTGAAGCTCGGCTCCATCTGGCTTGCGACGATCAAACTCATGGGGTCAGCGCTCCAGTCCGGCGCGGCCTGCGGCGACCAGGATGGTGTCGGTCTGTGGCGAATGGATGCGGCTGCACAGCACGTCGCGATAGTGGCGCTCCAGCGGATTCTTGCGGCTAAGCCCCGGATTTCCTGTCAATTCCAGCCCGATCTCCACCGCGCGAATGGCGTTGGCCGTCGCGACATATTTGATGGAGTTCGCTTCGATCGCAGTGGGGCTGTCTCCCAGATCCGCGCGTGCGGCCGCCGTTTCGATCAAGGTTCGATTGACTTGCAGCAGCGCCTCTATCTCGCCGAACTTCTCCTGCACGCGCGGCAGCGTCGCGAGCGAAGCGCCCAGGTTGCTCGGCACGCGATCGTTCAGATAGTCGCGAAGCCAGTCGCGTGCCGCCTGCGCGACGCCATCGTAAATCGTCGAAATCGCCAGCGCATTCCACAGCGCCAGTGAAGAATCGGATTGCACCGGCGCCCAGTCCTGCGGCAACCGCACATCGACGGCATGCGCAAGTGGAACCGGCGTGTCATCGAAGCGGACCTCGTGGCTCACGGTAGCCCGCATGCCCAGATGATCCCACGCCGGTTCGATCGTGATGCCCGGCGTGTCGCTATGCACCAGGAAATTGCCGACGCGCGGCTCCGCCTCATCGGTTTTCGCCCAGACGGAGAACCAGTTGAGACCGGTCGATCCGGTCGAGTAGATCTTGGCCCCGCTGATTGCCCAGCCATCGGCGGTCCTTTTCGCCACAGTCTTCGGCATGCCGCCACGGACGGGCGTACCCAGCTCCGGCTCCACGCGAAGGCCGCCGATCAGCCCCGCGCCTTCCACCGCTTCGCGCGCCAGCCGTTCGTAAACTCCCGGAGGCCAGGTTCGCGTCCGCGTGGACGCGGCATGATAGCCATAGGTCATGAACAGGATAAGCGCGGTCGAGGGTTCGCCTTTCGCCACAGCGCCCAGCACCCGCAGCGCATCCACGAGGCCTGCGCCGCCGCCGCCCAGATCGCGCGCCACGGTAAGGCCGATCAGGCCTTCGTGAGCGAGAAAATCGAAGTTGGCGCGGGGGAATTCGGCGGAACGATCATAATGCTCGGCCGTCGCCGCCAATGTTCGGGTCACCCGCGCAAGATCGGTGTCCGAAACGGCGCCGGTTGCCGCGTGATCTTCGGCGAGAGCGGGAATGGAGGCCATGTCAGCGATCCTTTTCGATAATGGCGTTAAACCGGTCGTTCCACAAAGGGCGGACGTCGACTGGCTTGGGCAGGAGCTTCTGCGCCAGGAACAGGTCTGCGACTTCCTGC
>JBPPMC010000083.1:0-4460 GCA_051305835.1 Sphingobium sp.
CACGGTGCGGCGAAGAATCTGCACCGCCTCGTGTCCGAGCGCGTCGATCTGTTCGCGAAGATTCGCTTCCGCCTGCGGCGGGACCTCGATCGTGAGCGTCGCCATCTCCGAAAGGCGACGGCGTCGCCAATCGAAAACTTTCTCGCTGAGGGCACCGTTCAGCTCCACTCCCAGCTTCTTCGCTACCCAGTTGGCCTTGATTTCGCTCGGGTGGCAATTCCGCACGGCGATAACATCATCTGCCGCCTTGTCCACCTGAGGCTGGCGGATCCAATAACTACTGTCTTTCACGTTCGTTCTCGCAATAGCGAGACGGTGAAACCTGCTGCTCCTGCTGCTCCTGCAGTATTGCAGGTGCTGCAGCAGTTGCACCTATGCCAGGATTAACCAGTCCCGCACCGTATGGGTGTACGAGCATCATGACGCTGCGTACGCTGACTCCTAAACGATGCAGACTATTGTGCTGCCCAGACTTGCGGTGGGCGGCTGAGATGCCTGAGTAAGACCGCAAAAGTGGCCGCCATCGTGCAAACAGAGGTGAGCGCCCGCTGACGCGCGGAACGACTACGTTCGACCGTTGCGAACGCCAGTGCTCTGGAAGCTGAGCTCAGCAACAGAGCGACGCTCAGCCAGTGGTGATTATCACGCAACCAGCGTGCCGCAGCAGCAAGCAACGTGCCGATCGCCTCAATTGCGCTGTCCGGCATTGACGCAACTGGGTCCGGTTCATGCTCTGGAAGTTGGTCGCGAAGTTCCATATATGTATTATAGGCGTTAATGCGAAGATCGCCAACACCCATTATCAGTATCAGACAATGGGTTGTTGTAGCCGAAAGAAAAATGGACAGTTGTATGGATGATGCGGAACTTGAAGCCTGGACTGCCGCTATTCTGTCGGCAGGTATTAGCGCTTTCGCGGATGATATAATTGGCTTCCCCATACATCTTCTGCCTGCCCCTGTGGGAGCTATTGGTCGCGATGATCCTGTAGTTCTATCTGCGCTCGGTCAAAACAGGTGGTGGCTTGACGAACCAGCTGTTCAGGCACGGCTTCATGCCATACTGTTTTATCAGCAGGCTTCGGAACGTTCGGTGCGAATCCCTGGTCGAACTGGTCGCGACATTGAAATTGATAATCCGCTGTTCGGTGCAACGCTGCTTGCTGATGTCCAGCAAGCCGGCGATGCCGTTACGGGCATTCTCGCCGATGCTGCCCGGAAGCAAGACAACTATCTGGATCGGGTGTCGCAAATCCCGGAATGGTGTGAGCATCGCATTTACGTGTTGAGCAGCGCTCTTTCGAGAAAGATATATTGGCTGCCGAGAAATCGACGTTCGTGTAGATTTCGCACAGTTACAACGCGGCCTTAAGCACTTAGGTAGGTGACCACAGACGGGTATCGAAGACCATAGACCGTGTTAAGATCACGTGGACGACGTCTAACCATGTTGAATCGGTCAGCGCTTCTTTCTGGAAACGCAACCTACTGCGGACCCCGTGCGGGAGCGTTGAGCCACAGGAAGCAGGCGGATGGCTCCGAGTTGCAGATGCTCCGTCACATTGGGCAAAGCCGCCACCATCGTTTCCAGTCGTTTTGCAAGAATGGCTGCGCCTCCTTTCATGAACCAGGCCTTTGAGTATTTCCGCGGTCCCGTGCCTTCCCGCGCATGGCCCATGATGTCGTCGACGACGAGTTGCTTCGTGTCCGAAACTTCCAAGGCGCTACCACCCGTCGTGCGCAGGGAGTGGAGGTCCGCACGCTTGCCCCTCAACGTGCGCGGAAGGGGCATCACGCCATCCACATAGGCCAACAGGTATCGCCCTGCCGAAGCATAGAATCGCGTACCGCCAACTTTGACCATGCCCCTCTGGTAAAGTTCGGGAAATGCTCCAATATGCCCTTCGGCTTCCATGGCTTCAATATACTGACGGAGGCCGAGGCGTAACAACTCCGGGTGGAGGGGCACCATCCTGCGCCGTGAGGGACGCTTTAGGCCGGAAGGGCGCTCGCCATCCTTGGACTTGGTCATATTTTCTACGATCGCGACGAATGGCGTTTCCACATCGAACACGAAATCCTCACATTCGATGCCGCAGCCCTCTTCACGCGACAAAATCCCATACGCAAGAAGGAGGGGAACCCAATAAGCTGCATCCTGCCAGATGACAGGTGTAGGAACGGATTTTAGCCGTCGGGTGCATCCGCCACCGCCAGTGTAAATTGTCGATGAGAACAACACCCGGAGATGCTCGTCCGTCCAAGGCATCCGATCTGGATCGTCTGGGTTATCAACGGGGGTGGCACTGGTGAAGGCTGTAAAGTCGATCACCGGATCTTTGCCGTAGCGGGGCTTCCAAGCGGTCTTCATCAGTTCGCCGCCAAAACGGCTGAGCGTTGTAAGATCGCGATTCACGGTACGATCAGATCGCTTTTTCCCGGTCTTTGTAGACCACTCCTCCATGACATCTTCAAAGGGGCGGCTCATATTCCCTTTTTCGAACGTGCCCCACTGAAACTCCGTCGGCAGCTTCCGCAACGTCGACGCGAATTTCTGTGCGTCCGCCGGACTGTAATCGCACAGCCTCTTGTTCCCGGTAATCCAGGCGAATGAACGAATGACGCGCTTACGCTGATCAATATCTGCATTCCAGTCGCCGCTCGCCTGAATATCTGCGATCGTGTCATCAATTGCATCGGCGAAGCGGCGCGTGTCGGTCATCAGGAATGGGATGTTGGCCGAATGCTCAGTGAGAGCCGGAATATTCGTAGGCGTGCGAATTCGGGCGACCAGCTCATCATCGAGCAGCGCCATTATCGGGTCGCCTACTGCAATCGCATCGGGATGCTGTCCTATTGCAATCCGCGCATGGGCTTCCGCGCGCCCCATCAGTAACTGAACGCCGGCATCGCTGATAACTCTGTCGTTTATCGGCGCACCGATTGTCTCCAGAACTTGGCGAACCGATTTGCCCGCGATACGGTGCGGGGCATATGTGCCCAGCATCAGCACCACCGCCCGTCGGTCCTGCGGTGAGAAGTCGGGCGTATGCTCTTCAAGAAGGCGCTCCGAAAGCTCGCCCGCGTCGGGTGTTAGGCGAGCGGCGATATTATACATTGCTGAGAAGATGCGACTGCTACGCTCATCCTCGTCAGGTTTAATATCATAGCGCGACGCCGTCGCTACGCCGAGCTCATCATTGAGCCCGTGCTTGAAAACCGCCACCGCTTCGCTTGCCGTCATGTATCCGCGGCCCATCTGTTGGATCATCACGTTTGTTGTCTCCCATCGAACCGATAGACGCGCAGCAAGGCGACGGGCCTCAATGGGGTCAGCGGTTCCCAATGAGACGGTTATAGGACGGCTTATGACATTCCGGAGGTAGATTCGACGGCGGTAATGATAGCGGGCTCCACGTCGGAGCAGGTAG
Source organism: Sphingobium sp. (assembly GCA_051305835.1). Lineage (GTDB taxonomy): Bacteria > Pseudomonadota > Alphaproteobacteria > Sphingomonadales > Sphingomonadaceae > Sphingobium. The sequence goes on from JBPPMC010000083.1 coordinate 3,431, forward strand.
CTGGTGGTCGCCACATTCATTCCTCGGCGTCGCGTCGGCGCAAGCCTGTGGAGCGAGGGGACTAAGGACAGCTGGTGCACCTTTGGTGATACAACTGTGTGCCTCGCAGGCTTGGCCGGACGCGCGCAATAGCGGAATAATGTGGGTTCAGCGCCGATGTGGAGCGGGTGAAGGGAATCGAACCCTCGTCGTAAGCTTGGGAAGCTTCTGCTCTGCCATTGAGCTACACCCGCAAGGTGTTGAAACAGCTAGAAAAATTGACATTTCGTCCGAAAATTTCCAACATTACATGCTTCAACCGGCGGCTGGCTCACTAGCCCGCCTCCGGTTTCTCGTCAATGCCGGTCGGTGCCGGGTATCCGCGCTACCGTAGCGCTGATCAGGCGTCCGGGTGATCCGCAGCGCCGGCTATCCGCGCGATCTCCAGTCGCTGGGGCACAGTCCCGATCTCCACGCCCTCTGCCTTGAAGCGGCTGAGGAGCGCCAGCAGGACCGCGCTGCGCGTGCCATAGGCGTCCCGAGGGCTGGAGACGTGCGCGAAGCTGTTGAAGATGATCCGCCCGTCGACGATGCTGTCGACGAAGGCCACCGGCGCGGGATCATCGCGCACGCCCGCTTCGGCCGCGAAACTTTCCAGCACCATGTCGCGTATGTGCGCGGCGTCGGCCTCGATCGGTACGGAAAACTGGAGCTGTATCCGCCCCAGCGGGCTGGCGAGCGTCTTGTTCAGCACGGTTTTGGTGATCAATTCGGAATTGGGCACGATCAGCGTCGAATGGTCGCCAAGCTCGATCTCGGTCGAGCGGACGTTGATGCGCTTCACGTCGCCTTCGTCATTGCCGACCCGGATCAGGTCGCCGATCTTTACTGGCCGCTCGGCTAGCAGAATAAGCCCGGAGATGAAGTTCTGCGTAATCGCCTGCAAACCGAAGCCGATGCCGACCGACAGGGCGGAGAGCAACAGCGCGATCCGCTCCACGCCAATGCCAAGCGACGCCAGCCCCCACAATGCGACGAGCAGGATACCCGC
>JBPPMC010000124.1:0-9659 GCA_051305835.1 Sphingobium sp.
GCTCGATGATCAGTTCGCTCGCCGCCTGAAGCAGCGCATCCCGGACGTCGGGGCGTTTGGGGGGACGGTTGAGGGGTCCGGGGGAAAGGTTTGCCATGGTCGCATGTTCCTCTTCATGTTTGCGAGCCAAACAGCCAGATAGCGCGTATGACAGTTCAACCAAACATTGCGGGTAAATAGAGTTTGACGACCACAGCACAGCAAACAGCCACTGCCAAGCGGAAGGCACCGCGGGTCTTTGAGCAAGTCTGCGACAGGATTCGCGAGGAATTGGCCGCCGGACGAATCAGCCCCGGGGATCGTTTACCCGCCGAAAGGGAATTGGCCAGCCAACTGGGCGTCAGCCGGTCAGCCATTCGCGAGGCCCTGCGCTCTCTCGAAATGTCGGGCATCCTGTCGCTCGAAAAGGGCGTCGGCGGCGGCGCCTATGTTCGCCATGCAAGCGCCGATGGCCTTTCCCGTTCGATGCACGATCTTCTCTTCCTTTCCAAGGTGCCGCTCGAGCAACTGACCGAAGTCCGTAGCGCCCTCCTGACATTGGCCGTCCGCACGGCCTGCGGCCGGGCGACGCTGAGCGATCTTGTCGATCTGGAGACCAACATCTCCGACACGCGCAGCGCTTACGAGCGAGGCCGAATCGACGAGGCCATTGCCCATATCGGCGCCTTCTATGAGCTTCTCGGCAAGGCGGCGCACAACGACGTCCTCGTCGTCATCATCTCGTCCCTGACCTCGACCGTACGCGCGCTGCTCGAACAAACCGACGTGGTTCTCGAACCCGAATTCGAGGTCGGTCGCAGAGCCATCGTCGAGGCTATCCGGCAGCACGACGAGGATGAGGCTGAGGCGAAACTGCGCCGCCACATCGGGGCGCTCGAGCGGTTTGTAGCAACGCACCCCCGCAGCGAAGTCGCGTAACGCCCACTTCTACCGTCCGGTGAAGAGGGGTCGACGCTTGTCGAGGAAGGCGCTGACCGCCTCGGCATGATCGCTGGTCTCGTGGGCGGCCGCCTGCATCGCTGCCGATGCGTCGAGCAGCGCGGCGATGTCATCGGTTCGGGCAATCCTGATCAGCTTTTTGGTCATCCGGACGGCGCCGGGCGGATTGGCCGCGATCCGACCGGCCAGCGCACGCGCCTCTGCCATGAGTTCACCATCGTCCACCACGCGCGAGACGAGGCCGATCCGCAGAGCCTCGGCCGCGTCGATCATATCGCCGGTCAGCGACATTTCCATGGCCTTCGATTCGCCCACGATCCGCCGCAAGAGCCATGCCCCCCCATCGCCCGGGACAATCCCAAGCTTCACGAAGCTTTCGGCGAATCGCGCACTCGCGGCTGCAAGGCGGACATCGCACATGCAAGCAAGGTCGAGACCGGCACCGATCGCCGGACCGTTTACCGCAGCGATGACCGGCACCTCAAGCGAGGCGAAAGCGAGGGGAATTCGCTGAATACCAGCGCGGTAATTGGCTATGGTTTCCTGCGGGCTATGGCCGCGCAAGCCCTTGCCGGGCCGCATCGTCTTGATATTGCCTCCGCTCGAAAAGGCCGAGCCGGCTCCGGTCAGAATGACAGCCCTCACCTCCTGGTCGACGTCGGCCGCCATGAGCGCGTCGATGAGAGCGTTTACGGTTGCGAGGTCGGAAATGGGATTGCGCAGATCCGGCGCATTGAGCGTGATCGTGGTGACATGATCCTGCGTCTCGGCAAGAATGAGCGGTTCGGTCATGGGATGTCCTTAACGATTTGCGTTGCCTCAGCGCAGGCCGAGACCCCTGGCGATTATACCGCGCAGGATTTCGCGCGTGCCGCCGCGCAGCGAGAAAGCAGGCGCCGACAGCAATGTCACCGCCATGACGGCCGCAAATTCTTCCGCTGCGTCCTGCTCGGGCTCGACATCGACAAGGAGGCGCGCGATTTCGGGTATTTCCTGCTCGATGGTTGCGCCAAGATCCTTGACGATGGAAGCCTGCAGCGAAGGATTTTCCCCGCGTTCGAGCATGCCCGCCACCGACTGGGAGAGCCTGCGCAGCGTCGTGATATGAGAAATGATCCGACCGATCGCGACCGATGCCCGATCGGAGGGATGGCGCGCGACGATGCGAACGAGCCGATCGAGCAGCTCGAAGGACGAGAGAAAGCGCTCAGGTCCGCTACGCTCGAAAGCAAGCTCGCCCATCACCTGCTCCCAGCCGTCGCCGCGCTTGCCGATGAGCTTATCGTCCGACAGGAAGACGTCTTCGAGAACGACCTCGTTGAAATGATGCGCGCCGGTCATATCGATGATTGGGCGTACCGTTACGCCCGGTGTTGCCAGGTCGAGCAGAAACTGACTCGTGCCATCATGCCGCGCCTCACTTCCGCCATCGGTGCGGCAGAAGAGGATCATATAGTGCGCGCGATGCGCGTTCGTGGTCCACAATTTCGTGCCATTGACGCGAAATCCGCCATTCTCCTGTACCGCGCGGGTGCGCACAGCAGCTAGATCGGACCCGGAATCAGGCTCGCTCATGCCGATGCAAAAATAGCATTCGCCTGACGCGATCCTAGGAAGGATGTCCTGACGCTGCTGCTCGCTGCCTGCCTTGAGCAGCAGCGGACCGCTCTGACGATCGGCGATCCAGTGCGCGCCGACCGGCGCTCCGGCCGCCAGAAGTTCTTCCATGATGACGTAGCGATCGAGGGCGCTGCGCTCGTGGCCGCCATAGCGCTTGGGCCAGGTCATCCCGATCCACCCCCGGGCACCGAGCTTGCGACTGAACTCGGGATCGCTGCCGTTCCAGGACTCCGCCCGCTCACGCGGCAAGCGGTCGGCGATCTCCTGCGCCAGAAAGTCGCGCACTTCCAGTCGGAGGTCCTGCGCGTCGAGGCGCGGCGGCGGCGCGAAATCGAGAACATCAAGCATCGACCGCCTCCTTCCTGATCAGAACGGGTGTCTGGGCAGGAACGAGCGTAGACCAGAGGCCATTGGCGGAACGAGCGATCACCTGCTCCCCCAGGATGCGCGCCCAGCTCGCCTCGCTTCCATATTCGTCGCGCCAGGCAAACAGCAGCTTTGTATGTCGATGCAATCTGTGTTCCTCGGTATATCCGATGGCCCCATGAAGCTGGTGGGCAGCGCCTGCGACCTTTCCGGCCGCTTCGCCGCACCGAATCTTGGCCACGGCGATCATTTCGATATCGGGATCGACCCCGAAAGCCTCAGCAGCGATGTCAGCAGCAGCTCCTGCGGCAACCACCTCGCCTGCCATCGTTGCGATCTGGTGTTGGATCGCCTGGAATCGCGCCAGCGGACGTCCAAATTGCTGCCGCTCGTTCACATAGGAAATGGTTAGCGCAAGAACATGCGCGGCTGTGCCCGCAAGCTGCTGGCATCGGATCGCCGCGGCATTGGCGCGCACTCCGCGCTCGTTGAGCGTAGCGGGCAATGTTCCGACCATCTCGGCGGCAACGACGTCATCCAGTGTCACCGTATCGCGTGGTTCACCGCCCAGATTTGAACCCTGGATCACTCTAGCGGCGGCCGGAGTCAGGATCGCAAGTTTGCTCCCCTCTTCCGTGTCGCGCACGATCACTATGGAGTCGCCCTGTCTCGCCCAAGGAATTCGCCTGGCGTGGCCAGCAAGGTGCCAGCCGCCAGTGTCTAGATTGAACCGGTTCAGGCCTTCGCCCGAAGCAAACGTCGCCCTATCGCAAGCCAGCCCAGCCTCGCCTGCGAGCCACCGGCCGAACATACGATCGACCGTTGGCGTCAGCGCGGGAAATTTTCCAATGACGCGCAATGTGGGGAGGAAATCCCTGGGCGGCAGATCATAGCCGCCAGCCTTAGAGGACAACAACGCCTCTTCAAAGCCGGCCTCCGCGAGGAGGCCTGCCGCCTTCAAATCGATCTGGCCGGGTACGAAATCCTTACTTGCGGTCCGGTCGCTCAGGATGCGGTCAAGCGTTTCAGCCATCTGCTCACAAATGTCGTGCATTCATCTCTCCGTGGTCCTACCTTTCATAGTTGACAAATTAGTATTGCACAACCAAGATTATCGTATGGAAGGATGGGAAGGGCTCAGCCCTCATCGAAAAAATAAGAGAGACGGTCGTGGCTTGTGCTTCAGAACGATCCTTTTTGGCAGGACATGGCGCCAAGCGCGCGGTCGCTGCTGCCCGCGGCGACCGGAAGGGGCGGCTGATCGCCTCATGATCACTGTCGATACAGCAGGCGGCGTTGCAACGGTCTTCATCGACCGGCCGGAAAAGCATAATGCCCTCACCCCTCAGATGCGGATCGACCTGGAAAACGCCTTCCACCACGTCCATGACGACAGGGATGTTCGCGCGGTCGTTCTTGCAGGACGCGGAAAGTCATTCTGCTCGGGCGCGGACATCGACGCGATCGGCGCGGGAGGCGTGCCGGGCTCGATGGCCGCGGTGACCCGCGCGCATAGGATGATCCACGCTCTGGCTGGAATAGAAAAGCCGGTCATTGCTGCCGTTGAAGGAGCATGCGTGGGAGTTGGCTGGTCGATGGCGCTCTCCTGTGACTTTGTGATTGCAGCCCATGATGCGCGCTTCATCTTCGGCTTCCGCAATCTCGGTCTTGCGCCCGATGGCGCTGCATCTTTCCTGCTTGCGCGACATGTCGGGCTGATGCGTGCGAAGTCGATCATCTACTCCGCTACGCCGGTATCGGGCAGCGAAGCGGCGAGACAAGGTCTGGCGCTTGAGGCAGTTGAGCCTGGAGAGGCTATCGCCGCAGCCTTGTGCCATGCGCGCGCCCTTGCCAGCGGTCCAGGACTGGCGCTCGCGATGGCCAAGAGGCAATTTGCCGCAGCGGCAGGCCAGACACTCGAGCAGGCCCTGACGCTGGAGGCAGCGATGGTCCCGCTCATGACCCAGACCCGGGATTTCGCGGAAGGGGTTTCGGCCTTTACCGAACGTCGGTCGGCGCAGTTTGAGGCGGCGTGAGCCAGATGCGCTACAAGAGGCGATCAACAGCATGTTTACGCGGCCTAACCCTCGTCTTGCCGACGGTTAATCCGAGGCTAGTCGCATCGGCAATTGCTTTCATACAAAGCAGATCTTGAGCAACAATCGGCCAAAAATGGCTGTGGGAGTAAGACGTTGGAAAAGGCACTTTCGGGAATAAAGGTATTCGACGCAAGTCAGGGCATTGCGGGTCCGCATGCGACGTTCCTGCTGGCTCTGCATGGCGCGGATGTCATGAAGATCGAACCCCTCGAAGGCGATTGGGGCCGCGTGCTGGGACGCAAGGTCGGTGAGGAAACGATCCATTATCTGGCTTTCAACTCCGGGAAACGCTCGATCGCACTGGATCTCAAATCAAAAGGCGGCCGCGAAGCGGCACTTAAGCTCGCCGCCCAGGCCGACATCTTTATCGAAAGCTACCGCCCCGGCGTCATCGGAAGGCTCGGCCTTGGGTATGAAGAGGTGCGCCGCATCAACCCCGACATCATCTATGCGTCGGTTTCGGGTTATGGCCAAAAGGGTCCGAACACGGCCGCCCCTGCGACCGATGCCCTCATTCAGGCCTATTCCGGCATGATGAAGATGAACCATACCGACGATGGTCGCCCGCATCGTAACGGTATGATCGTCATCGATGGCCTGACCGGCCTCTACGCCTATCAGGCTATCAGCACTGCATTGATAAAGCGGCTACGATTTGGTGGCGGGGCTTATCTCGACATCAGCCTAGCGCAGGCCGCGGCTGCCTTTCAGGCCGCGAAGATCATGGAATTTGTCGACACCGGTGGTCGCACGACGCCTCTCTATGTGCCGGCAGGCATGTACGAGACGGCAGACGATTACGTCGTGATCAACGGGATGCGGCCGAATCACTTCGCTGCGGTGTGCAAGGCGGTCGATTGTGAAGCGCTGGCGCAGGATCCGCGCTGGCCAACGCCAAATGATCGGCTGAAATATACGAAGGAAATCAACGAGAAACTTCGGGAGGCCTTCAAGAGATTCGCTACGACAGATGTCGTTGCCAGGCTGCGCGACGCCGACGTCATGGTTGAGGGGGTGAAGACCTACGGGGACTGGCTTGAGGATCCGCACGCGACCGAAAGCGAATTTTACCATTGGGTGGAGACGAAGGGCTTTGGCCGGATGCCCATTGCAACGGTTCCCGGCGCTCCGGAATGCCCCTCCGGGATTGCTCCGCACATAGGCGAGCACACCCGCGAGATTCTCGCCGACGCCGGTTTCGACGCGGACTGGATCGACACCCAGATCAAATCGGGCGCGTTTGCAGAAAGTCAACACGACAGTCAGCCGGTCCCTGTTGCATGAGCATCGGCCAGCATCGCGCTTTGGCACGCATGCGGGCGAATAACGCGGAACATCGCGTAGCTGCGCGCGGGCCAATGGGTCGGCCGGACATGATCGAAGGCGCTCGCTGAGCGGGGAGGCCAACGCACGTCGCAACATGCGCGACTGGCACGGGGCGTTAACTCTAAAGAGGAATTTGCAATGCGCGATATCGTGATCACTGCTGCGAAGCGCACCCCTGTGGGAAGTTTCATGGGCGCGTTCCGGACGACGAGTGCGCATGAGTTGGGGCGGCAGGCGATCAAGGCGGCCCTCATTCAGTCGGGGGTCGCGCCGCAGGAAATTGACGAAGTCATATTGGGGCAGATCCTGACGGCGGGACAGGGACAGAACCCCGCTCGACAGGCTGCAATAAGCGCCGGCATCCCCGTTGAAACGACCGCCATCGGCCTCAACCAGCTTTGCGGCTCGGGCCTCCGCGCCGTCGCTCTTGCGGCCCAGGCCATCCAGACAGGTGACGCGAACATCCTTGTAGCGGGCGGCCAGGAAAGCATGTCTATGGCGCCTCATGCTCAATATCTGCGTGGCGGCGTGAAGATGGGAGCGGTCTCCCTTATCGACACCATGATCTTCGACGGCCTCACTGACGCATTCCACAATTATCACATGGGTATGACTGCCGAAAACCTCGCTGAGAAATATCAGATCAGCCGCGAGGCACAGGACGCCTTCGCCGTCGCTAGCCAGAACAAGGCAGAAGCTGCCCGCGCTTCGGGTCGGTTCAGCGATGAGATCGTGCCCGTTACCGTCAAGAACGCCAAGGGCGAGCATATCGTCGACCAGGATGAATATATCCGGGAGGGCGCGACGATCGAAGCCATGCGCGACTTGCACCCCGCTTTCCGGAAGGACGGGACGGTGACGGCGGGTAACGCCAGCGGTATCAATGACGGCGCCGCCGCGCTGATCGTGATGAGCTCAGCCGAGGCAGCTCGGCGCGACGCCCCGGTCCTTGCCCGTATCGCGAGTTTCGCAACCTGCGGCGTCGATCCGTCGATCATGGGCATCGGGCCAGTCCCAGCCAGTCGGAAGGCGCTGCAAGGGGCGGGCTGGTCAGTCGGAGACCTTGACCTGATCGAAGCGAACGAGGCTTTCGCGGCCCAAGCGATCGCCGTAGGTCATGAGCTTGGGTGGGATCCGGCGAAGGTGAACGTGAACGGCGGCGCCATTGCGATCGGCCATCCGGTCGGCGCATCGGGAGCCCGTGTCCTTACCACCCTTATCTACGAGATGGGCAAGCGGGGAGCAAAAAAAGGCCTCGTCACCCTGTGCGTGGGGGGAGGCATGGGCGTATCGATGTGTATCGAGCGCTGAGCAGAACGGCGCCGCCTCGGCGGGCCGGCGCTTGGTTACCGTCGGCTACCCCGGCAAGAGAGGCAGATGCGCCGGCGCGGTGGTCGGGGCACGATGCGTAGCAGCAGCCTTGGACCGCCCTCTTGTCGCTAGCGACAGCTGACTAGGATGTTTCTGGTGGATATGGAGAAGATCAAGTCAGGGTCCAGCGCATTTCGGCAACTCAGTATAGCGATGCTCGTTGCAGGCTTTTCGACATTTGCGCTGCTCTATGGGATGCAACCGCTGCTCCCGGTCTTTTGCCTCGATTTCGGCCTCAGCGCGGAAAAGGCGAGCCTCGCTATCTCTGTCGCGACCGGGACAATGGCGCTTACGTTGATCGCGGCAGGCTTGATATCCGACCGTATCGGCCGACGGCCCGTCATGGTCATGGCGCTGCTCTGCTCAAGCCTCTTCACGATCGTCGCCCCGCTGGCTCCGGGCTGGGGTGGCTTCCTGGCTGCCCGATTTTTCTGCGGTCTGGCGCTCGCCGGCATCCCTGCGTCGGCCATGGCCTATATCAGTGAAGAAGTGGAGGACGGAGCGATCGGACGCGCTCTTGGCCTGTATATTGCGGGTTCCGCCATAGGCGGCATGAGCGGCCGTCTCTTCATCAGCGTGATCACGCAGTTTGCCGGGTGGCGAACGGCGGTCGCCGCGACCGGCCTGATAGCGCTTCTGCTCGCTATCGCCTTCTGGCGGCTGGCGCCCGTCGCGCGGCATTTTCGCAAGCGGAGCCATTCGCCTCGATCATTTATCAAAAGCCTTCATTCGATCTTTTCAGACCTCGCCTTGCCATGGCTTTTCCTCGAGGCATTTTTGCTGATGGGCGCATTTATAACGATCTACAATTATGCAGGCTTTCACCTCCTTGCCCCGCCCTATTCGCTTGACCAGGCAACCGTAGGCGCGATCTTCCTCCTCTACATCGTGGGATCTTTCAGCTCAGCGTGGGCCGGAACCGCGTCCGGGCGCTTTGGACCGCGCAGAACCTTGTGGATCCCGATTTGCGGGTTCATTCTTGGCCTTGCGCTGCTCGTGACGGAGCCCCTGGCTGCATTCGTCCTTGGCATCGCTGTCATAACCGCAGGCTTCTTCGGGGGCCATTCCATCGCGTCGATATGGGTCGCACGGCGCGCTCGCACCCATCGCGCCCAGGCTGCCGCCCTTTATCTGACGAGCCTCTATATCGGTGCGAGCCTGCTCGGTTCTGCCGGAGGCTATGCCTGGACCTATGCGGGCTGGCCGGGCGTCGTCTCGTTCGCGGCTGGGCTTGTATTGCTGGCGTTCGGGATTTCGCTCTGCCTCACGCGCGTACAGCCCCTGCCACCAGATGCGCGCCTCGGCCTGCAGCCCGGACCCGCGGAATGTTGTCATTCCATTCCCTGACCATATCCACGAAGCTCTTTGACCGCGACGGCTGGGATCGAGCCATCGGTCGGGAGTGTTGGCGACAGCTACAACAACGCCTTGGCCGAGACTATCAACGGCCTTTACAAGGCCGAGGTGATCCACCGGCGAGGACTGTGGCGATCCTTTGAAGCCGTTAAATACGCGACGCTCGAATGGGTGGACTGGTTCAACAATCGCCGCCTTCTCGAACCCATCGGCAACATCCCGCCTGCTGAACCCGAAGCACAATATTACGCCATGCTGGACGACGTCTCCATGGCTGCGTAACTTAAACCAAACAGCCTCCGGCAGACCCGGCGCGGTTCACACCGTCAGCGAAACCTCGCCATTAGTCTTCCAGTCGTGGCAGCCTGATCCAGTCCGTTCCTCTACCGAGGATAGGCGCTATTATACCGTAAGCGATGTTGTCACCCCACGGCGGCGGCGTGGTTCCAGGTGTGTGACGACAGTTATGTTGGCCGCCTGACGACAAACGAGATGGCCGGATCGTGATACATTTGTGTCAGCTTTGCCCCCTGCGATCGCAGGGGGCAAAGCTGATGCCAGGTGAGTGGATCACGGACCGCC
>JBPPMC010000135.1:0-13385 GCA_051305835.1 Sphingobium sp.
TAGCCCCGGAGCAGGGCTAGGAACGACATCCAAACGCCAACAACGGCCGCACCAACGATGGTCTGCTATCAATGCAGCCCCAAGGTCGAGCCATCATTCAAAACGAAGGGGTAAATACGGGTGTCCAGCTCATAACGAGTGAACAGGCGGCGGAGGGATGATCTCGTCCGCGGCGGCCGTTGCGGACCCCGTGGAAGCATTGTCGCTCTGCGCACATATTCTTTCGATCGCCGCCAGTATCTCATCATTTGCGTTATAGTGGAACATGTGGCCCTCATCCGGGATTGCCACAGCTCACTGTTGGAGAGCTTTTCGTGGATCACGCAAGACTGCTCCTCGAAAGGGGCTATCTTGTCAGCCTCGCCTGCCTCGATGACAACCGGCAGATGCAGTTCCCCGCACCTCTTCTGAAGCAACGAGGCCGCCGTGATCATCATCGCCGTGTCCGCTGCGGCGGCGTTTGGCGAGGTGAACGTCTGGGTCCGAATACGAAAACCCCGCGAACGGTGTAGAGCCGCGATCGGATCAATGGGCAAAAGCACGTCCGCCAGCGCAAATACGCAGCCTTTGGCAACAAATGTGCAGTCGCCATCAGCAAATGCGCTGGCATCCGATTTGTTGTTGAACTGGGTTATCGTGCCTGCCTTTCTGCAAGCGGCTACGGAATTCACGACTCTTGGCTTTCAGGGAAAGCCGCGATTTTGTGGCTCATCTCGCATCGGCTGCTTGGTGTGACGCTGCACGCTGCCACGGCCAGCAGCCTTCAATCTCCGTTTTGAGCGAAAAGCTGAGGAATGTTCGGATACCAACGATCGCCGCCAGCAGTCCAACGCTGGTGAATGTCAGGGGGGCCGTCACGGTGGACATGATGTCTGCGCCGACCAGCAACTCAAGGCCCAATAGGATGCCCCTACCAAGGTTTGCCCTGTATGGCTCGTACGCGGCGCGCCATGATTTGGCGGCCACGCCTTCGTATGAAGATGATCGTAGACAGCAGTGCGCTTCCGACGATTATGGCAACGCCTGCCAGTTCGATGAAGCTGGCCGAGGTTTCGATGTAGGAATGAATGTTCGTCATAGCTCATGAAGCGCCTGCCGGACGATCTGTTCCGTTTCATCAAGCCCGGAGCAAAAAGCGCCCTTGACCGACCTAGGTAATGATCAAATATGATAGCGCGGCCAAGCAGGATGAAATTTCCAACGGCATCAGGATGATCAGCGAAATGTTCCTAATCAACAGGATTATTTATCAACTTGATGGAGGCTCTGCGTGACACCGCTCGAACGCGCGGCCCGAGCCATTTGCGCAGACTATGGTGTAGACCCTGACCGGATTGTGACTGCTGAGGATGATGCCCATATCGGCCTTGGCTTGAAGCAAGAACATCCGGCTTGGACCAGATACGTGCCGATGGTGAAGGCCGTACTTACTGCGATCCGCGATCCAAGCGAGGACATGAGATCAGCGGGATCGGAGATCACTCGGCACGTCACGCCGGAAGAGTCGGACGAAGCATATGAAGGCGACGCGGCCAATATCTGGCGCTTGATGATCGACGCTGCTCTTCAAGAGGATTGACGCCAAAGGAATTGACCGACTCGGGATATGTTCATGATCCCGCGGACCCAATTCGCGGTTGCGTCATATACTTTGTCCAGCCAGAATTCTGTGATTACCAGTCGAACTAACGGACTCGCGTATAACAAGTTGATGCTCAAGATATCTTACCGTCGGAAAATGTCGGACGTTCTTTTCCTTAACAAGCGCGATGGCCAGCATGGCTGCCTCACTAGAAATCTGCCTGCCGGGATGCTTGACGGTAGTAAGCGATGGCCAAATCTTCACCGCGATCGGGGTGTCGTCGAACCCCGCCACGGACAAGTCACGCGGCACGTCCAGCCCGCGCCGGTGTGCCAGGGAGACGATCGCAGCGGCCATATCGTCATTGCTGGCGAAGATGGCTGTCGGCCGATCAGACAGGTTCAGCAACATCTCGCCTGCCGCCAGCCCCGATTCGAAACTCATGTCGCCACTGACGATCAGATCGTGGCGGACGGCCAGCCCCGCATCGCGCAGGGCAGCTTGGTAGCCCTTGCACCGGGTCCGATGGATCAAGTGCCCCGCCCCGCCCCGGATGAAGCCGATATCTCGATGCCCCAGACCGATCAGATGGGCAGTCATATCCCGCGCCGCGCCGAAATCGTCGATCCGTACGCAATGATCGCCCGGCAGATCGTCGCCCGGCGACATCGCTACCACCGGCACCGGAAAGTCGGTGGTCAGGCCGTGACGGTTGGCGACCTCGCAATAGGGCGGGACGATCAGGATGGCGTGCGCACCGTTTTCCACCAGCCCCTGCATCTGCCGCGCAATTTCCTGCGGATCGCCGCTTTCCAGCGGGCGCAGCAGCAATTGCGCGCCCAGATGGCTGGTAGCCTCCAATGCGCCGACAAGAATAGAACTGAGAAAGGCGTTTTCGATATTGCGATGGAGCAGACCGATGCGAACCGTGCTGGCGCTGGCGAGCGAACGCGCCGCCATGTTGGGCACATAATTCAGGTCGCGCACCGCCGCCATCACCGCTTCACGCGTGATTTCGCGCACTTTCGTGCTGTTGTTGAGGACATTGGACACGGTCATGGCCGATACGCCAGCGCGTTCCGCCACGGTCTGAATGGTGATAGTCTGGCTGGCGCGACGCCCTGAACGGGCCATGGTTGGAGTCTCCCTTGTGGGCGCGGTCCGCATCCCTTGGCCCTTGTTTAACGCTATATTCCCGGCGGTTGCAAATCGCATACACGCCCGCTGTTGCAAGAAATCCGCGTTTTTCCCAAAAAGTGTAGCGCTAAAATATTGCTATTGACTTAGCAAAGGCGAGAAGAGATTTAGCGCTACAACCGCGCGTCAATTCGCAGGTGGATTCACTTTTAGTACGACCGCGCATCGACACAGGTGCCGGTCAGGGGAGGATATATGCGTTTTACCAAAGCCATGATGATGCGCCGCGCCGCGGTGTCTGCTGTAAGCCTGGGCATCGCCATCGCCCCATCCGCCGCGCTGGCACAGGAGTCTGCGCCCCAATCGCCGGCGATGGACGGCACCGACATCGTCGTGACCGCCCAGAAGCGCGCCGAGCGCCTGCAGGACGTGCCGCTTGCTGTGACGGCGGTGGGCGCAGACACGCTTGCCAATCGTCAGATCAATGACAGCAGTTCGCTGGTGCAGGCTGTGCCGTCGCTCACCTTCCAGCAGGGCGCGACCCCCACCAACAGCAGTTTCCGCATCCGCGGCATCGGCACCGCCCTGTTCGGCCAGGGCGTCGAATCTTCGGTCTCAACGGTTGTTGATGGCGTGGTCACCGTGCGCCAGACCCAGGGCTTTACCGACCTGGCGGACATTGAGCGCGTTGAAGTACTGCGCGGTCCGCAGGGCACGCTGTTCGGGAAGAACGCGACCGCCGGCGTCATCAGCGTCACGACGGCGCGCCCCTCACGCAAGCTGGAAGGCCGCGGCGAAGTCACGATCGCCGAACATGGTGAATATCGCGCCCGTGGCACTGTGTCCGGCCCGATCAGCGATACTCTGCGCGCCCGTGTCACTGGTTTCTACAATGACGTGCGCGGGGTCGCCCGCAACATTGCCACTGGCGGCTGGGACAATGGTTCCAAAAGTTGGGGTGCGCGCGGCAAGCTGGAATGGGATGCCACCGACAATCTGAACCTGCTGTTCGCGGCTGAATATCGCAAGACCGACGCCGACTGCTGCGGATCGACCTGGATCGGGATTACCAATCCTAATCTGCAGTCGCTGGTTGGCCCGATCAATGCGAGCCGTGAGAACCGCATCCTGAATGACGAGACGGTCACCTATTCCGACAGCGACCAGCAGACCTATTCGCTGCAAGCGGACTGGGATCTGGGCGCCGCGACCGTCACGTCCATCTCCGCCTACCAATCCTATAATCTGGACGTGAACCAGCCGATCGAGCGCATCAACAGCAATGTGCCGCTGTTCGTCGGCGCATCCGCCGCCTACGCCGACTGGAGCCAAAACCATGGCCAGCTTGACCTGAGCGCTTTCAGTCAGGAACTGCGCATCGCCAATAATAGCGGAGGCGACCTCAACTATGTCGCTGGCGTGTTCTACATGCATTCCGACATCAAGCGCCCGTTCGACCGTCGCCGTGCACGCTGCACCGCTGGCACCTTTGGTCAGCCCTGCGCGCCCGCCAACATCATCTATCAGTCGTCGGCCAGCAATGTCCGTCTGAAGCAGGACAGCGTCGCCCTCTTTGGCCAGGTGGATTACCGCATTGTCGGCGGACTGAAGGCGATCGGCGGTCTGCGCCTGCAATATGAAAAGGGCACCAACAGCGGCAGCCGCATTTCGCCGCTCGTAGCGGGCGACGCGGTTCTGCCGGGCAACGCCCCGACCAGCGGATCAATCACGGCCAGCGATACGGCGGTAACCGGCAAGGCCGGCCTGCAATATGAATTCAACCGCAATGCGCAGGCCTATGCCAGCTATACCCGCGGCTATAAGGGGCTGGGCTATGACATGGAGATCGGCGCGGACCTGGCCAATCAGACCGTATTGGAGCCGGAACATGTCAATGCCTATGAAGTCGGCTTCAAGGGTCGCACCTCGGACGGCGTGCTGAGCGTCACCACCGCGCTCTTCCTGGCTG
The DNA here is from genome assembly GCA_051305835.1 of Sphingobium sp. GTDB lineage: Bacteria > Pseudomonadota > Alphaproteobacteria > Sphingomonadales > Sphingomonadaceae > Sphingobium. The sequence continues at coordinate 4,689 of JBPPMC010000135.1, forward strand.
ATTATACCAACCTGCAGGTGCAGGCGAACCGCTCCGATCTGACGGCGGGTGTTGTCCAGTTCGTCTCCACCAACGCCGGCAAGTCGCGCACCAAGGGCTTCGAGGTCGAGGCGACCGTCCGTCCGGACGATCATTTCAGCCTGACCGGCGCAGTCACCTATTCGGATGCGAAGATCGATATCGACGGCCTCAACTGCCCGCAGCAGATCGCCCCGATCGCGCCGATCTTGTCGGGCACGCCGATCAATGTTTGCTATCGTACAGCGGCGGGCGTCACCCCGACCCAAAATCTGCGCGGAGCCACCCTGCCGGTCAGCCCGAAATGGAAGATCAGCATCGCGCCGCGCTATGAAGCGGACATTCCCGGCACCGACTTTGCGGGTTTCGCGCAAGTGGGCCTTAATTTCCAGAGCAAGATGAACTTCTCCGTCGAGCAAGACCCTCTGCTGGAGCAGCCCGCCTATACGCTGGTAGACGCCAGTATCGGTCTAAAGCAGATTGAGGGTCGTTACAGCCTGACGCTATTTGTAAAGAATCTGTTCGACGAAAATTATCTGACGAGCATCGGTCACTCATCTTTCCTGGGAAGCACTACCGATCTGGTCGGCACCTTCAACAAGGATGCAGACCGCTATTTCGGCGCGACGCTGGGCTTCAAATTCTGATCTAAGGGCGTGGCGGCCAACACCGCTGCGCCACTAGGACGACGCCCGTACCAACCCGAAATGAGTTGCGCCATTCCTATCCAGCCTTCCTCGCTTTCATCCAGCGCCGCTCCTCTCGCCCTCTCCGCGGAGGACTTGGCCTGGGTGGAAAAGACCCGCGACGCGATGAGCGTCGAGGCGCAGATCGCGCAGTTGTTCGTCCTGTCGGCGCGCCATGACAGCGCCGTCGAGAATGAGGAGTTGCTGACCCATGCGCCGGGCGGCATCCATCGCTTCCCGACGCGCGATCTCAATGCCGTCTGGACCGCCACGCGCTATGCGCTGGATCGCTCGAACATCCCGCTGATCCTGTCCGGCGACATCGAAGGGGGCACGATCAGCTATCCGTTCACCACTGCCATCCCCAACCAGATGGGCATCGCCGCCTGCGACGATCTCGACCTCAGCGCCCAGTTGGCCGCCATAGTGGGGCGCGAAAGCCGGGCGCTGGGCTATAACTGGTCCTTCACGCCGGTAGTCGATATCAACCGCGCTTTTCGCAATGCGGTGGTCGGCACCCGCTCTTACGGCTCCGACCCTGCCCGCATCCTGGCTCAGGCCCGCGCCTATGTAAGGGCGCTCCAGGCGCAGGGCGTGGCCGCCTGCGCCAAGCACTGGCCGGGCGACGGGCTGGACGATCGCGACCAGCATCTGGTCACCAGCGTCAACGACATGGACATGACCGAATGGCGCGCGACCTTCGGCCGCATCTTCGGCACATTGGTCGATGATGGCGTGATGACGATCATGTCCGCCCATATCGCCCTGCCCGCCTATATCCGCGAGAAATGGCCGCAGGCCGGCGCGCTAGCGTTCGAGCCGGCCTCCGTTTCCCGTCTCCTCAACGAAGATTTGCTGCGCGGCGAGCTGGGCTTCCAGGGGCTGATCGTGTCCGACGCCACGGTCATGGGCGGCCTCACCAGCTGGATGGCACGCGCAGAAGCAGTTCCAGCCGTGATCGAAAATGGCTGTGACGTCTTCCTGTTCAGTCGCGACCCAGCCGCAGATATGGCGCTCATGTTGCAAGGCCTGCGAGAAGGTCGATTGTCCGAACGCCGCCTGAACGAAGCCGTCACCCGCTTCCTCTCACTGAAGGCCGTGCTGGGCCTGCACCGCATGTCACTGGACGAGCGGATCGCGCCGCTGGAGCAGGTACGCGACACGCTACGGCGCCCCGATCATCTGGAAACGGCGACCGGCGCCGTCGCGGGCAGCCTGACCCTGGTAAAGGATCGCGCCGCGCTGTTGCCGATCGACCCGCAGCAACATCGCCGCGTCGTCATCATTTCGGACGAGGGGACGAGCTTCTTCTCCGGCGCCCCCGACCGCGATTTCACCCCACTGCGCAACGCGCTGGAAGACCGGGGCTTCGATGTACGCAGCTTCGATGCCGACGCCATGCCGACCCTGGACGACACAGACCTGATCCTCTATCTGATCGGGCAGGAGGCGACACCCTCACTCAGCCATATCTTCCTCGATTTCACCAAGCTCCACACCGGGCCGCGCAACGCGATGATTCAATTCAACCGCGAAATCCCGACCCTGCTCATCTCCTTCGGCCAGCCCTATTATCTGTATGACGCTCCGAATTTCGCGAGCTATATCAATGCCTATGCCTGTCTGCCCGACGCGCAGACGGCGCTGGTGCAGCGGCTGGTCGGCCATGCGCCCTTTATCGGGGCCAGCCCGGTTGATGCCTTTTGCGGGAAGGAGCAGTTAAGATGGTAAGCCCGCGCAGGATCGCAGCGGCAACGCTTTTCCTGCTGGCGCTAAGCGGCGCGGCGTCGCCGCGCAAGGGCTGGCGCGACCTCAACCATAATGATCGGCTCGATCGCTATGAAGATGCGCGCGCGCCGATCGATACGCGGGTCGAGGATCTGCTGGGGCAGATGACGCTGGCGGAAAAGGCCGGGATGCTGCTGCACGGTACGCTGCCCACGCCGGGTTCCTCGATCGGGGTCGTCGGCAAGGTTTATGACGCGGATGCGACCGCGAAGCTGCTGAACGAGCGTCATGTCAGCAGCTTCATCACCCGCCTCGTGGTGCCTCCATCCGAACTGGCAGCACAGAACAACGCCGTGCAGAAATTGGCAGAGGCGAGTCGCCTCGGCATCCCCGCCACGATCAGCACCGATCCGCGCCATCATTTCCAAGCGACACTGGGTGCGAGCACGACGGGTGGGGGCTTCTCGCTCTGGCCAGACACGTTGGGCTTCGCGGCCCTGGGCGACCCCGACACGGTCCGCCGCTTCGGCGACATCGCGCGGCAGGAATATCGCGCCGTCGGCATCCATATGGCGCTTTCGCCCCAAGCCGACCTTGCCACCGAACCGCGCTGGCCGCGCTTCGCCGCCACCTTCGGTTCCGATCCAGCCGAGGTGTCGCGTCTTGCGGGCGCGTATGTCGAAGGCTTTCAGCATGGCCGCACCGGTGTGCGCGCCGACGGCGTCGCCACGGTGGTGAAGCATTGGGTCGGCTATGGCGCAGAACCGGAGGGTTTCGACGGCCACAACTATTATGGCCGCAACGCGCAGTTGAGCGACGCATCCTTCGCTCGACATATCCGCGCCTTCGACGATAGCCTCGCCGCCCATAGCGCGGGGGTCATGCCCACCTATGTCATCGTCCATGGTCCCAAGATCGCGGGCCAGGCGATCGAGCCGGTCGCCGCCGGGTTCAACAAGCAGCTGCTGACCGGCCTGCTACGGGAAGAGAAAGGCTTTTCCGGCCTGATCCTGTCCGACTGGTCGATCACCCGCGATTGCCCGCAGGCCTGCGTGGCCCCGGATGCTGCCAACCCGCAGACGCCCGCGTCCATAGGCACGCCCTGGGGCATGGAAACCGCCGACAAGACGACCCGCTTCGCCAAGGGGATAAAAGCGGGCATAGACCAGTTCGGCGGCGCGGACGATCCCGCGCCCATTCTGGACGCCGTGGCCAAGGGCATGGTCAGCGAGACGCGGATCGACGAATCCGTCCGCCACGTACTGCGCCTGAAATTTGAACAGGGTCTGTTCGACAATCCCTATGTTGATGAAGCCGCCGCCGCGCGGATCGTTGGCAACTCGCACGCTCAGGCTGAGGCCGACGCCGTCCAGCGCGCCAGCCAGGTGCTGCTGCGCAATGACAGGGCCACGCTGCCAGTCGCGCCGGGCAAGCGCATCTGGCTGCATGGCGTCGATATCGTGGCCGCGCGGGCGGCGGGCTTCGTGGTGGTGGACGATCCGGCGCAGGCCGACCTCGCGCTGGTCCGCACCGCCACCCCGTTCGAAACGCTCCATCCCCATCATTTCTTCGGTGCGCGCCAGCATGAAGGGCGGCTGGACTTTCGTGCCGACGACAAGGATGTGCAGGCCATCGCCCGTGCCTCCGCCCATGTGCCGACGATCGTCGCTATCGAGATGGACCGCCCGGCGATTCTGACCGCGATCGAGCCGATGGCCCGCGCCCTGATCGTCACCTTCGGCGCAAGCGACGCGGCACTGCTGGACGTAGTCGCGGGCCGCGCCGTGGCGAAGGGCCGCCTGCCCTTCTCACTCCCCCGATCCATGGCCGACGTAGAGGCGCAAAGCCCCGACGTGCCCGACGATGGCCCACCCCCCGCCTATCCGCGCGGCAGCGGTATCCTGCTCCAGGCGGCACGCCGTGACTGACCGCATGATCCATCTGTCCGGCGGCGCTTTCCTGATGGGATCGGATCGATTCTATCCGGAAGAAGCTCCAGCGCGCCGTGTGCAGGTGGACGGCTTTCGGATTGACGAAACGCCGGTCACCAACCGCGACTTCGCACGCTTCGTGGAAGCCACCGGCCATATCACGCTAGCCGAAGTGGCGCCCGATCCGAAGGACTATCCCGGCATGGATCCGGCCATGGCACAGCCGGGCTCTTTACTGTTCCAGCGTACTGGCGGCCCGGTGTCGCTCGACGATTACAGCCAGTGGTGGCAGTTCAGCGTCGGCACCGACTGGCGCCATCCCCATGGGCCAGACAGTCAGATCGTGGGGCTGGAGGATCATCCGGTCGTCCATGTCGCGTTCGAAGATGCGCAAGCCTATGCCAAATGGGCGGGCAAGGCACTGCCGACGGAAGCGGAATGGGAATATGCCGCGCGCGGCGGCCTGGACGGTGCGGACTATACCTGGGGCGACGAGCTGGCGCCGGGCGGCATGATGTTGGCGAACTACTGGCAGGGCGCTTTCCCCTATGGCAACACGCTGGCGGACGGCTATGAGCGCACCTCACCGGTCCGCACTTATCCAGCCAACGGCCATGGCCTGTTCGACATGATCGGTAATGTCTGGGAATGGACGACCGACTGGTTCGCCCAGCCCCGGATCGAGCGCAAGGCCAAGGGCAGCTGCTGCGTTCCCGCCAATCCGCGCGGCGGCACGAAGCGCGAAAGCCTGGACCCGGCCATGTCCATCCTCATCCCGCGCAAGGTGCTGAAGGGCGGATCGCATCTGTGCGCCGCCAATTATTGTCAGCGCTACCGCCCCGCCGCTCGCCATGCGCAGGCGGTGGACAGCGCGACCAGCCATATCGGCTTTCGCTGCATCATCCGGGACAAAAAGGAAACCCGTCCATGAAGAACGCCCGTCGCGCGCTGAACGCCGCCATGATCGCCGCCTGCACCCTATTGGGGCCGGGCGCTCTGGCCAAGCCGGTAAACCCACCGCAGCAGAAGCCGGCCAACATCATCTTCGTGCTGGTGGACGACCTGCGCTACGATGCAATGGGATTTCTGACGCCCGGTCTTCAGACTCCCAATATCGACCGACTGGCGAAGAATGGCGTCTATTTCCCCAATGCCGTCGTCACTTCCTCGCTCTGCTCGCCCAGCCGCGCGACCATCCTGACTGGCCAGACCGCGCGCAACCACGGCGTGGTGGACAATAATAACAGTTCGGAGGAAGGGCTAACCTTCTTCCCCAAATATCTACAGCAGGCGGGCTATCAGACTGGCTTCTTCGGCAAATGGCATATGGGCTTCGACACCGACGCCCCGCGCGACGGGTTTGATAAATGGGTCAGCTTCAAGGGTCAGGGCACCTATTTCCCGACGGAGAATATTGCGCCGGACAAAGTCGCCGCTGGTGATCGCCAGATGCTCAACGTCGATGGCGCGCCCGTCAAACGCACCGGCTATATAACCGATGAGCTGACCGACTATGCGACGCGCTGGCTGGAAAAGGGGCGGGACAAGTCCAAGCCCTTCTTCCTCTATCTCAGCCACAAGGCGGTCCATAGCGATCCGCTGCCGCCAGAACGCTACAAGACGCAATATAGCGATTTGGCCATCAAGCTGCCTGCCAGCATGGCGAACACGCCGGAGAATAATGCGGGCAAGCCGCTTTGGGTTCGCAACCAACGCAACAGCTGGCATGGCGCCGATTTCCCCTATCACACGAACAACCCCATGACGGAGCAGGTGCGCGACTATTATCGTACGCTTTCCCCCGTCGATGAGAGCCTGGGTCGCCTCATGGCCTATCTGAAGACGAACCATCTCGACAAGAATACGATGGTCGTCTTCTATTCCGACAATGGCTTCATGATCGGCGAACATGGGCTGATCGACAAACGCAACGCCTATGAACCGTCCGTGCGCGTGCCGATGATCGTGTCGGCGCCCGGCATGGTGCCCAAGGGGGTCACCAACCCGGCTGTCGTGCGCAATCTTGACCTGGCGCCGACCTTCCTCGACATCGCCCATGTCGATAAACCAGCCCAGATGGAGGGCAAGAGTTTCCTGCCCGTCGTTGAAGGCAAGATTGACGAAAAGGCCTGGAATCCGGGCGATTTCATCTATGAATATTATTGGGAATGGAGTTTCCCGCAGACCCCCACCACCTTTGCGATCGAGCGCGATCGGGTGAAATATATCCAATATCATGGCGTCTGGGATCTGGAGGAACTGTATGATCTCAAGTCCGACCCGGACGAGATGCGCAATCTGATCGAAGACCCGAAGTGGCTGGATACGAAGATCACTTTACGCAAGGCGCTGTTCGACCAGTTGGGCAACAGCAAGGGCGCGCATGTCGTCCCTTATACCCGCAAGACCAGCTCTGGTCTGGTGAACCGCAATGTCGACGGTCCCCACGCCGCCGACTTCCCGGCCGACTGGTATGTGCAGCCCAACCTGCCGACCAAGATGAACGACCTGTTCGCCGACAGCCCCGCCAAGGCGAAGGCCGATGCGCAGGGCAAGAGCTACCATCCTTGATTCTAGCCCTGATCTGGTCCTTCGGCCCTTTTGAAAGTCCGCGTCGATGACCCTCCCCCATTCGTCCGAAGGCGCGCGTCCCACCGTGTCGATCGGCTTTGTCGCCATCTATGTGCTGGCGCAGTTCGGCATCTGGGTCGCGCTGCTGACGCCGGTGGTGATGACGCTCGCGCTGCGTGTCGGGGACATTGCGGGCGATGCAGAGAAGGGCCGGTGGCTGGGCATCATTCTTGCGGTAGGCGGCTTCGTCGCGCTGATCGCGACACCGATCTGCGGCGCCCTGTCGGACCGGACGCGCAGCCGCTTCGGGCGGCGGCGGCCGTGGCTTCTGGGGGGGCTGGTGGTCGCCGGCGCTGGCTTGCTGATGCTGGGCCTTGCCCCCAATCTCCTGCTGCTGGGTGCGGGCTGGATCATCTGTCAGGCCGGGTTCAACGCGATGCAGGCGGGCTGCCTGCCGATCCTGCCGGACATCATCCCCGTCCGCTGGCAGGGGCGCGTCGCGGGCATGCTGGGCATGACGTCGACCATGGGCACTTTCGCGGGCAGCTGGATCACCCAATATACTCAGGGCTCGTCCCTGCTGATGTTCCTTGTCCCTTTCGCAATCACTGTCGCTGCCATCGGCGCATTGTGCCTGATCTTGCCCGACCGCCCGGCTCAAGGCGAAGATCACCGACGCCTTGGCCCCGTCGCCATGCTGCGCGCAATCGGCGCGCCGTTCCGTGACTGGGACTTCAGCTGGGCCTTTGGCAGCCGCTTCCTCATCATGATGGCCTGGTCGTTCCTGCTGACCTACCAGCTCTTCTTCCTGACCGACCAGCTCTCCCTGCCCCGCGGGGAAGCGACCCAGGTCATGGTCAAGTCGATGGCTATTATCGCCACCGCCACCATCGTCATCTCGCTGGTCGGCGGTTTCATCACTGACTGGACCGGCCGCCGCAAGCCGCTGGTGTTTCTGGCTGCGACGCTGGAAGCGGCTGGCTTCCTGACGATCGCGTTTGCGCCTTCGGTGCCGCAATTCCTGGTCGGCGTGGCGATGGCGGGGATCGGCAAGGGTCTTTATTTCGCCGTCGATCTGGCTCTGCTCGCCGCCATCCTGCCGCAGCCGGAGGATAGCGCCAAGGATATGGGCGTGTTCCAGATCGCCAATTCGCTGCCCCAGTCCCTGGCGCCTGCCATCGCGCCGATCATCCTGGCGATGGGTAGTGCGCGCGGCGACGATTATGCCGTGCTCTATGGGGTCGGTTGCGGTTTCGCGCTGCTGGGCGCGATAACCATCTGCCCGGTAAGGCGATCAAAGTAGAGACGCCACTCGCCAGAAGCCTTTGAGGGGCTGTAAAGCCATGTGTGGAGTAGGTCGCTTTCATTGCATTAGGTTTTTAATCGGATGCAGCCAGCCATCCCCATGGTATCACGGATAGTTTTGTGGACCGGAATCGACGAAGTGGAAAGAGTATCAGCCCTCTCAAGTATTCTAGTCGCGAATGTAAGCGGAAGAGAGCCATATCTGAGTGTATTCGGTGATCTGCCCTCACCGAGTGGACCGTGTGGTTTGCTAGTGGATTATGCTCACCGCCGCCATATCCGGTCGTAGGTGTAGCGAAGCGGAACCGGAGGCCGGATATGGCGGTGAAGCCGTTTCCGGCGCCGGTGGTCGGTAGCCCAGGCTGCTGTGTGGCCGGACGGTGTTGTAATGTCGCCGCCAGGCTTCGATCAGCACCTTGGCCTCGGCGAGGCTATAAAAGATCTCGCCGTTGAGCAGT
>JBPPMC010000203.1:0-12395 GCA_051305835.1 Sphingobium sp.
GGTCGCGCGCCGAAGATGACCGCGCGTGTCACGGACGTGCTGGGCGATCCCTTTGCCGCGAAGAGCTTCAGCCTGATCGCCATCCACAAATTCGGCATCCCGTTCACTTTCCCCGACCGGGTTGAAGACGAAGCGCTGTTGGTTGCGGATCTGCCGCTGCATGAAGCGAAGCGCGAAGATTTGCGGCACCTGCCGATTGTCGCGATTGATCCCGTCGATGCGCGCGATTTCGATGATGCCGTATGGGCCGCGCGGGACGAGGACGAAGGCAATGCGGGTGGCTTCAAGGCGATAGTCGCTATTGCTGACGTGTCCTATTATGTGCGTCCGGGCAGCGATCTGGATCGCGAAGCGCGAAAGCGCGGCAACAGCGTCTATTTCCCTGACCGCGTCGTGCCGATGCTCCCTCATCAGCTATCTTCGGACATGTGCTCGCTTCGGGCCGGGCAAGATCGTGCGGCGATGGCCTGTCACCTCGTCATCGACAAGAATGGCAAGGTTACGTCATGGCGCTTCACGCGCGCGGTTATTCGCGTCGCGGCCAACATTCCCTATGAGCAGGCGCAGGCTTCGATCGACGGCAAAACGGAAAATCCATTGCTGGAGGTTGCGCTGAAGCCGCTATGGGCTTGTTGGGCGCTGCTTACCAAGGCGCGGGACAAGCGCGAGCCGCTGGATCTCGATCTGCCAGAGCGGCGCGTGGTGCTGGACGAGGCGGGCAAGATCGTCAGCGTGGCGATACGCGAGCGGCTGGATGCGCACCGTTTGATCGAAGACTTCATGATCGCGGCGAACGTCGCGGCGGCCAAAGCGCTGGAGGCCAAGAAGGCGCCCGTCATGTATCGCATCCATGAACCGCCGAGCCGGGAAAAACTGATTGCGCTCAAGGAATATCTGAAAACCTTCGAAGTTGAGTTCGCGATGGGGCAGGTGATCCGCCCCGCAACGTTCAACCACTTGATCGCCAAGATCGGGGAGGATGGCGCCCGGCCACAGATCATGGAGCAGATACTGCGGACGCAGACGCAGGCTTATTACGGACCGGAAAATGCCGGGCATTTCGGCCTGGCCCTGGGAAGCTATGCGCACTTCACCTCCCCGATCCGCCGCTATGCGGATCTGCTGGTCCATCGCGCGCTGGTGGGTGCCTATGGCCTTGAACTGCCTGCGCCGAAGAACAAGGACTTGCCAGAAAAGACGTCGCTATCCGGCGAAGACCTCAGTCATATGAGCCGCGTCGGCGAACTTATCAGTCAGCATGAACGGAGGGCGATGGAGGCGGAGCGCGAAACGGTGGACCGCTATGTGGCCGCGTTCCTTGCCCTGCGCGTGGGCGAAGTGCTGGAGACCCGGATCACCGGCGTTCAGAGCTTCGGCTTCTTCGCCACCGTCGATGGCCTCGGCGGCGATGGGCTGGTGCCGGTCTCGACACTAGGGGCAGAGCGCTTCTTCTTCGACGAGCCGGGACGTTCGCTCGTCGGCATGTCGAGCGGGGACCGCTACACGCAGGGGCAGCATCTTCCGCTGCGGCTGGTGGAGGCGGACCCGATCAACGGATCGCTACGGTTCGAGTTGCCGGAAGGCGCCAGTCATCTCCCGTTCCGGGGGCCGAATCGGGGGCCGGGTCGCCCCTCGGGCGGTCTGCAACGGCGCGGGCGCCCTAGCAATATTCGACACAGCAGCAATCCGCGGGGAAAGAACCGGAAGTAATCAACTCAACCGGTCCACGGCGTCACTGTCGAGCGATCCCGGGATCACCATGATGGGGCAGGGCAGCCCGCCCGCTGCCGTTCCGGCAAAATGCGCGACGAGCGGTCCGGGAACGCCGGTAGCCGCTGCGCCCAGAACCAGTGCGGCGACTTCGTCATTCTCTTCCAGTGTCTTGCGCACGACTGTCACGGGATCCCCCTGCATCACGGTGATGGTCGGGCGGATCCCCGACTCCTGCATCAACGTACCGGCGGCACTCATCACCAGAGCTTCGGCCCGAAGCCGCGCTTCTTCCTCGATGGTCGCCTGCACGCCGCCCCATTGCACGAATTCCGTTGGCGGGATCAGCGCGAGTATCTGTACGGCGCCACCCGTCTTGGCGGCGCGCCGCGCGGCGAAGCGCAAAGCCACTTCAGCTTCCGGGGTCTCATCGACCACCACCAGATAAGTCCGCATGATCCGCTGCGCCCTTGCAATGAGTGTCGAATCTGGGCGATAAATTGCTTTGGCGCAAGGCTTTGCCCGATCAAGCGTGCCGGACCCCTTGACCGTAGCGGCCAAAGCGTCAAGTAACGGGCTTCCCTCCCACGGAATCAAACATCGAGAAGGGCTATACCCTAATGGCAATCAACATCCAGATGCCGGCATTGTCTCCCACAATGGAAGAAGGCTCGCTGGCTAAATGGCTGGTGAAGGAAGGCGACACGGTTAAATCCGGTGACCTTCTCGCGGAAATAGAGACCGATAAGGCGACGATGGAATTCGAAGCCGTCGACGAAGGCGTGATTGCGAGCATCCTGGTCGCGGAAGGCACCGACGGCGTTAAGGTCGGCACCGTCATCGCGACCCTGACGGTCGAGGGCGAGGAAGACGCCGCGCCAGCTGCGCCAAAAGCCGAGGCACCCAAGGCAGAAGCACCCAAGAGCGATCCAGCGCCCGCGCCCAAGGCAGAGGCAGCCCCTGCGCCAAAGGCCGATCCTGTTCCTGCCAAAGCGGCATCAGCGGAAGGTGGCGAGCGGGTGAAAGCCAGTCCGCTGGCACGCCGCTTGGCACAGGCAAGCGGCCTCGACTTGTCGTCGGTTCAGGGCAGTGGTCCCAATGGTCGGATCGTCAAAGCCGATCTAGAGGACGCGAAACCTGCCACCAAATCCGCTGCGCCTCCTGCGGCGCCTGCTCCCGCACAGAAAGCTGCTCCGGTGGCTGCGGCACCAAGCGGCGGGCAGGACTTCGGCATTCCGCATGAAGCCGTGAAGCTGTCGGGTATGCGCAAGACGATTGCGCGTCGCCTGACCGAATCCAAGCAGACGATCCCGCATATCTATCTCACGGTCGATATTCAGCTCGACAAGCTGTTGAAGCTGCGTGGAGAGTTGAACGCTGGTCTTGGCGGTCGAGGCGTCAAGCTTTCGGTCAACGATCTGCTTATCAAGGCGTTGGCCGTCAGCTTGCTGCAGGTGCCCGAATGCAACGTGCAGTTTGCGGGCGACACGCTGCTGAAATTCCAGCGCGCGGATATCTCCGTGGCCGTTTCCATTCCCTCCGGCCTGATCACACCAATCATCACGGATGCCGGTTCGAAGGGCGTTGCTGCTATTTCAGCCGAAATGAAGGATCTCGCTGCGCGCGCCAAGGAAGGCAAGTTGAAGCCGGAAGAATATCAGGGTGGCACCGCGAGCCTTTCCAACATGGGCATGTTCGGCATCAAGCAGTTCGAAGCTGTGATCAATCCGCCACAGGCCATGATCATGGCAATCGGCGCTGGCGAAAAGCGGCCCTATATCGTCGACGACGCGCTCGGCGTTGCAACGGTGATGAACGCTACGGGCAGCTTCGATCACCGTGCCATCGACGGCTCGGACGGCGCGAAACTCATGAAGGCATTCAAGGAGCTGGTGGAAAACCCGCTCGCAATGCTGGCCTAATTACCAGTTGTTTTTAAGCCGCCGCGTCGCGATCTGACGGCGCGTGTGATGGGAGTGTATATGGCTGATCAATTCGACCTCATCGTTCTTGGCTCCGGTCCCGGCGGTTATGTTGCCGCTATCCGGGCCAGCCAACTGGGCTTGAAAACGGCCATTGTGGAGCGTGAGAGCCTCGGCGGCATTTGTCTCAATTGGGGTTGTATCCCGACCAAGGCTTTGCTGCGTACGTCGGAAATTTACCACTACATGCAGCAGGCGGATAAATACGGCCTGTCCGTGCAGAAGCCTGCATTCGATCTGGAGAAGGTCGTGGCGCGCTCACGCGGCGTTGCCAAGCAACTCAATCAGGGCGTTACGGGCTTGATGAAAAAGAACAAGATCACCGTCTATTTCGGCGACGGCAAGCTGACCGGCAAGGATACGCTGTCCGTGACGAAGGATGGCAAGGCCACGGAGCTTACGGCCAAGAATATCATAATTGCCACAGGCGCGCGTGCACGTGATCTGCCGTTTGCGAAGGCCGATGGCAAGCGTATCTGGACCTATCGTCATGCGATGGTGCCTCAGGAAATGCCGACCAAGCTGCTTGTCATTGGATCAGGCGCGATCGGCATCGAGTTCGCCAGCTTCTACAACGATATGGGCGCAAAGGTCACCGTAGTGGAAATGCTCGACCGCGTTCTTCCGGTGGAGGATGCCGACATCAGTGATTTCATGCTGAAGAACCTCACCAAGCAAGGCATGGATCTTCGCGTGTCGACTGGCGTGCAGAAGATCACCGACACTGGCAAAGGGATCAGCGCGGAGATCAAGGACAAGGACGGCAAGGTCACGACCGAAGAATTCAGCCACGTCATCGTGGCTGTCGGTATTCTCCCCAACGTCGAGAATATCGGTCTGGAAGATGTCGGGATTGAACCGGATCAGCGTTTTCATATCAAGTCCGACGAGTTCTGCCGTACAAATGTGCCCGGTATCTACGCAATAGGTGATGTGACCGGCGCGCCATGGTTGGCGCACAAAGCGAGCCATGAAGCCGTCATTGCCGTCGAGCATATCGCAGGCAATCATCCGCATGTGATGGACAAGGCGAACATTCCGGGATGCACTTACTGCCATCCGCAGGTTGCGTCCGTGGGCCTCACCGAAGCGAAAGCCAAGGAAGCCGGGCACAAGGTAAAGGTCGGCAAGTTCCCCTTCATCGGCAACGGCAAGGCAATCGCGCTGGGCGAGACCGAGGGCTTCGTAAAGACAGTGTTCGACGAGGCGACGGGCGAACTGCTGGGCGCGCATATGGTCGGCGCGGAAGTGACCGAGATGATCCAGGGCTACGTCATCGGCAAGACGCTGGAAACGACAGAAGCCGAATTGATGGAAACGGTCTTCCCGCATCCGACGATCTCGGAATCGATGCACGAGAGCGTATTGGGCGCCTACGGTCGCGCGCTGCATATTTAACGGCGTTGCGCTTGCGATGATCTGATGAGCGTGCTGTATCACGCTCATCAGCCAGGGAGTGATCGCATGCTAAAATCCGCCGTCGCCGCAATCGCGGCGCTGGGTATCTTCTCGGCACCATTACGGGCGGAAACCATCGTCATCACTGCCGATCATATGATCGACGTCGTAAACGGCAAAACCGTCGATTACCCTGCCATCTTTGTGAATGAAGGCCGGATCACGAGCATCGCCGATGCGCGCACCGTGCGGTGGGGCAGCGACGTCAAGCATATCGACATGAGCGGCAAGACGCTCGTGCCCGGCCTGATCGACATGCACGTCCACTTGACGTCGCTTGCCGAAGTCGGAGGCTATCGCAGCCTTGCTTATACCGACAGCTTCTGGAGCGCAGTCGGCGTTGCCAATGCCAGGAAGACACTGAAGGCAGGGTTCACCACCGTACGCAATGTCGGGGCCGACGGGTTCCAGGACGTCGGACTGCGCGAGGCGATCGATGGCGGCTATATTTCTGGCCCCCGCATTATCACAGCGGGCTATGCGATTGGCGCGACGGGAGGGCATTGCGATCAGGGGGGACTTCCACCCTCGATGGATCGCACCAGTCCGGCTATCGTCAACAGCCCCGAGGAAGCACGCACCAAAGTGCGCTGGCTGCATAAATATGGCGCTGAAGTCATCAAGATCTGCGCCACGGGCGGCGTGTTCTCCTTGGGAGACTCGGTCGGCGCGCAGCAGCTTTCGCTCGAGGAGATGAAGGCCATTGCGGACGAAGCGCATATGCTGGGGATCAAGGTCGCGGCGCATGCGCATGGCGACGAGGGTATAAAGACTGCGATCCTCGCCGGAATAGATACGATCGAGCATTGCAGCCTTGCCAGCGACGAGACCATCAAGCTCGCCGCGCAGCGCAAGACCTGGTTCGACATGGATATCTACAATGACGATTATATCCTGGCGACCGGCACAGCCAACGGGACCGAGCAGGAGAGCCTGGACAAAGAAAAGCTGATCGGGCGGCTCCAGCGTGAGACGTTCCGTAAGGCTGTGAAGGCTGGCGTGCCGATGCTGTTCGGCACCGATGCAGGCGTCTATCCGCATGGCGACAACGCCAAGCAGTTCGCGAAGATGGTCGAGTGGGGAATGACACCGCTACAGGCGGTTCAGGCCGCTACCCTCAGCGCCGCCAAGGCGCTGGACAAGGAAAAGGACGTGGGCGCCATTGCAGTAGGCCGTTTCGCCGACATGGTGGCAGTATCCGGCGATCCGCTGGCGGATGTTCGCCTGCTTGAGAAGCCGGACGCCGTTATCAAGGGCGGGGCACTCGTCACCGAATAGCACTGGTGCGACGAAGCCTATTTCTGGCAGGAAAAGGCTTCGTTCAGCGCCACACTGATGGTCAGCGAGGCAGGTGCGGATCTTTGATCGGGGTATGTTTTCAGATATTTCACGACCAGATTTCGCACTTGCTGCGCCTCAAGCTGCGCGGGCCAGCAATTGGCGGGCGATCGCCCGATGAAGATATCCTTTTTGATGCCGTCCACTACCCCTACGATGTAAGCCGTGCAGGCGAGCGCATATTCCGGCGCCTTGTTTTGACACTTGTCTAGCAGGGTGGTCCCGGTCTCGAACATAAAGGTCTGGGCATTCAGGCGTGCCGGTTGTGCCCCTGAAATGACAAGGGGCAGCGCGAACAAGATGTGTCTCATATCATTCCCATGCCCCACTGTGACATGATCTGCCACTGTCATAAATGGCTAACACAGCGTTAAGACAAATTATCGCGCCAGACCGATGAGCTGGAGCGATTGGGTGGCTTGCGGATTATGATTCAGCCTAGTGGGAAATAGCAGCCGCTTGCGGCGGGCTGTTTTCATGTGTGATCTTCCGCGATGACCAATTCTCGCCATCAAAATCATATTGGACGTGACTGGCGCGGCTAAACCCTTCACCATTCCATACCACCACTTGCACTTCAATTTCGTTATTGTGCCGGACATGGAGCCAGTTGAAGCTCTGCGGTTCATCATTGCGCAGGCGCGTAGACGTCGCTGTGCCCGCCTGGATGATCAGCGACTGGCCCGCGCTTTCCACCATTTTTCGGGCCGACTCGGCGTAGGTCTGGTGGAAATGCCCCGCCAGAGCGATATGCACGCGCGCTTCGCACACCGCTTTAACGGCATCACGATGTCGTCCCACAGCTTCGCTCAATTCGCCGCCTTCACCGATAGGAAGGGCGAATAGCGGGTGGTGGGTGACCAATATACGAGTCTTGTTTTCAGCGACCGGCGCAAATCGATCATGGATGATACGCAGTTGCTCGCTGTTGATGCGCCCATCCTTGATCGTCAGGGATCGCGCTGTATTGATGCCGAGGACCGCCACTTCATCATCCTCATACCAGGGGCAAAGATCGTTGCTGATGTAGCGTTTATATCGACGGAGCGGCGCGGCGAAGCGGCGGGCTACATCATATAACGGGACGTCGTGATTGCCCGGAATCGACAGTATTTTGAACCCCGACGCGCGCAGGCGGTTGATGTAGGCCGATGCTTCGCGAAACTGCTCCACCCGCGCGCGTTGGGTAAAGTCTCCGCTGATGATGATGAGGTCGGGCTGTTGCTCGATCAACCAGGCTTCGGTGGCTGCAACGATCCTTGCATCGTTCGCGCCGAAGTGAATGTCAGACAAATGTGCTATACGTGCCATCGTCACTCAACGGTTCAACGCGCAACTGGTTTCGGGGCGGATCATCTAAGTGCCGGGGGATCGTCTATGCGCGTGGTGTGTTGTTGTGAAATGGAAACGAAAACCCTGCCGCGTGAAGCTGCGCTGATCGTCAACGCTCATTCCCGCAAGGGCGAGGCTTTATTTCATGAGGCGAAAGCGAAGTTGGAGGCCGCGGGCGTAAAACTCATCGCCGCTCATGCCGTCCATGATCCGAGCCAGATGAACGACGTGGTAAGAGGCGCGGTTGCCGACGGCGCGCCCATGGTGATTGTAGGAGGCGGAGACGGCTCAATGTCCGGCACGGTGGACGAACTGGTCGGAAGTAACTGCGTATTTGCCGTCCTGCCACTGGGAACCGCGAACAGCTTTGCCCGAACGCTTGGAATACCGCTCGATCTGGACGGCGCCGTGCAGGTGATTGCGGGCGGCGAGCGTAAAAGGATCGATCTTGGCATGATCGATGAAGATTATTTCGTAAACGCCGCCTCTATCGGGCTTTCTCCGATCATAGGCGATACGGTGCCGCATAAACTCAAGCGCTATTTGGGCAGGATCGGCTACCTTCTCTGGGCGCTGAAATGCTCTATCCGCTTTCGCGCATTCCGGTTGGTCATCGACGATGGAAAACAGGAGCGACGCATGTGGTCGACGGAAGTGCGCATACTGAACGGTGCGTATCACGGGGGCGTGGAGTTATCGGAAAATGCCAATGTCGAAAGCGGCCAGATCGTAATTCAGGCGGTCGTAGGCAGGGGCCGCACGCGATTGGCCTGGGATTGGTACACTAAGTTTTTCAAGCTGCGTGACCGAAACTCTCATACCGAGGAATTTCGGGGAAAGTCGTTCCGGCTCGACACACGCCCAAAGCTGCGCATCTCAATCGACGGGGAGGTTCTTGCCTCGACCCCTGTGATGGTGAAAATCGCGGCGGGCGTGATCGAAGTGGCTGTCCCCTCAACGCAGGTGAGCAGCCAGAGCAGTTAGGTTCTGCCTCAGTGGACGCCCGAACCTGCCGATAAGGTTTTATGCTCGGGCGTCTCTCGACCACCGTGCACCTTGTCCAGAATGAACACGACCGCAGCGACCGACGCAACGCCAACCACCAAGATGGGCGTTGCGCACACACCCAAGCCATGAAGCGCAGCGTTGATGATTTTCCGCCCGAAGGGTACATTGCTCATAAGGGTGACTCCTTAGCGAATGTACGCGATAAACGCAAAGAACGGATGAACCCAATCCCTTGCGGTTCATGAATAGCTGCAACCTGAAGACAAAGTTGGCGCGTAGGAAAATGAATTTGCGATGGATGCTCGGCGCGCTCGCCATTACAACTACCTTGGTAGCCTGTTCAGATGGCACGACCGGCGATGCGGCTCTCGCCAACGCGTCGGTGGGTATCAGCGCGAGCGAGTCTGCCGCAGCTTTGGAAACGGGCGGCAAACGCATGCCCGTCCCGGTGCCCATTCCTCTAGCGGATTTTTCGTCGCGCGCCACACTTCAGGCTCCGCCCGCAGATCTCGTAGAGGTGGAAAGCGCGGGTAATCCATCCGGGGCGGCAAAGGCGCTACGACTGACCACCGTTGGGGCGACGGTATATGTGATAGCGCCGCTGGTTGCCGCGAAAAAGCCGATCGACGTCCGCAATGGCTACACGATTCTGCCATTCAAGCCGATCAGCTACTGCGAAAGTGCGCAACGCTGGTCGCTGGAGTTTCACTCCGAGGGCACGCCCGACGCACCCACGGAAAACTATTCAGCGATGGACCCCTTGCGCGACGGGCCAAGCGCGTTGCGTTCTGTGCTTACGTCGCAACGGGACAATGCAGCGCCTGGCCGCTGGCAGTATTTCGGCGTCCACGCGAACGATCTTCATGCCGTAGGGAAGGGCGCCAATCTCGCCGCCGTCAAATTCATCCGCCTCTCGGTACGCGGCGGCCCGATGCCAATGGTTATCGAAATCGGCAGCCCTTTCTTTCAGCCATCCGCCCTGAAAAAAGCAAAGGCGATGATCAGTTTTGACGATGGTTATGCCAGTGTCGTGAAAACCGCGCTGCCGCTGTTCCAGGCGAAGGGCTTCAAGGGCATGTATAATCTTGGCGCCATGGAGCAGACGCTGAACGCTCCGGGGCGGCTCACCACGGCGCAACTGGGTCTGTTGCGCGATGCTGGATGGCAGTGGATGCAGCAGGCTTATTCCTCCGAGGAACTTGCCCCGCATCTCGCCATGACGGAGTCGGAGCGAGACTGGCAAATGCGCAAGCAGAAGATTTTTGCCGAAGCAAACCATCTGGGCGATACCGGCTTCGGATCGCTGTTCAGTCAGGTCGGGCAGACGCAGCCTGAGCTCTACGGTATGTTCACTCGCAACCAGCGCGCTACGCGGGCCTATCTCACGGCGCGCGGTGTGGATGCGCCGGACTATCCGCTGCTTTACGGTGAGAATTACCCGTTCATCGACCGATACATGGTCAAGTCATTGGCGGCAGATGTCGATGCCGCACATTTCGACCGCCTTACGCAACATGCGGAGCAGGCCATCGCCAACCACGGTGTTGCGATCTACACATTCCACAATTCGCTGGAAAATCTGCCGCGTCTGCTGGATTGGCTGGCCGCCAACCGGAACCGCATCGATGTGGTCACGGAGGCCGATCTATACGCCGTACGCCCCTATTAGGCGGCCGCGGCGTCGATTCTGATTGTTTCAGGCGAGCGCTTGCGTCCGCGCCGCCATCGGTCTTCGAGACGGTCGATCCCGGTATGAAGGGTAATACCGGCCATAACAGATAAGGGCACCGTCAGCGCAATTGCGCCGATGACCCTCGAAGGTAACCCCTTCACCAAACAGCTTGAGCAGCGGCATGAACATCAGCGGATGCACAAGATAGATATACAGGCTGGAGTTTGCGATCCAAGCCAGCATCTTGGCTGCTCCGGCGCTGCTCAACTCCATGCGCGTCGTCCATAGCAGAAGCATCGCGACCGAGACCGTGACGAACGCGCCCGATGGCACCCGATGCGCGGGTATCAGCACGAGGATCGCCACGGAAAGCAGCGACAGAAGAACCTTGCGCCTGTCGGAAGTCGCGAACGCCAGCGCCCACCATAGCATGCCCCCATACCCTAACGCCGAGCGTAATGAGTCCCCAAGCAGCATCTACAACATGAGCTAGGCTCGGTCGCTATTACCGGGTCTGGAGCGCCTGACGCTGCACGATCTTCGGCGGATCGCCCGGCCGCCATGGGTCCATCCTCAGCATGGCTTGGGCGAACAGGTCACTGTTCAAATGCCATGCAAGCCATTGATGGAGCGCGGGCAGGGGCAGCGCATCGAAGAATGTGCGGTCCGCCTCCGCAAATTGCCGGACGAACGGCATGATCGCAATGTCGGCCAGCGTCCTTGAACGCCCGGTGAGGAAATCCTCGCGCTGGAGCCGTTCTTCCAGCGTCTCCAGAATTTCCAGCGCCACGCTGCGATGTTCAATCGAGTTGCTGCCATGACGGGTTGCATATTTATAGCGATCAAGGTGATGCTTGAACGGCCCATCGTTGGCCTCGACCAACGACGCATCGTCGCCCGACAACCAATGCTCGGGATCATTGCGCTCCAATGCCCACCGCATGATCTCCAGGCTCTCGTCTATCACCTGCCCGTCGGCCGTCATTAGAACCGGCACCGTCCCTTTTGGCGAAGCGGCAAGCATTGCCTCGGGCTTGGCGGCGAGCTTCACTTCCCGCAATTCGAAGGATGTTCCGCTGACGAGCAACGCCATACGCGCGCGCATCGCATAGGGGCATCGCCGGAAGCTGTAGAGGACGGGAATAGTCGTCACGGTGTCAATGACCGCTCAACTTTCATGCAGGCGGGCGACCAACTGTGCAATCTCCACCGGCTCCAGCACCCATGTCCGGGTCTTTCGGCCTTCCCGCGCGACCGGATGCGTGAGGAGGATACGCGCTTCCGCCTTGTGCTGCGCTTTGAGCGCCGCGAAATGCCGGGCGCAATCGCGTATGGTCGCGATCAATGGGGCTTTCCCATCCAGATCGATCAGCGTTGCGGGCTGGTCCCAAGCGATCTCGGCCAATTACTTTTCCTTTCAAACAGGTGCGATGACCCCGACTTAGGCGCTCGCATTATGCAGGCAAAGTGCCACCGTGCGTGAGACGTGAAGAAACTACGAGTTTCGCGCCTCGGAACGCGCCGATGGGAAGGTAAATGGACGTGCGGTTCGGCATGGGGCGACAGATCGCCAGCCGTTTGACCCTGCAG
Organism: Sphingobium sp.; assembly: GCA_051305835.1. Lineage (GTDB taxonomy): Bacteria > Pseudomonadota > Alphaproteobacteria > Sphingomonadales > Sphingomonadaceae > Sphingobium. The sequence continues at coordinate 12,091 of JBPPMC010000203.1, forward strand.
GGCATCCGGTCATCGGCATGAACTTGCTAGTCTATCTCGGTGCCGGCCACTTGCCCGCGGATGCCACTGCTATGCTGGACGCAGCACCGATCTGCATCAATGCGTCATCATTATTCCAGGCGGCCATCGTTCGACAGGATCGCGGCGCTGCCACGCAATTTATATCGGGTCAAGGGGTGCCCGGCATCGTGTGAAGCTGACGCTCCACGCCATTGCCGGGCCTACATCGCTACTCAGGTCAAAGCGAAACGTCGTTGGCATGCCTTGAACGAGGAGAAGAAAGCAACCGAGGCGAACTCCAGTGT
>JBPPMC010000293.1:0-17940 GCA_051305835.1 Sphingobium sp.
TCGTATCCGCGATCGAGGTGATAGACGCGCTGCACCACCGTCTCGCCCTCGGCGGCGAGGCCCGCCAGCACCAGGCTCATCGACGCGCGCAGGTCGGTCGCCATCACCGGCGCGCCGATCAGGTGATCGACCCCGCGCACCACCGCGGAACGTCCGCGCACCTGGATGTCCGCGCCCATCCGCGCCAGTTCGGGGACGTGCATGTAGCGGTTTTCGAAGATCGTCTCGGTCAGCACGCTGGCGCCGTCGGCCAGCGTCAGCATCGCCATGAATTGCGCCTGCATGTCGGTGGGGAATGCGGGGAAAGGTGCGGTGGAGATCGTTAGCGGTTTCAGCTTTCCATCGGCGGCAATGCGGATGCAATCCGGCAATGCTTCCACATGGACACCCGCTTCGCGCAATGCCGTCAGGATGGCCTGCATGTCATTATAGTTTGCGCCCACCAGATCGAGGCTGCCGCCCGTAATAGCCGCAGCACAGGCGTAACTTCCCGCTTCGATACGATCGGGCATCACGCTGTATGTTGCGCCATGCAGACGCTTCTTGCCATGCACCGTCAATGTGCCGGTTCCGACACCTTCGATCTCGGCCCCCATGGCGATGAGCAACTGGCACAGATCTACGATCTCCGGCTCCCGCGCCGCATTCTCCAGCACGCAGACGCCATTTGCCAGTGACGCCGCCATCAACGCATTTTCCGTGGCGCCGACGGATACGACCGGGAAGCTGAACGTGCCGCCCGGCAGCCCGCCATCGGGCGCAGTGGCGCGCACATAGCCAGCCGCAATCTCGATGATCGCGCCGAAGGCTTCCAAGGCTTTCAAATGCAAGTCAATGGGGCGGTTGCCGATCGCGCAGCCGCCGGGGAGTGAGACAGTCGCCTCACCCGCGCGAGCCAGGAGCGGTCCTAGAACCAATATGGAAGCGCGCATCTTGCGCACGATATCATAGGGTGCTTCGGTCGAACTTACACGACCGGCTCGCAGCGTCATGACGCGTCCGAAATCTTCAGGCCGCGCGCCTTCGATCATCGTCGAAACGCCAAGCTGGTTAAGCAGATGGCCGAAACTGTCGACATCCGCCAGCCGCGGCAAATTGCGCAGTGTCACTGGTTCGTCAGTGAGCAGCGCACAGGGCAGCAGGGTGAGGGCTGCGTTCTTTGCACCGGAAATTGGCAGACGGCCGTTCAGGCGCGCGCCGCCTCTGATATGTATCTGATCCATTATCCCGCCTCTTAAAGCCTATTGCGGGGCTTGCAAGCGATCGGGGTCTTGGCAGCGCCACGCGGTCAGCAGGATAATTATCTTCTTTTCCCGGAATCTTGATCGAGTTTAGTGCAATATTGCAAAATGCAGCCAAATGCCCGGTGGGGCGTTCTGCAAACGTAACAACACGAGAAAAGTAAGGGTTGCGTGTGACGGGTAGTTGTTTTGCCGAACGACTTCAAAAGCATATCAAATTGACCGATGCCGAAGTAGGGGCGCTTGCCCGACTTGAAGAAACGCAGCGCAAGGTGAAGCGCGGCGGCGTAATTCAGCGCGCCAACGATCCGGTGACGGAATTATTCGTCCTGCGCCAAGGACGCGTGATGAGTTACGTCATCATGCCCGATGGCAGCCGACAGATATTGCGCGTGTATTTTTCCGGTGATTTTATCGGATCAGCCAGCACGATCTATAACAAGGCTCCGGAATCGCTTGTTGCATTGGCGGATTCGGTGCTGTGTCCTTTCGATAAGTCCGGCCTGCGCGTCCTGCTGGAAGAATATCCCCGGGTCGCGGCCTTGATGTTCGTATTGTCGCAAACGGAGCGCGTTGCCCTGACCGATCGGCTGGCGTCGCTGGGCCGCACATCGGCCAAGGGGCGCGTGGCGTCTTTCCTCCTCGATATCATGCACCGGCTTCGCGTGACGGATAGCGGAATTACCGACACCTTCGATCTGAAACTGACGCAGGAGGAGATTGGCGACGCCATCGGCCTGACGTCGGTCCATGTGAACCGTATGATCCGGCAGATGGAAACCGAAGGCCTCATAGCGCGGTCCAACGGTTCGATCACGCTATTGAATGAGAAGGCATTGGCGGAGATTGGTCATTACACCGATCGGTACACTGATCTCGATCTTGACTGGTTGCCTGCCGCCTGACGCCCAGCTCAGGCCAGCAATTCGATGTCCCAGTATAGCCAGTCATGCCAGCTTTCGTGCAGATAACCGGGTGGGAATGCGCGGCCATGCTCCTGTAGCTGCCAGGTGGTCGGCCGGATCGGCTGGATATGCAGGCGCATCCCGGCCTCGCGCGGGGTGCGTCCGCCCTTGCGCAGATTGCAGGGGGAGCAAGCCGTCGCCACATTCTCCCAGGTCGTGCGCCCGCCCGCACGTCGCGGGATCACATGATCGAACGTCAGGTCATGCTGTGTTCCGCAATATTGACAGGAGAATTTGTCGCGCAGGAACAAATTGAACCGGGTGAATGCGGGGTGTTCGGATGGGCGCACATATTGCTTGAGCGCGATCACCGAAGGAATCTTCATCTGGAAGCTGGGAGAATGCACTTCCCGCTCATAGCTGGCGACGATGTCCACACGGTCCAGGAACACGGCTTTGATCGCCGTCTGCCATGGCCACAGGCTCAGTGGATAATAGCTGAGCGGCGTGTAATCAGCATTCAGAACCAGCGCCGGACAATTTTCCGGATGCCGTATCAGATCGGGATGGTACATGGAAAAGCCTCAACCCCCTGTCTGCCTGCTGATTGCGCAAAAACGTGACACGGGCATGACAGCATTAACCGATATCCGCCGTCAAGAGGCTGTATGAACGCGCCGCTCCGCCCACCGCATATTGTGACGCGTTTTGCGCCCAGTCCCACGGGGCGGCTGCATGTGGGACACGGCTGGTCGGCGCTGATGGCGCATGATCTGGCGCGAGAGGCTGGCGGCGAATTTCGCCTGCGGATCGAGGATATTGACGGCGCTCGCAGCCGGGAGGAGCATGTCACGGGGATCATGGAAGATCTCGCTTGGCTGGGTGTGGAGTGGGATGGGCCGGTCGTGCGCCAGTCGCAGCGGCTGGAGGACTATGCGCGCGCGCTGGACCGGCTGCAGGCTATGGGACTGGTATATCCCTGCTTTTGTACGCGGGCGGATATCGCCGCGAGCGCGTCGGCCCCGCATGGGCCGGACGGGCTGGTGTATCCGGGGACGTGCCGCGCCTTGTCAACCGACGAGCGTGCAGCACGCGTGATTTTCGAGCCGCATGCGTGGCGGCTGGACATGGCTCGCGCTGCGGCACTTAAAGGGCCGCTGACATGGGAGGATGCGGACCGGGGTGCGGTCCGCGCCAACCCTCTCGCGGCGGGCGATGTGGTGCTGGCGCGCAAGGATGCGCCGACCAGCTATCACCTCGCCGCGACAGTGGATGACGCGGCGATGAGCATCACCTTCGTGCTGCGCGGGGTAGACCTTATGGCGGCAACGGATATCCACCGGTTGTTGCAGGCGCTGCTCGATTTACCGACGCCTATCTATCGTCATCATGGGCTACTGATCGGGTCTGATGGGAGGCGGTTGGCCAAGCGTAGTGGCGGCCTTCAGCTTGCCGGATTGCGCGACGCTGGCGTCGATCCTGCGCGGCTTCGCGATGATCTGCGGCATCATCGGTTTCCGGTTGGAATCTCGGTCCAGAGTAACTAGATTAGTGACATGAATACCTTCCTCATCATTCTCATCATTGCTGCGGCAATCGCGACTGTCGCCATGCTGGTGCGTGGCATCGTCACTTTCCTGAAGACGACTGAGGAAGAATTGAAATCGGGTAATTCCGGGCCAAGCGCCTCCAGCCTGAAACAGAATAAGGCGATGTTTGCGCGCATCGGTTTTCAGGCCGTGGCTGTATTGCTGGTCGCCTTGCTGATGCTGCTCAACGGCGGCAACCAGTAAGTTGGTAAAGCTCAACCGTATCTATACGCGCACCGGCGATGCCGGGACCACGGGACTTGTCGATGGATCGCGCGTGCCCAAGCACGACCTTCGGCTAGCCGCGATGGGCGACGTGGACGAAGCGAATAGCGCTATCGGCGTAGCTGTCGTTGCGCTGGGCCAAACGCCCGAGGCTGCGGTGTTGCGTGTGATACAGAACGACCTGTTCGATCTTGGCGCGGATCTGGCGACTCCGGGTGAGGACTTCACGCCCGGCCCGATGGCGTTGCGGATCGTAGAGAGCCAGGTCGCTCGGCTGGAACGCGACATTGATGCGATGAACGAGCATCTGGCGCCGCTCAACAGCTTCATCCTGCCGGGCGGATCTCCTGCGGCAGCCGCCGTGCATCTGGCCCGCGCGATCGTGCGCCGCGCAGAGCGTAGCGCGACATTGGCCGCGCAGGGCATGCCGCTCAACCCACAGGCGCTCGCCTATATCAATCGACTGTCCGATTATCTGTTTGTGCTTGCCAGGCGGGTGAACGACAATGGCGCCGCCGACATCAAATGGGTACCCGGCGCGGCGCGCTAGACTGACGGCCTAAAACTTCGGTACGCTGGAACATAAATTACATAGTAAGCGCTTTAATCCCTGCAGAGCGGACCACCGCATGGGAGAATGCCAGTGACGCTCAACAGGCAGGCAGAAGCACAATCTGACCTTGTTCAGCATTTCAATGCGGTACGCTCTTTGAGCGAAGCGCTTGTGCAGCCGTTGTCGGACGCTGACGCAACTGCGCAGTCAATGGACGATGCTTCGCCCGCGAAATGGCATCTGGCGCATATCACATGGTTTTTCGAGACATTCATCCTGCGCGATCATGTTCCGGGGTATCAGCCATATGACCCGCGCTTCGCCTATCTGTTCAACAGCTATTATGAGGCGGAAGGCGCGCGCCATGCGCGACCGCATCGCGGGCTTCTCACCCGTCCGTCACTGGCGCAGATATTGGCGTATCGCAGGCATGTCGACGCGGCGCTGGTGGCTGCCATGCCCGGATTTTCGCCCGCAGTTTGTGCGCTGGTGACGTTGGGACTGCACCATGAACAGCAGCATCAGGAGTTGTTGCTCACCGATGTGCTGCACTTGTTCGCGCAGAACCCGCTCGATAGCGCTATATGGGAAACGCCAAGCGCGCTGCCTGCTCCCGTGCCACCGCCGATCAAGTGGATCGAAGGGCGGTCCGGCGTCGTAGAGGTTGGGCACGCGGACGGCGACTTCGCCTTCGATTGCGAGGGGCCGCGTCATCAGACCATATTGACGCCGCATGCCCTTGCGCATCGCACCGTCACCAATGGCGAGTGGATGGAGTTCATGGCGGATGGCGGTTATTCCGATGCCCGCCATTGGCTTTCGGACGGGTGGAATTGGGTGCAGCAGGAGCGCATCGTCGCGCCGCTATACTGGCGCAAGGACGAGCATGGCTGGACACGGTTCGGCCATGACGGTCGCCGCCCGGTCAATCCCGCCGCGCCGGTTTCGCAGGTCAGCCTGTACGAAGCCGACGCCTATGCAAGCTGGGCGGGCGCGCGACTGCCAACCGAGCCGGAATGGGAAAGCGCGGCGCAGGGTCTGGACCCCGATTCCGGCAATCAACTCGACAGCGCCAGATGCCCCCGCCCGCGCGCTTGCGAGCAGGCCGATGGATTGGCGCAGATGTTTGGCGATGTGTGGGAATGGACCGGGAGCGCTTATCGCCCTTATCCCGGCTTTCGCACGGCCGAGGGTGCCGTTGGCGAATATAATGGCAAGTTCATGTCCGGCCAGTTCGTGCTGAAGGGCGGCAGTTGTGCCACCCCGCGCGGCCATATGCGCGCCTCCTACCGCAACTTCTTTTATCCCCATCAACGCTGGCAGTTTACCGGCGTGCGGCTGGCAAAGGATTTGTAACGCCATGCTGCTGACGATCGATCGGGAAAACAATGCGGCAAGCGCCGACCCGGCGTTCCGGCGCGACATATTGGAAGGCTTTGCGCAACGTCAGAAGACGACATCGGCGCGATGGTTTTATGATCATCGCGGTTCGGAATTGTTCGAAGAGATTACTGCGCTTCCCGAATATTATCCGACCCGGACGGAGACAGCGCTGCTTGCCAGTTCCTGCAACGCTATCGGCGCCTTGACGGGCAAAGGCAGAGCCGTGATCGAGTTCGGCGCTGGCAGTTCAACCAAGACGCCGCATCTGCTGTCAGCCATTGCACCTGCTGCCTATGTGCCAGTCGATATCAGCGGCGATTTTCTGCGGGAAAGCAGCGCGGCTCTGGCGGCGCGCTTCCCCGGACTGTCGGTCCTGCCGCTCGAAGCGGACTTCACGAACCCGATCGTCCTTCCCGCCAGCGTGACAACCTTGCCGAAACTGGGTTTCTTCCCCGGATCGACGATTGGCAACATGACCCCGCACGAGGCCGTCGATCTCCTCCGAGCCATGCGCGCTTCGCTGGGCGAGGGTGCGATGTTGCTGATCGGAATGGACCGCGTGAAGGACGTCGATGTTCTGGTCCGTGCCTATGATGACGCACAGGGCGTGACGGCGGCGTTCAACCTGAACCTGCTGACGCGGGTCAACCGCGAACTTGGCGGCACGATCCCGGTCGAGGCGTTCGCGCACCGCGTAATCTGGAACGACAATGCGGCCCGAATTGAAATGCATTTGGAAGCTACGCGCAGTGTGGCCTTCACGGTCGATGGGGTGGTTTTCGCCATGGAGGCCGGAGAAACCATCCACACCGAGAACAGCCATAAATATGCGCCTCGTGACGCAAGGTTGCTGCTGCGGGCCGGTGGCTGGGAGCCGGAGCATGAATGGACCGATGCCGACGACCAGTTCGCGATCCTCCTGGCCAGTGCCGCCTGACCTGACCCTAGTATTTTTTGCCATGGCCTGATGCCTCCTCTACAGATAAAGCGCGCGAGAGACGCAGCAACGGGAAGGAATAGGATGCAGGCCATCGGTATCATCGGCGCGGGGCAAATGGGTGCAGGCATTGCGCAGGTATCCGCGCAGGCAGGCTATGATGTGCTGCTGGCAGACGTCGACGTTGCGCGGGCGCAGGCAGGCAAGGACGGCATCGTCAAGCAGTTGAAGCGGCTGGTCGAGAAGGAAAAGATCAACGCCGAAGCCGCCGAAACGGCCATTGCGCGCATCAAGCCGGTTGGCGATTATGCCGCAATGGGTGATGCGGGCCTGATCATCGAAGCCGCGACCGAGCGTGAAGAGATCAAGCGCGTCATTTTTGCGAAGGCCGCCGAAGTGCTTGGGTCCAATGCCGTACTGGCAACCAACACCTCCTCCATTTCGATCACGCGATTGGCACAGGCGTCATCCGATCCCAGCCGGTTCGTAGGCATCCACTTTTTCAACCCGGTTCCGTTGATGGGATTGGTAGAAGTCATCCGTGGTCTCGCGACCAGCGATCAAACAGTTAAAGTTGCTAGCGACTTTGCGACGAAGGTCGGCAAGCAAGTCGTGCTCGCCAAGGACAGCCCGTGCTTCGTGGTCAATCGCATCCTTGTGCCGTTGCTGAACGAAGCGTTCTTCGCGCTGGGCGAAGGCGTGGGATCGGTCACGGACATCGATCTGGGCATCAAGTTGGGCCTTGGCCATCCGATGGGGCCGCTGACGCTGGCCGACATGATCGGGCTGGACACGATCCTGGAAATCCTGCGCGTGTTGCAGCAGGACTTCGGCGATCCGAAGTATCGTCCTGCCCCGATCCTCGTCAAATATGTCGAAGCGGGCTGGTTTGGCCGCAAGACCAAGCGCGGCTTCTACGACTATTCGGGACCGGAGCCTGTTCCCACGATATGAGTGGCTTTGCGGCGGTGATTACCGCCGCGCCACCAGCAATTTGTCGATCTTGCGTCCGTCCATGTCGACAATCTCGAAGCGCCATCCCTGATCATCGAAATGCTCGCCGACTTCGGGGAGGTGCTTGAGCACCCACAGCGCGTGGCCCGCGACTGTTGCATAATCGCGCTCTTCGGACAGGTCGATGCCGATGCGGTCGGCCAGTGAGTCGATCGGCATCTGGCCTGACACCAGCAAGCTGCCATCCTCGCGCTCGGTGACATCAGGTTCGTCATGAAGATCGCGGTCCGAGGCGAATTCGCCAGCGATGGCCGACAGCAGATCGGCGGGCGTCAATATCCCCTCGAAATGCCCATATTCATCATGAACCATGACCATCGGCACGTCTGCACGGCGCAGGACTTCCAGGGCGTCCATCGCGTCCACTTGATCGGGCACGACTTCGGCGCGGCGCATCAGGGCGCGCAGGTCCAGCGCCTCGCCCCTGAAAAGCGCGGACATGATGTCGCGCGCCTGCACGATACCGATGATGTCCTCCACCGAACCCTGTCCAACCGGCAGGCGCGTATGGGGTGTCTCCAGCAGCCGGTCGCGAATGGCCTGTGCGTCGGCGTTGATGTCTATCCAGTCGACGTCCATCCGCTGCGTCATGACTTCGCGTACTGGACGGTCCGCAAGGCGCACCACGCCCGAGATGATCGCGCGCTCGCTTTCCTCGATCACGCCCGATTTGCTGGCTTCTGCGACGATCAGGTGCAGTTCCTCCGCCGTGACATGCGATTCGGACTCACGGTTCATGCCAAGCAGGCGAAAGATCAGCGCGCTGCTCCCGTCGAGCAACCACACGATTGGCATGGTAACTTTTGAAAGCCACAGCATCGGACGCGCCATGATGACGGCGATCGGTTCAGGCGCACGCAGGGCGAATTGTTTGGGCACAAGTTCGCCGATAATCAGCGAGGCGTAAGTCGTTACGCCGATAACCAGCGCAAAGCCGATCGACTGCGCAGTATCGGCCGAGATGCCGAGGCGCGCGATCCGCATGCCGACCGGTCCGCCAAGGCTTGCACCGGAATAGGCACCCGCAAGGATGCCGATCAGGGTGATGCCGATCTGCACGGTGGACAGGAATTTGCCTGGGTCCGCCGCCAGCGTAATCGCCAGCGTAGCGCCCTTGCTGCCGCCTTTCTCAAGCCCCTGCAAACGTGGCTTTCGCGCCGATACGATGGCAAGTTCCGACATGGCGAACACGCCGTTGAGCGCAATCAGCGCGAGGATGATAAACACATCGACCCATGGAAAGGGCGTCAACGGCAGGAGCGGGGGTGGGGGATTGGCCATGGTGGTCGCCTCCCTATTGCCGGGATTCTGTCGATTTCACAACAGCAACCTCATGGCCCATTCAGTTCGGAAGTGGAACAAAGGCTATCATAGGTTGTTTATGGCCGCACTTCGGCGGTTTCGACTGCGATCAGAGGGAAGAGATGTCATGAAAATTTCACACCGCATTCTGGGTAGCGCCGGCCTTGGCGCAATGTTGCTGACGGCTGCCTGCACGACGGATCCGAACACCGGAGAACGTACCATCTCGAAGGCCGCGATCGGCGGTATCGGCGGCGCGCTGGGTGGCTATCTGCTCGGCGATCTGGTCGGTGGCCGTCGCGACCGGACCGAGAAGATCGTCGGTGCAGGCATCGGTGCGCTTGCCGGCGCGGGCATTGGCTCCTACATGGACGCGCAGGAACGCAAGCTGCGCGAGGAGACCGCAGGCTCCGGCGTTGACGTGATCCGCGACGGCGACAATTTGCTGCTGCGCATGCCATCCGGCATCACCTTCGCCTATAACGACGCTGCCGTGCAGCCGCAGTTCCAGCCCACGCTGAACGACGTCGCGTCCGTTCTGGCGCAATATCCCAAGACCTATATCGACGTGTACGGCCACACCGATAGTGACGGGTCGGACGCGTATAATCAGACGCTGTCGGAGCGTCGCGCCACGTCGGTCGCCAGTTACCTGAACAGCAAGGGCGTCCAGTCCGCCCGCATCGCCACGCGCGGTTATGGCGAGACGCAGCCGATCGCATCCAACGCCACGGAAGAAGGAAAATCCGCCAATCGCCGTGTCGAGATCAAGATCGTGCCGGTGACGGAGGACGATGTCCGGTAATTGATTATGTCACCCCGGTTCGCGCCGGGGTGACGCCTTTAGAAGCTGGCCTTCAGTCCGTCGATCACGAACTGCGCGGCCAGTGCCGCGAGCAGCACGCCCAGAAGCCGGGTGATCACCGCCTCGATCTTCTGGCCGAGCAGTTTCATCAATGGACCGGCCGCCAGTAGCGAGATCAGCATCAGCAGCAGTACCGATGCCATGGCGCCCAGCACGACGACGCGCTGAACCACGCCGTCCGCGCGCGACATCATCAGCATGACCGTTGCGATGGAGCCGGGACCGGCGATCATCGGCATTGCCATCGGGAAGACCGACACATCCTCGACTTCAGGTGTCTCGACGATCTTCTGCGCGCGATCTTCGCGGCGCTGGGTGCGTTTTTCGAACACCATGTCCATCGCGATCAGGAACAGCATGATGCCGCCCGCGATGCGGAAGCTGTTGAGGTCGATGCCGAGGACGCCAAGCAATTGCTTGCCCCACAGCGCGAACACCAGAAGGATGCTCGCCGCGATGAAGACTGCGCGTATCGCCATGGACCGGCGCTGTACCGCGTCTGCGCCATGGCTGAGGCTGGCGTAGATTGGCGCGCAGCCCGGTGGATCAATCACGACGAACAGCGTGACGAATGCGGAGAGGAACAATTCCATCATGATGCGGGGGCAGCCACTTCGTCGATCAGGGCATTTTCATACGCACCGTTGCTCAACAGCGATATCGTGACGCGGCGCGACTTGTCGGCGCGGACTTCGGTGCGCCATTTCAGGCTGTCATCGTCCGATGCGCCGATGCCGGGCGTCGGGATCGGTGCAATGCCCGCAACTGCGGGCGGCTCCGGCCGGCGGTCTCGCGGGCAGGTCGCCAATCGCGTCGTGATGAAATCGGCGGCGGGTCGCGCAGTTTTCAACGTGTCGCCATGGTCCAGCACCCAGCGCCAGCGGCCCTTATTGTCCCGCCGCCAGATCGTCGTGAAGAAGCCGATGCTGCCGTCAGGCTGCTGCCAGGAGCCGGTTGAGACGCCGACGCTCCCGTCGCAGGACATCAGCACCTTCTCCGGCTTCCACTTCACCGATGCCAGAGGATCCTTGCGGCCTTTCAGCCATACCTGCGCGTTGACCATGTCCGGCACGAACATCACTGCGTCCTTGGCAGCGGTCTCGCGAAAGGCGGTCCATTGCCCTTTATCCTGCGCCAGCCGGTTGAACGCGATCTCCGCCGCGACCACTGCGCTAGGGTTGGCGGACAGGCGCATCGACGGACGCGCTGCCTGTGCGCTCCCGGCGAGAAGCAGCAGCGCGAGGACGATGCGCTTCACAGACCCTCGGGCGCGGGCAGGCCTGCGCGTGCATGGGCGGCGACCAGTGTGTTGCGCAGCAGCACCGCGATAGTCATGGGGCCGACGCCACCGGGGACCGGCGTAATCGCGCGGGCGTGGAGGATTGCTTCGGCGGTGGCGACGTCGCCGACGATGCGGCTTTTGCCCTCTTCTTCGGCGGGAACGCGGTTGATGCCGACGTCGATCACGGTAGCGCCGGGCTTGATCCACTCGCCCTTCACCATCTCCGGGCGACCCACGGCGGCCACGACGATATCAGCCCGATGCACGACGGAGGCAAGATCGCGCGTCCTGCTGTGTGCGATGGTGACGGTGCAGCTTTCGTTGAGCAGCAATTGCGCCATCGGCTTGCCGACGATGTTGGAGCGCCCGATCACCACGGCTTCAAGGCCTGACAGGTCGCCAAGTTCGTCTTTCAGCAGCATCAGGCAGCCCAGCGGCGTGCAGGGGACAAGGCCCGGTTCGCCCACCGCCAGCTTGCCGCTGTTGATGATGTGGAAGCCGTCCACATCCTTGTCCGGATTGATCGCGCCGATGACGGCGGCTTCGTCGATATGCTTGGGCAGCGGCAACTGGACCAGGATGCCGTCGATCCGGTCATCGCCATTCAGTTCCTCGACCAGTTCCAGCAGCTCCTCGGCGCTGATCGTCGCGGGGCGCTTGAACTCGAAGCTCTCCATGCCCGCTTCGATGGTCATCTTGCCCTTGTTGCGGACATAGACGCTGCTGGCCGGATCTTCGCCCACCAGCACGACCGCGAGTCCCGGCTTACGGCATTTTGCCTCCACGAAAACGTCCACAGCCAGGCCGACCCGCGCCCGCAATTGCGCCGCGTACGCCTTGCCATCGATGAGAGTGCCGCTGATCGTCATGCCAATTCCACCAGTTGCTGAAGACGGGGAAGGCACGCCGCCCCGCCGGAAACCCTTAGCCGCTTTAGCCGGTTGGTGTCGCCTGCTGCCAGCGAAATCGCCCCGGCGGGCAGTTGCAATGTCTTCGCCAGCAACGCGATCAGCGCCGCATTGGCCTGTCCCTTCTCCGGCACCGCGCGCACCTGCGCCTGTAGCCACGTCGCGCCGTGCGCGTCCGTCCATGTCCCCCTGAACCCTTCGCGCGCGCTGCGGGGCGTCAGGCGGATGGCGAGCAGGATGGCATCGCCGTCCCGACGCCAGGGCAGAGTCACACGATCAGGGGCGTGAAGATCGCCGGCAAAATGACTCGCTGCAAGATGTAGATCGCCAGCAACACGACCATCGGCGAGAGATCAAGCGCGCCCAGATCGGGCAATATCTTGCGAAGCGGGCGATAGATTGGCTGCGTCATTCGATCAAGCGCATATAGCGCGTTGCGCACGAAATCGCTGTAGGTGTTGATCACGTTGAAGGCGATCAGCCACGACAGGATCGCCTGAATAATGATGATCCACCACACCACATTCAGCAGGATCATCAGGATCTGATAGATGACGAGTGCCATGCGGTCTCCGGTGGTTTCAGCTTCAACTTCACTCGCCGCTTTACGCGATGGGTCGTGCGGGGGGCAAGCGCGGGCTTGCGATTATTCCATCAACGGCGGCTAGAGCCGGACCAGCGTACCTGCGCCGCGCTTCGTGAAGATTTCCAACAGCATGGCGTGCGGCACGCGTCCGTCGAGAATGACGGCGGCATCTACGCCCGCTTCGACTGATGAGACACAGGTTTCCAGCTTCGGGATCATGCCGCCGGAAATCGTGCCATCGACTTGCAATCCCTTGATCTGGCCGGGCGTCAGGTCCGTCATCAACTCGCCGCTCTTGTCCAGCACGCCCGGCACGTCGGTCAGCAGGAACAGCCGCGCCGCGCCCAGCGCCGCTGCGATCGCGCCTGCCATGGTGTCGGCATTGATGTTGTAGGTCGCATTGTCCGCGCCGATGCCGATGGGGGCGATGACCGGGATCATGCCCGCGCCGCTGATCGTGTCGAGGATCGTCGTATCGATGAAGCTCGGTTCACCAACAAAACCCAGATCTACGGCCTGCTCGACATTGCTGCCTTCGGTCTTCGTCGTCCGCACCACCTTGGTCGCAGTGACGAAGCCGCCATCCTTGCCGGATATGCCCACGGCCCGGCCACCCGCTTGTCCGATCCAGTTGACGATATCCTTGTTGATCGTGCCGGACAGGACCATCTCCGCCACCTTGGCGGTTTCCGCATCGGTCACGCGGAGACCATCGACGAAGCTGCTTTCCACGCCCAGCTTCTTCAGCATCGCGCCGATCTGCGGCCCGCCGCCATGCACGACGACCGGGTTTATGCCCACCGCCTTCATCAGCACTACGTCTTCGGCGAAGTCGCGCGCCAGTTCCGGGTCGCCCATCGCATGTCCGCCATATTTCACGACGAAGGTCTTGCCCGCATATCGCTGCATATAGGGCAGCGCTTCGGTCAGCGTCTCGGCTTTGGCGAGGAGTTCGGGGGCGGGATCGTACTTGCTGCTCATGGCGGCGCGCATAGGGCCAAAGCGACGTCCGGGCAAGTAATGTGGGTCAGGCTTTGGTGTCCAGCTTCCGCCCGGCCCAAACCACCAGCGAAATCAGCGGCGGCACCAGGATGATCGACAGTGCGATCTTGGCGACCATCTGCCCCGCCATCAATTCGAAGATGGGCCGCTCACCATAGAAGGAGATGGTGATGAACAGGACGGTGTCGATGATCTGGGAGATGATGCTCGCCATCATGCCCCATAGCCAGACCAGCTTGCCATCGCCGCGCGACAGCTTGGAAAAGATCAGCACGTTCAGCGTCTGCGACACGCCGTAGGAGATCAGCCCGGCCAGCATCATCCGCGCGCCCTGACCCACGACGATCGGAAAGGCGTCTATAGCGGGAGGATACATGCCGGGATCGTGCGGCAGGGCAATGACGAGCTGGATCAGCACGGCGGACATGATCAGCGGGATGAAGCCCAGCCGGACCAGCCATGTCGCCACTTTCTGCCCGTGCAATTCGGCGATGGCGCTGGACAGGATCACCAGTTGCAGGAAGGCGAAAATGCCTGCCTCGACCGCCAGCGGGCCGAGCGCCACCTGCTTCACGCCCAATATGCCCGCCGTGCAGGTCATCCCGCCGTACAGTACGGAAAAGACGAACAGGGAGCGGGGGATGGACGGGGCGGGGGGCGATGCGCTGGTCATCGCCTGTCTCATATCGGCTTTTGCAGAAAGGGAAAGCCGCTGCCCGCAATGGCATGAGTTAATGACCTAGCCCAAAGTCGAACCCCGTGTATAAAAAGGCTCTTCGCCGGACTCGCGGCGCTTCCCTTATTGTCGCTCCGTTCGAAAGCATTCATGACCAGATTCCTCATCGGCCTGGCCGGTATTGCCCTGATCCTTGCCATAGCGCTTGCCTTCTCCTCCAACCGCCGCGCCATAAGGCTGCGCGTGGTCGGCGCGGCGTTTGCGTTGCAGGCGGGGATCGCCGTGCTTGTGCTGTATGTGCCTGCGGGCAAGGCGGTCATTGCGGGCATGTCGCGCGGCGTGGCCAATCTGCTGGGCTATGCGCAGGCGGGGACCGACTTCATCTTCGGCCCGCTCGCAAAGCCGGAAATTGGCGGCGCGAGTTTCGCGATCGCGGCTTTGCCCGTCATCATCTTCTTCGCCAGCCTCGTCTCGATCCTCTACTATATCGGCCTGATGCAGTTGATCGTGCGCTGGGTCGGCGGCGCGATCCAGCAAGTGATCGGCGTGTCCAAAGTCGAGTCGCTGTGCGCGGCGGCGAATATCTTCGTGGGGCAGAGCGAAAGTCCGCTCGTGATCCGCCCCTATCTCGCCGGCCTCACGCCTGCGCAGCTCTTTACGGTGATGACGTCGGGCATGGCGGGCGTCGCGGGGACGATCCTTGCGGCTTATGCGTCGATGGGAATCAAGATCGACTATCTGCTCGCCGCCAGTTTCATGGCCGCGCCGGGCGGCATATTAATGGCGAAGATCATGATGCCGGATAACCCGCAAGACCCGCAAGTCGATCCGGTGATCCTGCCCGAAGGCAGTCATGACGAGGAACGCCCGGCCAACATCATCCAGGCGGCGGCACAGGGCGCGCAGACCGGCGTCAAGCTGGCAGTGGCGGTCGGCGCGATGGTGCTGGCGTTCGTGGCGCTGGTGGCGCTGGCGAACGGACTGCTGGGCGGCGTGGGCGCATGGTTCGGCCATCCGGCGCTGAGCTTTCAGCAGATATTGGGCTATGTGTTCTCGCCGGTCATGTACTTGCTCAACATACCGTGGGATCAGGCGCAGGTGGCGGGCGGGCTGTTCGGCACGAAGGTCGTGCTGAACGAATTCGTCGCCTACATCCAGTTGGGCGCCGTGCAGCAGACACTGGCCCCCGCGACGGTCGCGATCATCACCTTCGCGCTGTGCGGCTTCGCCAATTTCAGCTCGATTGCGATCCAGATGGCGGTGACCGGCAATCTGGCCCCCAATCAGCGCCCGATGATCGCGAAACTGGGGCTGAAGGCGCTGGTCGCAGGCAGCCTCGCCAACCTGATGAGCGCCGCGCTGGCGGGGATGATGTTGAGTTTGGGGTGAGGTGGTGGGCAGACCGTATTCACACCCGCACAATGCCCATCCGTCATCCTGAACTCGTTTCAGGATCCATCCCGCCACGCGCGAATAGCTACGGGCCGATAAATGGATGCTGAAACAAGTTCAGCATGACGCGAGGGTGGCTGTTTACGGCCATTTTCGGATGCGCGAAATCTATGCCACGATGCGCAGAAAGGACGCCGCCCTACAGCTTCCCGTACTTCGCCTCGAACCCGGCGATATCCCCCGCCGCCAGATATTTCGCCTGATCCACCCAATGATCGCGCACGGGGCGGCCCTTGAAGTTGCCGAGTTTTGCATCGACCGCCGCCAGGTCGGTGTCTGTCCAGGCTGCGATCTGTGCGAAGCTGGTGACGCCCAGTTCGCCTAGCAGGGCCGCCAGTTTCGGCCCGACGCCTTTCAGCTTCAGCAGATTATCCGCGCCGCCCGACGATGCGGGTGCGACCGGAACCACGGGCGCAGGAGCGGCGGAGGTTACGACGCGCGCGATCTCTTCGGCGACTGGCGGCGGCGTTACGGGCAGGGGATCGACTGCCGTGGGAACGGGAGGCGGCGGCGTCACGGCGATCGGCGGCGGTGCCATATCGCTGGCTGCGGCCGGTGTTTCCACAGTCGGCGCGACATCGATGCTGTCGCCGCTTTTCTTGCCGGAGACCAGATACACCAGGGTGATCACTATGATCAGCCCGATGACCAGCCACAGGCCATAGTTCGTCAGAAATTCGTTCATCGGTCCAGACTCCTGTGCTGCGGCATCATAGGGGAAGCGCGGGGATCATGCCACGCCTTCCCGCTCCACTTCGCGCCAGCCGATGTCGCGGCGGCAAAATCCGGTGGGGAAGTCGATGGCGTAGAGCGCGGCATATGCGGTAGCCTGCGCCTCCCGGACGCTCGCGCCGCTCGCCGTGATGTTCAGCACACGACCGCCATTGGCGACGAGTTGCCCATCGTGCAGCGCGGTTCCGGCGTGGAATATCTTGGCACCATCTGCTTCCGCCGCGTCGATCCCGCCAATCACGCCGCCCTTTTCGGGGGTGCCCGGATAGCCATTAGCCGCCATCACGATCGTCAGCGCGGGATTGGACGAGAGCGTCACCGATCCCAGGTCTGCCAGCGTACCCTGCGCCACCGCGAGCAGCAGCGTGACGAGATCGTCCTGCAGCCGCATCATCAGCACCTGACATTCCGGGTCGCCGAAGCGCGCATTATACTCGATCAGCTTCGGCCCGGTCGGGGTGAGCATCAGCCCCGCATACAGCACGCCACTATAGGGCATGCCCTCGCGCTCCATGGTGGCGACGGTGGGCTTGATTATCTCCTCGATCACGCGCGCCTCAAGAGCGGGGGTGAGGACGCGGGCAGGGCTGTACGCGCCCATGCCGCCCGTGTTCGGGCCAGTGTCATTGTCGCCGACACGCTTGTGGTCCTGCGCCGATCCGAAGGGCAGGATCGAAGTGCCATCCGTCAGCGCGAAGAAGCTGGCTTCCTCGCCAGTCATAAATTCCTCGATCACGACTTCCGCGCCAGCGTCGCCGAAGCTGCCGGAGAACATGTCCTCGATTGCCGCTTCGGCTTCGGCATGAGTCATGGCGATGATGACGCCCTTGCCCGCTGCCAGACCGTCCGCCTTGATGACGACGGGCAGGCCGAAGGGGGCGAGGGCGGCGATGCCTTCCGCCTTGCTGGTGACGCGGGCATAGCCTGCAGTCGGGATGCTGGCGCGGCTGCACAGATCCTTGGTGAAGCCCTTCGATCCTTCCAGTTGCGCGGCGAGGCGCGAAGGGCCGAAAACCGGGATGTACGCCGCGCGCAGGGAATCGCCCAGGCCATCGACCAGCGGTGCTTCGGGGCCGATCACGACGAGGCCAATGTTGTTCGCCGCGCAAAAAGCCAGAACGGCGGCATGATCGGTCGCGGCGAGGTCGACCAGCCGGGCATGTTGCGCTATTCCGGGGTTGCCGGGCGCGGCGAACAGCGTATCGCATCGCGGCGATTGCGCGAGCTTCCACGCCAGCGCATGTTCGCGGCCGCCGCTGCCAAGCAAGAGGATGTTCATCGCTATCAT
>JBPPMC010000323.1:0-8804 GCA_051305835.1 Sphingobium sp.
ACCCAGTTTGCGCTGTGGCGATCCGCCCCGTCCTTTGCGGAAGGTGCGGATTTCCTCGATGCCGTAAAGCACTTCGCCCACGCCATAGCGGTTAGTGGTGGGTGCATCATGGAACAGGGCGTCCATGGCGGGCACGTCATCCTCCATCAGCGCACGCTCATATTCGTGGAAGGCATGCGTGATTTCCGCGAGCAGCAAGGGATCGTCGATGATCATAGCGGGTGAACCTCCATCCAATGGCGGGCAATATCGATGCGGCGTGCGACCCAGGCGTCCTCCGCCGCGATCACGTGATCGAGGAAGCGCGCGAGCGCGCGGGCGCGGGCGGGGCGACCCGCGATGCGACAATGCAGGCCGACCGACATCATCCGGCCACCTTCCTCCCGCAACTGGTCGAACGTGTCGCGCAAGTAGCGGAAGAAGGATTCACCCTCGGCAAAGCCATTATAGGCAACGAACTTCATGTCGTTCGCGTCCAGCGTGTAAGGAACGATCAACTGCGGTGCGCCGTGACGCTTATCCCAATAGGGCAGGTCGTCGGCATAACTGTCCGCATCGTAGAGAAAGCCGCCTTCTTCCACGACTAGCCGGGCCGTATTGGGCGACGTGCGCCCCTGATACCAGCCAAGCGGCCGCGTGCCGGTAAGGCGTGTGTGGAGCGCAACTGCTTCGGCAATGTGCGCGCGCTCCTGTTCCTCGGGCAGATATTGATAGTCGATCCATTTGAGGCCGTGGCTGGCGACTTCCCAGTCGGCGTCCAGCATGGCCGCGACGGCCTGCGGGTTCATTTCCATGGCCTTTGCGACAGCAAACACGGTAACGGGCAGCTTGCGATCCGTGAACAGGCGATGCAGCCGCCAGAAGCCGGCACGGCTGCCATATTCGTAGAGGCTCTCCATTGCCATTGCCCGGTCGGGGTGACTTTGCGCGCCCACCATTTCGGAAAGGAAAGCCTCTGAACCCTTGTCGCCGTTAAGGACGCTGTTTTCGGCCCCTTCTTCATAGTTGATGACGAACTGCACGGCGATCCGCGCATCGCTGGGCCAGCGGGCGTCGGGCGGCGTTGCGCCATATCCCGAAAGGTCGCGCGGCTGCGTCATGCGTCCCACGCCACTATCGCCGCAGCGACGGCTTCGCCCGCAGGCAGAACGAAGCCTTCGCGACGCAGGCACGTTTCCAGCGCGCCGAGCGTAATCAGCACCTTATGCTTCATCGCATTGTAGCCCATCGCGCCGATGCGCCAGATGCGGCCCTGCAACGGCCCGAAAGCCGTGCCGATCTCGATCTCGAAATGATCCCGCATAGCGGTGCGAACCCGCTCGCTGTCAACGCCTTCCGGGATATAGACGCCGGTGACGTTCGTCATGCGATGGGCACCGTCGCCGAACAGCGTGAGACCCATTGCCTGCAATCCGGCGCACATGGCGCGACCCGCAGCAGCATGGCGGGCAAAGCGCGTCTCCAGCCCTTCTCCCAGCGCCACGCGCGCACATTCTCGCGCGGCGTAAAGCATCGACGTTGCCTCGGTATGGTGATTGAGACGCTTGTCGGACCAGTAGTCCATGATCATCGCCAAGTCCAAATAGTTGGAGCCGATGCGCGGGCCGGCCCCGTCGGCTATGTCGTCGCGGCGGATGCCCTGCTCGACATGGCGACGGCTGAAGATATGGGCGGCGGCGGCATCCGATATCGTGATCGGTGCAGAGCCGGAAGGACCGCCAAGGCACTTTTGCAGGCCGCCCGTGACCACATCGACACCCCAGCGATCAGCGGCGATCTCTATGCCGCCGATGGTGGCGGTAGCGTCGACATAGCTCAAAGCGCCAGCCGCGCGACATAGCGCGCCCAGGCCGTCGAGCGGTTGCGCCATTGTAGTGGATGTGTCGCCATGGACGCTGACGACGAGTTTGGGGCCAGTGCGCGCGATCGCGGCGGCGATGGCGTCCATTGGTACGACTTCGCCCCAGGGTGCGTCGATGGTTTCGACGACTGCGCCGATGCGGCCCAATATCTCAGTCAGTAATAATCCGAACCGACCGAAGTTCACCACCAGCACCCGGTCGCCCGGCGCCGCCAAGCTGACAAGTGCAGCCTCTATCCCGGCGCGCGCGGTGCCGTCGACAAGCATGGTCCATTGATTTTGCGTGCCGAAGATCGGGCGATACAGGGCCATGACCTGATTCATATAGCCAGTCATTTCCGGATCGAATTGCCCGAGCAGGTCGGCCGCCATGGCGCGCAGCACGCGCGGATGGGCATTGACCGGACCTGGCCCCATCAGCAGGCGTTGCGGCGGATCGATTTCGCCGAATAGATCGGGGGTCAGGTCAGCAGGCACGTGTGGCTCCCAATCCATCGATGAAACCCAGCATGACCTGCAACGCGATGTCTGCGTCGGCAGGATCGACATGCTCGGCAGGGTTGTGGCTGATACCCCCGCGGCAACGGATGAACAGCATGGCGGTAGGGCAAAGCGCTGCCATCACCATGGCGTCATGCCCTGCGCCTGAAACGAGACGGCGAACCGGCTGACCCGCACCCGCAATGGCGGCATCGAGCAGGTCCATGAGTGCAGGGTCGCAGGGGCTGGCTGGAAGATTGTGGACTTGTTCCGCCACCATATCGAGTCCTCTTGTGTCGGCGATTTCGCGGATCTGGTCGAAGATCGCTTCGGCGGCTTGGTCTCTCCGGGCAGCATCGCCTGATCGTATGTCGATAGTGAAGTTGACGCCTCCCGCGATCACGTTCGCGGCACCAGGCATCGCCTCGATGCGACCGACCGTCGCGACCAGATCGGACGCGTCGTTCCGCGCTATGGTCTCGATCGCCAGCATCATTTCGGCCGCACCGGCAAGCGCATCCCGGCGCAGGGGCATGGATGTGGTGCCCGCGTGGCCTGCCATGCCCTTCACTCGCACCTGAAAGCGCAGTTGTGCGGCGATCCCGGTGACGGTGCCCACGGCAAGACCCTCGGTCTCCAGCAGCGGCCCCTGTTCGATATGCGCCTCGAAATAGGCGAGGGTGGTTCCCGGCGCGCGACGCGCATCGAGATAGGTCGCGATGTCGATGCCAGCTTCGGCGAGTGCAACGCCATTTCCGTCGGCGAGGTTCAGGGCTTCGGCCTCCAGCGTGCCTGCGACGGCGCGGCTGGTCAGCATGGCGGCGGGGAAGCGCGAGCCTTCCTCGTCGCCAAATGCTATCACTTCAACGGCGAAGGGCAGCGCGCGCCCTTGTGCACTCAGCACCGCAACTGCCTCTACGCCCAGCATGATACCGAGCGAGCCATCATATCGCCCGCCGTCGCGCACGCTGTCCAGGTGGCTGCCGATAAGCAGCGCAGGCGCCTCCGGGTGGTCACCTTCGTAACGGCCGATCAGATTGGCGGCATCGTCGCGGCGCACGGCCATGCCAGCCTCGACCATCCACCCTGCCAGCGCATCCTGTGCAGCAGCGTAAGCGGGAGTCAGATAGCCCCGATACAGTCCGCCATCCATGTCGCTATAGGGCGCGATGCCGAGGGCGTCGCAACGCGCTACTGCTCTGGCGCCGCCGGGGAGAGGTGCGCCTACCATGATGCGGCGAGTCCATCGCTGCGTGGATCGGTCGCGCCTTCCAGTCGGCCGTCGGCATGGCGGACGATGGCACCGGCATGTCCCATTGTTGCGGTGAGCGGCCCGACTCGCTCGACGTCATGCCCGGCAGCGGCGAGCATTGCATAGATCGTTGCGTCGAAGCCGTCCTCCAGCTTCAGCGTCGTGCTCTGTTCGCCCCATGTGCGCCCGAGCAGCCAGCGCGGCGCACTGATCGCGCCCTGAAGGTCCATGCCGAAGCGTGCATAGCGCGTGAAGATCGCGGCCTGCGTTTGCGGCTGGCCTTCGCCGCCCATCGTGCCATAGGCCATGACCCGCCCGTTATCGAATTGGGCTAGTGCGGGATTGAGGGTGTGGAACGGCTTGCGGCCCGGCTTCAGCGCGTTCCATCCGTCCTGCGCCAACCGGAAAGAACAACCGCGATTTTGCCAGGTGATGCCAGTGCGCGGCAGCACCAGCCCTGATCCAAACTCAAAATAGGTCGATTGGATGGCGCTCACTACGCGGCCTTCACTGTCCGCCGCCGCGAACCAGCAGGTGTCACCCGGCGCGGACGGCTGCGGCCAGGGAAGTGCGGCCGCAGGATCGATTGCGCTCGCCAGCTTGTTTAGCGCGGAGTCATCGTCCAGCAGTGCCTGGAAAGCGAAGTCGTGAAACGGCGGATCGCCGACATGGACGTCGCGCAGCAGGAACGCCTGCTTCGTCGCTTCGATCAGGCCGTGCACATGATCGAAGCCGTCGGCGCGGTCCGCCTTTAGCCTGTCGAACAAAGCCAGGATCAGCAGCGACGCAAAGCCCTGCGTCGGCGGGGCGCTGTTGAACAGACGCCCGCCACTTATGCCGACATGGAGCGGCGCGGGCCGGGTGGCTTGATGCGCCGAAAGGTCTGATCGCGTAACCGGGCTGCCCAGTTCGGCAAGGTCCGCCGCGATCAGATCGGCCAGCGCGCCATTATAGAAATCATCCAGCCCTTTTTCCGCCAGTGTCCGCAGCGTCGGGGCAAGCGCGGGCTGGCGCAGGCGGTCGCCTTGCACAAGAGGGCGGCCCTCCGGTTCGAAGGTTGTGGCATAGGCGCCGGGCTGCCCGCGCAGTTCTGCGCCTTTCGCCGCCGCGACTGCCGCGCCGCCTGCCGTGACTATAACGCCGGTCTCTGCATGGTGGATGGCGTCGCGCATGAGCCTGTCGAGCGGCAGACGCCTGCCGCTCCCCGCAAGCGCCGTTGCCCAGCCTGATATAGTGCCCGCAACCGTGTTCGCCGCCAGCGGCCCGCGCAAAGGCACCGTTTCATGCCCGGCGTATAGGGCGAGGTTAGCGCTCGCCGCTGCACCACCGCAGCCGTGGACGCTGTGCACTTGGCCGTTTGGCTCGGAGATAAGCCAGAAACCGTCTCCGCCGATGCCGGTCATGTGCGGATAGACCACAGCCAGTGTTGCCGCGACGGCCACGGCCGCCTCCACGGCATTGCCGCCATCGCGCAGTACGTCCAGACCGGCCTGCGATGCCAGATAATGCGGCGCTGTTACCATAGCGCGAGTGCCTCTGACGGTCGAAAGCGTCATCGCTTCAATCCGGCAACGCAGCGACGAACGCATGCACGACATCGGCGGAGTTTACTGCCGCCAGTGACATGAACGCCGTCATCTGGTTCTCGCCCGCGTCGCCTCCGGCAAGGTCGGAGAGGCTGCGAAAGACGATGGAGGGCACGCGGTTGGCGAAAGCGACTTGCACCACGGCGGCGCTTTCCATGTCGAGCACGCGCGCTTTCCAAGCGTCGGAGAGGTAGGTGCGGAACTCTGCATTGTCGGCGAACACGCCTGCGCTGACGCCGGTGCCGCCCACGGCGATCTTTGGCGTGTGAACTAGGCAGGCCTTTGCCGTCGTGCTGCCTTCGACGCATCGGCGCAGGGTGATACCGGTCGCGACCTTGCGCGCCAGCGCGAGCAGCGCAGGATCGACGGCGAATGTGTAATGACGGGTAGGAGGTTCCACAGCGTTGCCCATGCGTACCCCGCGCGGAAACATCATCCCGTAATTGGGCGGTGCCATCGCATCGGCTGGCTCGGGCGTGACCCAGCCTCTGTCGGTTTTGCGTGCGAAGGAGACTTCCAGATATTGCGCCCAGTCCTGCGGAACGATGACGTCCCCGATCGACAGCGCCGGGTCGACACCACCGGCGATCCCGGAAAAGACGATCCGCTTTACGGTGAAGTGGTCGAGCGCCAGTTGCGTGTTCATCGCCGCGTTGACCATGCTGACGCCGCTCTGCATTAGTAGCACCGGCTTGCCCGCCATGGTGCCGGTGAGGAAAGTCAGTCCGTTTATTCTGTGCTGTCTGGGCCGTACGACCATGTGGACGAGCGAGTCCCATTCCGGCGCGAACGCTGTCATGACAACCGTGCGTGGCGTCTTGTCGAGCTTTTGACCGACGGCGGGGGCAGAGAATGCCGCTAGCAGCGCGAGCAGCGCGAATTGCAATATGCGCATCATGCCCCCGCACTCATCCAGACGAAACGGACCACGAACAGCCCGGCCAGCAGGAAAAGGAACCAGTCCTTGACGGTCGCATTGCCGCGCAGCAACTTGAGCGCGGCATGCGCTGTGATGCCGAAGGCAAGGCCGTTGGCGATGGAGAAGGTCAGCGGGATCATTGCCACCGTGAGGAAAGCGGGAATGGCGGACAGAGGGTCTTCCCACTCCACTTCAGTCAACGGCAGCAGCATCAGTCCGCCGACGATGATGAGTGCGGGCGCGGTCGCCGCCAGCGGCACGATCTGCGCGTAGGGCGCGACGAACATGGTGATCAGGAACAGGATACCGGTGACGACGGCCGTGAGGCCGGTCCGCCCGCCCGCCTGTACACCCGCCGCGCTCTCGACATAGCTGGTGACGGTGCTGGTGCCTGCCATTGACCCGACCATAGTGGCGACGGCATCGGTCATCAGGATGCGGTTGAGGCCGGGGATCTTTCCCGCCGCATCGATCAGCCCGGCGCGCTTCGTTACTGCGACGAGCGTCCCGATATTGTCGAAAAGGTCGACGAACAGGAAGACGAACAATATTTCAAGCAAGCCCAGCCCGTGGGTGCCAGTGAGACCGAACACGGCGGGCAAATCCAGCTTGAAGGCCGTCTCGGTCAAAGCCGATAGGCTGTAGGGTTCGGGTGTCACGACGACCTGCCCAAAGAGCCATCCAACCACCGTCGTCGCCACTACGCCGATGAGCATTGCGCCGCGCACATTCCACACGCTCAAAGCGCCGATCACCAGCAATCCAAACAGCGCCAGCGCCGCGCCGGGTGCTTTAAGGTCACCCAAAGCGACGAAGGTGGCGGGGTTCGCTACGACTATGCCCGCGTTCTTCAGGCCGATGAAACCGATGAACAGGCCGATGCCGCCCGCTACCGCCGCAAAGAGGTGAACGGGGATGACCGATACTATCAGTTGCCGCACGCCAGT
This sequence comes from Sphingobium sp., assembly GCA_051305835.1. Classification (GTDB taxonomy): domain Bacteria; phylum Pseudomonadota; class Alphaproteobacteria; order Sphingomonadales; family Sphingomonadaceae; genus Sphingobium. The sequence goes on from JBPPMC010000323.1 coordinate 7,046, forward strand.
CAGAGTCAGGATCAGGAAGGCAACACCTGAAATGAAGACACAGCCCAGCGCCACGGGCCAGGGAATGCCCATCTGCTGAACAACAGTGAAGCTGAAATAGGCATTCAGGCCCATGCCCGGTGCCAATGCCAGCGGCGTGTTGGCGACAAGGCCCATCAGGATTGAGGCAAATGCGGCGGCAAAGCAGGTCGCAGCGGCGACCGACGCAACCGGCATCCCCGCCTGACCCAAAATTGCGGGATTGACGAGCACGATGTACGCCATGGTAAGGAATGTCGTTATGCCCGCCAGCACCTCCGTCCGCGCCGAGGTTCCCCGGTCCGAAAGCGCAAAATAGCGGTCCAGTCTCCCGACCGATGCCTGTGTCATGTTTCAACCCCCTGAAACGTCCCCGGTGACGCAGATACGCCGATCACCCCATTATTTTCCAGCATGGCGGCGAAGCGGAACAACATGGCTTCGCTCCCCGGCGCACCGATCAGTTGCAGCCCCAGCGGCAATCGGCCCGAACGATGCAAGGGCACAGACAGTGACGGAAATCCCAGGAAACTGATCGGCTGCGTATGTATGCCGAGATCCGCGCGCGCCGGCCGGAGCGCGCCATCAATCCAGATGCGTGGATCATCGACCGTCGGCGCCGTGCAGGGCGTCGCAGGCGCGAGGAGGATGTCATGATTGGCCATCAGATCGCCAATGACCCGTTTGAACCGCGCGCGAAAGGCCTGCGCTTCGTCATAGAGCGATTGCGGGAGCAGCGCCCCTGCGAGCAGCCGGTCGCGTGTGGCCGGATCAAACGCCATGGCGTTACGGGCAAGCGCCTCGCGGTGAAGGGTGCCCCCTTCGAATGCCGTGATGAGAAAGGCCGCCGATCGTGCCCGGGCAATATCGGGCAACTCCACTATCGGCGCGTCCGGTGCGATCGCGTCCATCGCCCCGATCTGGTCTGGGTCTGCGTTTTCGCGAAAACGCCCCCCCAGACGGGCGATGCGAACGCTGCCTGTCTCATGTGCGGGCAGGGCAGTTCCGGTGAGCACCTCCCAGATGCACTGCATGTCGGCGATTGACCGGGTAAAGGGCCCGGCATCATCGAAACTCCCGGCGAACGGGAAGACGCCAGCCATTGGCAGCGCGTCGTGCGTGGGTTTAAGGCCGTAGATGCCAGTCAAGCTGGCAGGCACCCGGATCGAGCCGTTGGTGTCCGATCCTAAAGAAAAGGGGAGCAGTCCGGCCGATACGACCGCCGCCGAGCCGCCCGATGATCCTCCGGCAAGTCTGGTCACATCGTGGGGATTCCGGGTCGTGCCATGCCGCGCATTGATCGTCGCAAAGCCATAGGCGAACTCGTCCATGTTGAGCGTCGCGACAAGCACTGCGCCTGCATGACGCAGCCGTGTGATTGCTTCGGCGTCTCTAGGTGCGGGATCGGCTTCGGCGTAGAGCGTCGATCCTGCAGTGGTGGGCAGCCCGTCTACGTCGAAGAGATCCTTCACGCCGTAGGGCACGCCCGCCAACGGTCCGGGATCACACCCCGCCGCGATGGCCTCATCCACATTTTGCGCTTCGCGGCGGGCGCGTTCGTCGAGGAACCGGGTGACGGCGTTGAGCAGGGGATCGCCAGCCCGTAATTCAGCAAGACACCGCTCCAAGACCTGAACGGCGGTCATCTCGCGGGATCGCACCGCGGAGGCTATGGCGAGCGCCGACATCACGATGTGTGATTTCCCCCAAGCAGGCAATCTGCATGCGACGCCAGGAGGGC
>JBPPMC010000331.1:0-2222 GCA_051305835.1 Sphingobium sp.
AGGAATGGTGGACGCGACAGGGATTGAACCTGTGACCCCCTCGATGTCAACAACCGGGCATCCCGTCAAACGCCAGTGTTTCCGGGCTTTGCCGTTCCGTGGTTTCCGGTTTCGTTCACGGTGAAAACAGGCCATTCTGGCAACAATCTGGAAACCGCTAGGCAGCCTTCGCAAGCTTGGTGATCGTTGGCTCGGGGCTACCGTCCCATGAAAGCGACCAGAGGGCCCCAGGTACTACTGACTGGATTGCGTGTGGTGAGATCGCCGCAAAACACACGCCGCCTTGGTGTCTCACGGATGGGTAGCGGATCAGGTGAACTCCCTTAGCCAGGGCAGCCTCAGCTATCGCGTTTCCGACGGGATAGCCCGCTGTAACATCGGGCGCGAGAGCTGGATGGTCCGGCGTCGCAACCAGGTCGACGACATCGCCGGCGAAGCTGGCATGAAGCTCTGCGTATTCGACCCGCGATTTGAACTCGCCGATGTTTGCAAGCTCTTCTGCAAGGTGGAAACCGACTTCAGCGAGGCTGGTCTGGACGTCCAAGGCTGCATACCAGGCTCCTCGGCCGTCGCCGCTGAAGCGGTTGTAGCAGCGAGGTTTAGAGTAGGCGAAAGTGGCGTTGATGAAACTGGCACATGGCACGCCGTAGACGAACTCGTCTGCGCTCATGGCGGTTGTCCCGCGCCATTGCCCGTTAAGACGTCCGCTCGTCGCGCCTTCGATCTCAACCAAGGCATCCAACATATCGTCAGGAACTAGGGGAGCCAGAACGGGCGGCCGAAGAACTGCAGTCGATACGAGGCGAACTGTTCGCTCGACCGCCATGCGAGTGATCCGAAGCCCGTCCAACAACTCAGAGCCCTCCTCGAAGAGCGTCAACATGCCGACGGACATCGAGCATTCTCGGGATGCCGCCCTCAATCATGGAGTCTATTGGGCTTGCCCCATCGAACAGCATTCCCCGGTTCCGCATGCGGGGCCACCGATCACAGAGATCGTCTGCGAACAGCAGATGAAGACCCTTATAGGTCCCCACCAATGCAGAAACTCGCGTGAGTTGATCTTGATTTAGTGGCTGATTCCAGTCCGGTTTTTTCATGCGGTCCCAAGTTCGATCCGAGACTGCCATGAGCGCAGCAGCCTCAGAGCTGGTTAGGCCCCACACTTCAGCTAGTTTCCGGTAAGCTGTTATCGCTGCAGCCGACAGGCGCGCGCGATCATTCTCAGCTGCGAACGACTGAGGCTCCTGCGCGCGCAGGCGCTGGAAAGCTCCTACCTTGATAACTTCGCCCATTACGTCCTCTTTCCTAATACTCGCCATTTGGCGGCGTAAGTCAACGCCACTTGGCGCTTAAAGGGTCGATGCGACAAAAGCGGTCGTACGCTCAAATTTATTTTCGTTGGGCCCCCAAAGCTTTTCCTGCGCTGCTCTGATGGTTTGGCCGGTGGTGTCCGTAACAAGTCTCGAGAGTCTTCGTCGTCATCCCCGCGTACGCAGCGGCGTCCCATAGAGATGCACCACCCTCAAGCAGCCAGGTCGCGCAGGTGTTCCGTAGCCAGTGCGGTGTGATCTCTTCGGCCAGACCGGCATCGCGAACACAGGCCTCGAAGCCGCGCCGGATCTTCCCTGCCAGCGGCCGTCCTCCATGGTGGATCACGGTTGTGACAGGAAGGCGCTCGCCGTCAGGTCCGAGGCGGTCGACGAGCTTATCCGCCGCGCGCCAGCGGGACATGTGTGCGATGAGCCTTGGAGGAAGGCGGACCAAGGGTCGGCGCTTTGTCCGGTGGTCTTTCTCGTCCCGGCCTCGCCGGTAGATCGTGCCGTCGTCGAGAGCCACGTAGGCCTGTGTGGCGCTCTCATGCCAGAGCAGCTTGGGGATCACCCCCGGCCGGGTGCCGTGTAGCAGCCGATCAGGATGAACCGGCGCAGGTGGGCTCGGTTGGCCTTCGCTGACCCTCCCAGGCGTGTCCACCTCCCGTCCTTCAGGCGCCAGCCCATCGACGCCTTCAGCAGCCTCGCCGCCTGATCCCGGCTCAGCGCATCGCGCGGGCTTTCGGGCTTCTCTGGCAGCCAGACCTTCGGGCGCATCAGCAGGGGATGCTCGGCCGCCCAGTACCCAATCGCCGCCGACAGGTCTTCGAGATCGCGGCGCGCGGCCTGCGCTGTCGCCAGGCGCGGAGCCGACTTGGTAAAGCTCTTGATCGGCTGGGCTGTCCGCCA